>DASRSL010000185.1:0-8083 GCA_035656495.1 Roseiarcus sp.
TAGCTGCGCACAAAGCCAGTTAGAGCCACCACGCCCCCCTTGACCGCGACGGCGATATCGGTCGCATCAATGTCCGGATCCCATCGCAGCTCGGCCTCAACGTCGCGCTTAATGTCGGTGTCGGATTTCATCGGATTCTCCCATGGTCTACGTATCGACCTGCGCCGACTCGTCGGAGTCGCGCGCGCAGACAAACTTTGCTAAACGCCGCTGAGCCGCAGCGCCCTGACGATCGTCAGGATTTCTCGATCTTTGGCGAACAACCGCGATTCCCGGCTCTTTCCTAGTGAGGCCTGAGATCAATAACTCGATCTCTCGCAGGCACCGTCATCGTCACCCAGGTGAAGCAATTCTCGGTTCAGCGATTGTAGAGGAACACCGGTAGCTTCTGCAGAGCTGCGCGACTCGCGCCGGGGAGCACGATGTTGCCCGAAGATTCATTGAGCTTGAGGCTGCGGAACGGGACGGCGACCAGTTCGCCATCGAGCCCGACGAAGTCGCCGACAGCCAGAACGGCGAACACCGGTCCATTGTCCCGTCCGAAGATGAAATCGTCGATTTGACCAATGATCTCGCCCTTGTCATTGACGACGGATTTGAGCTTGAGCGCGCGGGCGCGGTAGCCTTTTGCAACCTCCTTGGCGTCGGGCGCGACGAGGCCGACTTCCTGTGTCGATGCGCGAGAGGGTGTCAACACGAAGACTATGACCGCCAAGACGAGGACCGAATTGCAGTATAAACTTGTGGTCCTCATGAAATATGCCTCCTGTGGTGGCTATTTGAGCTGACGACCGTCAAAAGGCCGGGCCTTAACGCGTCGCCTACGATATCGGCGAGTAGGATGTCGCTCAAAGGCTTGTCGAGTGTAATTTCGTGGACGCGAACCGCCTCAGCGCCCCCCATCGCGCATGATCTGTTCCACGCGCCTTTCTGCTTCCTCCGACCTCACCCGAACCCAAGGGACGAGACCACCCCATGATCATCGTCTCGACCAGCTTCGCCCGATATCGCCGACCGACTCGACGTGATTGGGCGAGCGCAGACAAACCCTGCTAAACGCCGCTGAGCCACAGCGCCCTGACGACCGTCAGGATTCTCGTTTTTCGCGGGCGTGCGCCGCCGCGGCGGTGTCAGTGCGGCGTGCGACGGTCGCTCTTCCACTGGGCCAGGAGCGCCTCATGAAGCAAGGCAAAGCCTTGCATTGTGTGGGCGTAATCCCCCCGCTCCGACGCGAAGTTATGCGCCATTTGAAGGAGTTCGGGATTTGCGGCTTCAAGATTGTTGATCGCCTCGCGGCTGAATTCCTCGTCTCCAATCCGATCGATGCGTGCAACGATTGCGTCGCGGGTTGCAGAGGAAACCCGAGGCAGCGGACTAAGGGCGCGAGATTCAAGCGGAGCGAGAGTCTCCGCCGCCAGCAATCGATAAAACATGCCGAACGCCGTAAGCAGCCTCTCGCCGCCTTTCGCTTCGCGCGCCCATTTGATCGCCATCTCCAACAGCTCGGGATTGTGTCGATCGAGATCCTTTCGAATTCCGGCCATGCAGATGTCGGGTCCCAAATCGTCGAATTCGCGAGCGATTCGCTCCCTTGTGAAATCCGTGACCCGAGGCAACACGCTCATCAATATTCTCCTGTTCCATCATCATCCGAAGGCGACGCCAGGCTGGCTTGGGCAAGCATAACTCCAGCCGTCTCATTCGGTCATTCTCTCTCTTGGCCGCTCGGAAAGCAGTCCCTGCCCCTCTGGAGGGCCTTCGGCAAGAGCCGCTGCACGCAGAAAACCCAAGGCGAGGGCAGCTCCCAAGTTGCTCAAGAAACAATTGCTTGCCAAGGTTGCGGGAGTGTTCTATATTTGTTCTTTTGACGGGGTCGCCGGATTGTCCGGTTCCGCCGAAGCCGCTCCACCGGCCGCCCGTCGCAACCGACCGGTCGATGCGCAGCGCGGATGAAATGCGGCGTCTTGGTCGTCCGATCGCGGTGCAGGACCTGGCGGTCAAGTGGAGTCGCTCGCAAATGGCGCCGCAAGGCCCTGAAATCCCTGGATTCGTGCCGGAAGAGGTAGCGGCTCGCAAGCTTCGAATCCACAACATTTGGAAAGCGCACGCACTGCCGCTGCTTCGCTGCGGCTTGCGGTTTTCGTTTTCTCGGCCTTCAGAAACGTCGCCTGAAAAAGGCCGCGAGGTTGCAGGCTTTGGCGCGTAACGTCATCAATTCGTGGACTCGGCGACGGATTCGCCAGCCTACCAGCGGATCAGCGCCGCGCCCCAGGTGAAGCCGCCGCCCATCGCCTGGATCATGACGAGGTCGCCCTCGCGGATCCGTCCGTCCTTGACCGCTTGGGCGAGCGCGAGCGGGATCGAGGCGGCGGAGGTGTTGCCGTGCAGGTCGACGGTGACCACCACCCTGTCTCGTGCGATGCCGAGCCGGTCCGCCGTCGCGTCGATGATGCGGCGGTTGGCCTGGTGCGGCACGAACCAGTCGATCGCCTCGGCGGTCAGGCCGGCGTCGGCGAGGCAACCCTGGATCACCTCCGCCATCATTCCGACGGCGAAGCGGAACACCTCCTTGCCCTCCATGCGCAGATGGCCGACGGTCTGCGTCGCCGACGGGCCGCCGTCGACGTAGAGCTTGGCGCGATGGCGTCCGTCCGACCTGAGCCGGGAGGCGATCACGCCGCGCGAATCGGCTGAGCTGTCGCTCTCGAGCCCCTCCAGCACGATCGCGCCCGCCCCGTCGCCGAACAGCACGCAAGTCGAGCGGTCGCTCCAGTCGAGGATGCGCGAAAACGTCTCCGACCCGATCACCAGCGCCCGCTTGTGCGGCCCCGAGAGGAGGAACTTGTCCGCCGTCGCGAGGGCGTAGACGAAGCCGGTGCAGACCGCCTGCAGGTCGAACGCCGCGCCCTCGACGATGCCGAGATTCGCCTGCACCTGGGTGGCGACTGCGGGAAAGGTGTAGTCGGGCGTCGAGGTCGCCACGATGACGAGGTCGATGTCGGCCGCCGCGAGGCCCGCATGGCGCAACGCCCGCTCCGCCGCCGCTGTCGCCAGCGTCGAGGTGGTTTCGCCCTCGCCCGCCACATAGCGCTGTCTGATCCCGGTCCGCTGTCGGATCCAGGCGTCCGACGTGTCGACGGAGCGCGCGAGTTCGTCATTGGTCACGATGCGGGCCGGAAGGGCGGCGCCGACGCCGCGCACGCGGGAACGAAGAATGGCGGTCATGGGGTTCCGGTTCAGGGCGCGGCGGCCTGCGAGGGCGCGGCGGCCGGCCGTCCCGGGTCGGCGAGAGCGATCATGTCACGAATCTTGGCGAGCAGTTCCTGGCGGACCATGTCGTAGCCCAGTTCGATGGCGCCGGCATAGCTGTCGGCGTCAGCGCCGCCATGGGCCTTGATGACGACGCCGTCAAGTCCGAGAAACACCCCTCCGCTCGCCCGCGGGCTCATGCGCTCGCGCAGCGCCGCGAGCGCCTTGCGGGCGAACAGGAAGCCGACCCGCGACATGATGCTGTGGCTCATGGCGTCGCGCACATATTGGCCGAGCTGTCGCGCCGTCCCTTCGGCGGTCTTCAGCGCGATGTTGCCGGTGAAGCCTTCGGTGACGAACACGTCGACCGCGCCCTTGCCGAGATCGTCGCCCTCGACGAAGCCGTGATAGCGCATATGGGGGAGACCGGCCTCGCGCAGGATGCGCGCCGCAGCCTTGACCGCTTCGACTCCCTTGATCTCCTCGATCCCGATGTTGAGGAGGCCGATCGTCGGGCTGTCGATGTCGAACACGATGCGCGCCATCGCCGCCCCCATCACAGCAAGATCGACGAGGTGGCGCTCGTCGCCGCCGATCGTCGCTCCGACGTCGAGGACGATCGACTCCCCCCGCAGCGTCGGCCAGAGCGCTGCGATCGCCGGGCGGTCGATCGGCGTCATCGTGCGCAGGCAGAACTTCGCCATCGCCATCAGGGCGCCGGTGTTGCCCGCCGAGACGGCGCAGTCGGCCTCCCCGGTCTTGACCGCCTCGATCGCCTGCCACATCGACGACACCCGCCTGCCCGTCCGCAGGGCCTGGCTCGGCTTGTCGGTCATCTTGACCGCGACGCTGGCGTGAAAGACCTGCGACCGTTCCGCGAGCCGGGGGCGGGCGGCGATGAGCGGGGTCACCGCGTTCTCGTCGCCATAGAACAAGAAGCGGAGATCCGGCCGGCGCTCGAGGGCCATCGCCGCGCCGGGTACGACGACGAAGGGCCCGCTGTCGCCCCCCATCGCGTCAAGCGCTATGCGGATGTCGCTCGCCATTCTCTCGTCCGAACGCGCCCCGGCGGCGCCGGTGCGGCGCCCGGCGCGCCGGACAATAGCGTCTCCGCCGCGCAAGGCAACGCCGATCGAGTCGAGGCGCAGCCGCCATTCCCCGGAAAACCGCCTGGACCGGGCCGAATCACGGCCTGTCTGTCGCCCTCTCCGAGCCCGCTTTCGGACCGTCCGGCGGATTTCGAGCTTGCTGTCAACCGGGCTTCTTATCGGCCCGGGAGGCGAGCGCCCAAAATGGCGAGACGGTCGCCTCGGGCTGTTCGGGCGATTCGAACGACTCGCCCGGCTTGCGCGGATAGGGATCGAGGCCGAGGGCGAAGAACTCCGCTGTCAGCGCGCCGAGATCGATTTTGCCGTCGACGATCGGATCGGGTTCGCCCTTGTCCGTCATCGAGAACGTCTGCGGCTCCGCGGCCGCTCTGCGCGCCGCCCCGCCCTCGGCGCGCCGAGCAAAAAGGACGTCGACCTCCTCGTCGACCGTCGTCGGGAAGGGCTCGAGCGATACGACGCAGACCTGGATCAATTCGCCGTGAACCGCGCCGGTCACCCGGACGCGGCTCCCCGAAGGCGCGAGCGCCAGCGACGCGCCGAGCGCCTCGATCGAGGGCAGGTTGAGAAAGGCCGCCAGTGCTTCGCGCTCCTCCGCGTTGGCTTCGATCGTAACAATCTGGCCTTCCTTCGGCAGAGAGTCGACCCGCATCACCCGGCTCAAGGGAGCTTCTTGCATTTTAACCTCGGGACGCGATCTGGCCTTCCGGATAGCGAAAACGGCCGGTCGCGAAGGTTTCGAGCGGGATCTCGGCCAACCCCGCGTCGACGGCGGCGACGTAGTCGGCGAGGGCCCGGGTCCCAGGCGATCCGTTCGGAGCGCCATAGACGTTTCGCGCCAGCGCCGCTTCCAGGGCTGACCGCGAACCCGAATCAAGCGCGGCGGCGTAGGCGGCGTTCCGGCCATAGAACGCCTCCCTGATCGCCTTCAGTCGCTTCGAGACCGCCACGTCGCTCAACGCCATCTCGCGCAGCGTATCGTCGAAATGGAGAAAAACGCTGTTGATCAGTTCCTGCGCCATATCGTGTCCAATGCCGCCGATAGCAACGAGCCGCCGCAGGACGAGCCCGACATGCAGAGCGAGGAGCTCGAATCGCCCATCGATCCGGTCGGGCGCGCCCAGCGCCTCGTACAGAGCGGGGCGGCGGGCGGCCGCCACGATCTCGCCGCGAAGTTGCTCAATGAGGGCTCTGCTGGCGCGCCGCGCGTGCCATCGGGCGAAAACCATCAGACGGCCTTGACCGGCCGCGGCATGTTCTTGCGGCGGCTTGCATTTGTTCAGCCGCCCGGGTTAGGCATCCGCGGTCGAGCTGGCAAGCAAAAAGAGGCTCAACGAGGCGGAGAGGGTGAATGGGCAGAATGCCGGAAGGCTGCAATCGCGCCTTGCGTGGGGTCGCGCTCGGCGGGGCTTTGGCGCTGGGGACGGCGCTCGGCGGATGCCTCGGCTATGACGGCGATTTCGACCGCGGCTATCAGGTCGATCCGGAAACGGTGTCGCAGATCAAGGTCGGCGCCACCACCAAGGAGCAGGCCCTGTCCACGCTCGGAACCCCTTCGACGACGTCGACCGTCGGCGGCGACGCCTGGTACTATATCGGCCAGAAGATGCACCGGGCTCTCGCCTTCATGCCCGTGCAGATGACCGATCAACACGTGCTTGCGATCTATTTCGACAAGGGCGGCAAGGTCTCGCGTGTCGCCAACTACGGCATGCAGGACGGCAAGGTGTTCGACTACGTCTCCCGAACCACTCCGACCGGCGGTCAGGAGCCCGACTTCCTGCGCAACATCATGGGCGGACTTTTCAAGTTCAGCTAGTCTCCGTCTCGCGGTCCGCAAACGACTTGCTGTTGATCGAGCCACCCTCGAAGTCGAGCAGCTACTCGCACGGCGATTTTCCGATCGCGGAAGATGCGCCTTAACTGGCAGCAGATTGGCGCTCGGCGCGCTGAGCATGAGTCCCCCCGCAAGGCGACGCGCCTTGCCGCCCAATCTCCCTGTTATTGACAGCGAGATCGGGATTCTTCAACGATTCCAGTCTCCATCGGCCTCCAGCGGTGGAGGCGCGTCGAAATACTGAATGCTATTTCAATGGGTTGCATCAAAGCGCCCTGTTTTCCGCGGAACAGGGGTCTTTCTCGGGCTGAACAGGGGGTTTTTGCCGCGGAACAGGGAGTTTTTGAAAGGAAACAGGATAGGCCGAGTCCGGGCAGATTGACGCTCGATCTGCTTCTGACGCATGGAGTCCATGCCATCCAACAGGAGCTTCCTCGCCCCCACCAGGGAGGCCGGCAACCTGGCCTCGGTCAGGCGAACTCGAGCAGGAGCGGTGCGTGATCCGACACTTCATCGGGCAGGACGCGGAAATCACGCAATCTTACGCCATCGCTGACGAAGATGTAGTCGGCGAACTTCTCCGGCCCCGCGTACAGGCGCGTGCGGGTCGAGGCGACGCCATATTCCACGACTAGGTCGCGTAGTCCACTCGCCTCGAGCATCCGCAGACTGTCCGTCTCCGGCAGAAGGTTGAAATCGCCGCACAACACGAAGGGCCCCTTTCGCCCGCCGAGAAAATCGAGAATGCGCCGCGATTGCGCAATACGCTCCTCGCTGTCGCCCTTGCCCCGACCGTTCCACAGGCCGTGGAAATTCATCACGCTGAAGCGGCCCTCGGACGCCTCGACCGTCACGAACTGGACATTCCGGCCGTGCAGGCCGATGTCGCCCTCAGGCACGTAACCGCGCTCCCGGTGAACGAAGACGTCGCCAGCCTCCACGACCCTCAGGCCCTTCGAGACCATGGTCAGAAGACCATAGTCGTCGAGATGATGGGGGTGGAAGTAAGCCTCATGGCCGCTCAAAAGCGCGCTGATCTCCTGCTTGCCAAACACCATGATCTCGGCGTGGACGAGGCCCACGCCGCCGGCGGGAGCCCCTTCCATGTTCTCGTAGGGCGCCGACCAGACTTCCTGCAGGCAGACGAAGTCCGCGTCGCGGTGGGTATCGAGAAAGGCGAGGAGCTTTTCCGAGCCCGCGCGCCCTCCCCAGGTGTTGAGACAGATCAGTTTCATCGACGCGTGAATGGCGCAGAATTCCCTGCCGAAAATCCGTAGAGCGCCTGCCCGGCGCCGTACAGGCCCGCGAGGGCGCTCGCGATGAACGCCGCGGCGCTCTCACCGCGGCTGCCTGGAGCGCCAGCGACTAAGGGCGAAACACATGATCAGCTTTGCCAATCCTCGAGCCGCAATCCCGGCACGCGGCGGAATTCCTGCGTATTGTGAGTGACGAGCGTCAGGTTGCGCGCGATCGCTTGTCCGGCGATCAGCACCTCATAGGGGCCGATCGGCGTCCCTTGCCGGCTAACAGCGCACGTATCTGGCCGGACCGCCTTGCATCCTCTTTGTCGAACTCGAGCACGATGAGGCGGAGCGCGTCGACGAGGGCGACATTTCGCTCCGTCCGTTGGCTCTTGAAGGCGCCATAGAAGAGTTCATGCGCCACGATGGCGGAGATCGCCACGTCGCCGGGCTTAACGCGTCGCGCACGCTTCGCGGCTTTGGAGGAGGCGTCGTTCAAGAGCGCGATGACGACATTCGCGTCCAGGAGATAGCGCATCAGTCGAACAGCTTATCGAGCGCCGGGCGCTGCTGGGGCTCGGGCCGCTCGTGGACCGCCTGAACGAAGTCGTCGTCGAGCCGGCCGACGAGCGCATCCAGCCAGCCCCAAT
>DASRSL010000186.1:0-3153 GCA_035656495.1 Roseiarcus sp.
TCCAGCCACTGACGGACCGAATGTCGCGCGGTGTCGGCGCGCAGCCGCTGTTCGACCTCGACGCGAAGGCGGGAGACCGCGAACGACAGCGCGTCGGTGCGGCCGGGCGCCTCGCCGAGCCAGAAGGGAATGTTGGGGGGCTGGCCCTTCGCGTCCTCGACCCGCACGGTCCCGCGCTCGACCCGCTGGATGCGGTAGGAGGCGTTGCCGAGCTGGAAAATGTCGCCCGCCATGCTCTCGACGGCGAAATCCTCGTTGACGGTCCCGATGATGGCGTTCTCGGGCTCGAGCAGCACCTGGTAGTCGGCGGTGTCGGGGATCGTCCCGCCGGAGGTCAGCGCCGTCGTTCGCGCGCCCCTGCGACCGCGCAGGATGCCGTTGACCGCGTCGCGATGGATGAGCGCCCCGCGCCGGCCCTGGCGCGTCGCAAAACCTTCCGCCAGCATCCGCACGACGGAGTCGAATTCCTCCCGCGCCAGCTTGCGGAAAGGCCAGGCGCGCCGCAGGCGGTCGAAGAGCGCGGTCTCCGGCCAATCGCGCGCGGCCGTTTCGGCGACGATCTGCTGCGCCAGAACGTCGAGCGGCTTCTCGGGGATCGTCAAAAGGTCGAGCTCGCCGCGCCGGACGCCGTCGAGCAGCGCCGCGCACTCGACGAGATCGTCGCGCGACAGGGCAAAGAGGCGCCCCTTGGGCGTCCCGTCGACGGCGTGGCCGGAACGGCCGGCCCGCTGGAGAAACGTCGCGATCGACCGGGGCGAACCGAGCTGGCAGACGAGCTCCACCTCGCCGATGTCGATGCCGAGCTCGAGCGAGGCCGTCGCCACCATGGCCTTGAGCTCGCCCCGCTTCAGCCGCTGCTCGGCCGCGAGCCTGCGCTCCTTTGCCATGCTGCCGTGATGCGCGGTGACGGCGTCTTCGCCGAGGCGCTCCGTGAGTTCGCGGGCGACCCGCTCGGCCATGCGCCGCGTATTGACGAAGACGAGCGTCGTGCGATGGCTCTCGATCAGCTCCGCGAGGCGGCGATAGACCTGGGTCCATACTTCGTTGGACATCACCGCCTCGAGCGGGGAGTCCGGAACCTCGATGGCAAGGTCGCGCGGGCGCTGATGCCCGGCGTCGACGATCGCCACGTCCTCCGCCGGCTTGCCGTCCGGCGCGTCGCCCGCCAGAAGGTTGGCGACGGCGCCGATCGGGTTCTGCGTCGCGGAGAGCCCGATGCGCAGCAGTTTGTCGCCGCACAGAGCAGATAGACGCTCGAGCGACAGCGCGAGATGCGCGCCGCGCTTGTTCGGCGCGAGCGCATGGATCTCGTCGACGATGACGGAGCGGGTCGTCGCCAGCATCTTGCGGCCCGACTCCGAGCCGAGCAGGACGTAGAGCGATTCCGGAGTCGTCACCACGATGTGCGGCGGTTTGCGATGCATGCGGGCGCGCTCGGCCGGCGCCGTGTCGCCGGTTCTGACCCATGTGCGGATTTCCACGTCGGGCAAGCCAAGGCCCGCCAGCTCGCTCCGGATGCCCGCGAGAGGCGACTCGAGGTTGCGATGGATGTCGTTCGACAGCGCCTTCAGCGGCGAAACATAGACGACGTGAGTTTCGTCGGTCAGCGTTCCCTCGAGGCCCTGGCATACGAGGTCGTCCAGCGCGGCCAAGAAGGCCGACAGCGTCTTGCCGGAGCCGGTCGGCGCCGCGATCAGGGTGTGGCGTCCCGCCTTGATCGCGGGCCAGGCGCCGGACTGGGCGGCGGTCGGAGCGCGGAAGGTTTTTGCGAACCAGGCGGCGACCGCGGGGTGGAACAGGTTTTGGAAGTCGGCTTTTGAGGATCGCGAGGCGGGCGCACGCGCGGGCAGAGCGCCGCACGGTGGGATCGTTTCGCCAGCGCGTCCTTTCGCGGTCGCGGGCGAGATCACGGTCACTGTCGCTCGCCCGGACGCGGGAGACTGCGCCCACTCATTCGGATGCGGTTCAGTTTGGACAAAAGCGGCAGCCTCGTGGAGCGCGGGAACCCGAATATGGACGTCGGGACAGGATTTGGTAAGGCGGAGGGCGAGCGACACACGCCATTGCGAGCAACCTCCGAGTCAAAGGCTTAGGAGATTCAGACAAGTCATCGAGCCTTGACCAGACTGTTGTCGCCCGGCCCGCCGCGACAGAATTTGCAGAACCGCTCCGCGACTTGGTGGAGAGGCTGTTTCGCCTGAAAGGGGCGCGAGACGCTTGCATCTCCTTTCACTTCCTTTTTCTGAGGTAAATGTTTTCAAAGTCTCAGCGGCGCATTTCGTGACCCCCTTCCCTCCCCCTCTCCCCTCTTCCAGCCCGAGTAGTGCAACGCCGGAATGCCTGGTCGGCGAGTCGTCGGTTGTGAGAACAGAAACAGCACAAACTTAGGCAACCTCAAGAGATAATTGCGCCGCTCATGAGGCCCGTCCACTTTCGACCGCGGAACTTTATGTGCCTGGGCAGCGACATCGCCGGACGGCAAGGACGACGCCAACGATACCCTTTTCTTGACGCAAGTTCGCAGCTTCGTAAGTCGAAGGCCGGAGTCGGCCCTTGTGAACTTTCAAGGTCGACCCAATCCAGGGGCAGGATGCGCGGGTAGGTGGTCGGGCGCGCTGCGCGAGCCTGTGCGGCAATCGAAGCACGGCGGGGCGGACGCGCCTGTGCCAACGACCCCTTTAGTATTGCCAACGTCTCGCCAAGCGCGCAGCGCGAAGGTGGGTTATGACGTTCCCTCTCGGGAACACCAGTTTCAATGCTGGTAACCCAGAAGCATTCGGCGGCGCCGAGAAATTAAAAAAAGAAGGAGGAAAGAGAAATGAGCGAAGCGTTCGGCAGAAGCGGAAACTGCTTGAAGTTGGCCGTGGTCTTGGCAGCGGCTCTAGGCTCGAGCGTGGGCTTGGCCCTCGCTCAATCGAACGATCCTCCGTGTCCAGACCGTTCCCCCGCGCCCGACGGACGCTCGGTGCTGCCGTGCGGCGTCTGCTCATGGGCGGACACCGAACTAAGCTAAGCGGTATCCGAACGGACTGAATCGAGTGGGGGATTCCCGAATCGGTTGAATTCTGATTCATGATCCCCGCCGCGGGAAGGAGGCGGCGGGGATGGCGGTTTCCGATGATCTTCGCAAGCGGGTGGTGGAGGCGGTCGTTG
>DASRSL010000187.1:0-8283 GCA_035656495.1 Roseiarcus sp.
CAACGCCGGCTCTTCGAGCGTGAAGTTCGCGATTTACGAGGCCAGCAAAGAGGAGCGCCGGCATTTCCGCGGGCAGATCGAGGGGATCGGCGTCAAGCCGCATCTGAGGATCGAAGACGCCGAGGATCGGATCGTCGAGGATCGCGCCTTGCCGGCCCAGGGCTATGCTCACGACGCCGCGACGCGGCAAATTCTCGAGGCCGGCCGAGAGCTGACCAAGGGAGGCTCGGTGGTGGCCTTCGGCCACCGGGTGGTGCACGGCGGCCTGCGCTATGACAGGCCCGTGCGAATGACCGAAGCCGTGCTCGACGACCTTTCGAAGCTCATTCCCTTGGCGCCGCTCCATCAGCCGCACAACCTCGCCCCCATTCGCACGATCCTGAAGGCCGCGCCGCATGTGCCCCAAGTCGCCTGCTTCGACACGGCCTTCCATCGCGGTCAATCGCATCTCGCCCAGGAGTTCGCCCTGCCCCGGCGGATCTCCGACGCCGGCGTTCGGCGCTACGGATTTCATGGCCTCTCCTACGAGTTTCTCACGGCGCGGCTCGCCGAACTCGCACCCCAGCTCGCCAGGGCGCGCGTCGTCTTCGCGCATCTCGGCAACGGCGCGAGCCTGTGTGCGGTGAAGGACGGCCGCAGCGTTGCGACGACGATGGGATTCACCGCGGTCGACGGCCTCATGATGGGGACGCGCTGCGGGGCGATCGATCCGGGCGTGATCCTCTACATGATGCAGGCGCACGGCATGGACGCCGCCGCGATCGAAGACCTGATCTACCGTCGCTCCGGCCTGCTTGGCGTCTCCGGCGTTTCGTCGGACATGCGCGCTCTTCGCGCCTCATCCGATCCGGCGGCTCGCGAGGCCATCTCGCTCTTCGTCTATCGCATCGTGCGGGAGCTCGGTTCGCTCGCCGCGGCGCTGGGCGGCCTCGACGCGCTCGTCTTCTCCGCCGGCATCGGCGAGCACGACGTCCTGACCCGGGCCGAGGTCATCGAGGGCTCGCAATGGCTCGGCGCGGTCCTCGATCCCGAACGCAACAAGCGCGGCGACGGCTTGATCAGCGCCGATGACTCCTCCGTCGCGGTATGGGTCGTCCCCACCGACGAGGAGCGACTCATCGCCCGCCAGACGGCGGCGCTCCTTCAGTGATGACCATGGGGACCCGTCGGCAGCGCGCTTCGATCGGCTGATCCTCTCGGGCTCGAGCACGCCGATGGAGAGCATGCCGGTCTGGCTGCAATATGTGATGCAGACGATCAGCCCGACCCCGCACTTCGTCGCCTTCTCCCAGGCGGTGCTCTTCCGCGGCGCCGACGTGACGCTGGTGTGGCGGCCGATGGTCGCCATGCTCATTATCGGCATCGTCTATTTCGCCATCGCCAGCCGCCGTTTCAAGCGCGTCATCTTCGGCGGGTGATCCGGTCTTCCGCAAGTCGCCGACCAATTCGATTGGACACAGAGGCCGCTGTCGTCTTCCGGGCGTCCGTGTACACTGATCCCCTACTGACTTGTTCCGGGAAGTGGCTTCTTTATGATCCGTCCGCTCGCCGGCCTCAAAGTCATCGAGTTCGAGGGCATCGGCCCAGGACCGCTGGCCGGCCGCATGCTGGCCGATCACGGGGCTGAGGTCGTCGCCGTCGTCCGTCCGGCGAAGGCGGTCCTCGGCAATCCCGACCCCGCGGCCGGCGGCGACCCGCTGCGGCGCGGCAAGCGCGTTCTTGCGCTCGACCTCAAGCGGCTCGAGGCGGTGGAAGAGGCGATGTCACTCATCGAGGGCGTCGACGCGCTGATCGAGGGCAACCGGCCGGGCGTCATGGAGCGGCTCGGCCTTGGCCCCGCCGACTGCGCGAGGCGCAATCCGCGTCTCGTCTACGGACGCATGACCGGTTGGGGCCAGTCCGGACCGCTGGCGCATTCGGCCGGGCACGACCTCAACTACCTGGCGCTGAGCGGCGCGCTGTCGCTCACCCAGCGCCCCGGAGGCGCGCCGATCGCGCCTCCGACCGTGCTCGGCGACGGTGGCGGCGCGCTGGGACTCGCCTTCGGCCTGGTGAGCGCCGTCTTCGCCGCGAGCCGGACCGGCAAGGGCTGCGTCGTCGACGCGGCGATCGTCGACGTCACAGCGGCTCTCTGCGGCATCGCGCTCTGGGCGCGCGCCGACAGCATGCTGGACGGACCGCGCCCGAGCATCTTCCACGACTCGCCCTTCTACGACGCCTATCGCTGCGCCGACGGCCGCTACGTGACGATCGGCGCGCTGGAGCCGCAGTTCTACGCAAACCTCCTCGAAAGGCTCGGGCTTGCGGACGTCGATCCGAAGGCGCAGTACGACATGGACAAATGGCCGGCGCTGAAGGATCGCTTCCGCGAGTTGTTCCTGAGCCGGCCGAGCGCGGAGTGGCGCTCGCTGCTCGAAGGCGGCGACACCTGTTTCGCGCCGGTGCTGACTCTTGCGGAAGCGGCCTCCCATCCCCACAACACCGCGCGGGGCATTTATCGGCGGGGCGCCGATGGGCGGCTGGACGCGGCGGAGGCGCCTCGCTTTTCGCCGCTCGAATGAGAATGAAGGAGAGGTCATGCTCACTCGAGCGATGTCCGAGACGCTGCAGTTTCCTTATCCGGCGCCGCCGAAGATGGGCGAGGTCATCGAGGTTCGCCCGGGGATTTTCTGGGCGCGCCTCGCGCTGCCGTTCCGGCTCGATCACGTCAACATCTATTTCATCGAGGACGGCGATGGGCTCGCGCTTATCGACACGGGGATCGACAACGCCGCCTCGCGCGCCGCCTGGGGGGCGCTGCTCGACGGGCCGCTCGCCGGACGCAAGCTGACCCGCATCACCGCCACCCACTTCCATCCCGATCACATCGGTCTTGCCGGATGGCTCTGCGAACAGTTCGACCTCTCCCTCGCGATGAGCCATACGGAGTACCTCATCGCCCTCACCATCCGCCTCGATCCGCAGGGCCTCAGGTCCGAGCCCTATCGCTCTTTCTACCGCTCGCACGGCCTCTCCGAAGAAGGAACGGAAATCCTGCTCGGCCACGGACTGAATTATCTGCGCATGGTGTCGACGCCGCCGAGAACTTTTCTGCGCCTGGTCGCGGAAGACAGGATCAAGGTCGGCGGGCGCGAGTTCGAGGTGATGACCGGCGCCGGCCATTCGCCCGAGCAGGTCATGCTCTATTCGGCCGAGGACAATCTCGTCCTCTGCGGCGATCAGATCTTGGCGAAGATCTCGCCCAACGTCAGCGTCGAGGCGATGGACCCGGACGGCGATCCGCTCGGCCTCTACCTGCGCTCGCTCGAGAAGCTCAAGGTTACACTGCCGGAGGACGTCCTCGTGCTTCCCGGCCACAACCTGCCGTTCGTGGGCTTGAGCGCGCGCGCAAACGAGCTCATCGCCCATCATGAGGCGCGATGCTTCGCCATTCTCGAGGCCTGCAAGGTCAACCCGCAGACGGTGGCCGACCTGGTGCCGGTCATCTTCGGGCGAAAGATCGACGACCCGCACCAGATGACCTTCGCCTTCGGCGAGGCCCTCGCCCACGTGAACGCCATGCTGCGCGCTGGGCGTCTGCGCTTCGCCAGCGCGGCGCAGGGGCTGGCGCTCGAGGCGGCGTGAGGGCGGAACTGACATCAGCGTGAGGCGCTCTTGCGGAACACAAAGGAGGCGCCTGCGATTCGGTTCGCACCGGTCCTCGTTTTCAGCCCCGCTCCCTCAAAACCCCGCCGGCATGATCTTGCCGATGGCGAGGCCGGACCCGCATGAGGTTCGCTGCGTCGATGCAACCACATGAAGCTGGGCCAGCCGTCCTTTGTCGGCGCGCCCACAGTCGGTCTCCGCCTTTCCCTTTGGGCCTCCAGCCTTTATCGCTGGCGGCCTCTTGATCGGGAACAGCATATGCCCCCCCTTCTCCAATTGCGTGACATCGGCCTGACGCTCGGCGGCGCGCCCCTGTTCGAGAAGGCGGAGCTGTCGATATCCCCAGGCGACCGGATCGCTCTCGTGGGTCGGAACGGATCGGGGAAATCGACGCTGATGCGGATCGCGGCCGGGCTTTTGGCGCTGGATGGCGGAACCCGCTTTCAGCAGCCCTCCGCCCGGCTGGCGTTCCTCCCGCAGGAGCCGGACATGTCGGGCTACGCGACGGCGATGGACTACGTGGCGGCCGGTTTGGGCGAACATGATGACGCCCATGCGGCGCGGGCAATGATGACCGAGCTCGGGCTCGATCCTTCCGCCGACCCGGCGACCCTGTCCGGGGGCGAGGCCAGACGAGCGGCCCTGGCGCGAGTCTTGAGTCCCGAACCCGACATCCTGCTGCTCGACGAGCCGACCAATCACCTCGACCTGATCGCGATCGAGTGGCTGGAGAACCTTCTTGCCGGAAGCCGTTCGGCGATCGCGCTCGTGAGCCACGACAAGCGTCTGCTCATGGATCTGACCAATGCGACCGTCTGGGTCGATCGCGGGACGACCCATCGCATCGACCGGGGCTTCAGCGCCTTCGAAGCCTGGCGGGACGCGAAGCTCGAAGAGGAGGAGGCGGAGCGACGCAAGCTCGATCGGCGCATCGTCGCCGAAGAGCACTGGATGCGTTACGGGGTCACGGCGCGGCGCAAACGCAACATGCGCCGGGTGGCGGAGCTCGAGAGCCTGCGCCGCGGTCGCCGGGAGGCGCGCCGCGCGGCCGGCCTCGTGAACATGCCCGCCCAGGAAGCCAAGGCCTCCGGCGCGCTCGTGGTCGAGGCCGAGAAAATCGCCAAGTCTTATGACGGAGGGCCGATCGTTCGCGATTTCTCGCTGCGCGTCATGCGCGGCGACAGGATCGGGATCGTCGGCGCCAACGGCGCCGGAAAGACGACCCTGATCAATCTCCTGACGGGAGCGCAGGCGCCCGACGCGGACGGGATTCGAATCGGAGCGAACGTGGTGATGGCCACGCTCGATCAGAAGCGGGCCTCGCTGCTAGGGTCCGTGACGCTCCGCGACGCTCTCACCGGCGGCGGCAGCGATTATGTGACGATCAACGGCGAGCGCCGCCACGTCGTCGGCTATATGAAGGACTTCCTGTTCGGGCCCGAGCAGGCGCGCACGCCGATCGAAAACTTGTCGGGCGGCGAGCGGGGCCGCCTGGCGCTCGCCATCGCCCTGGCGGCGCCGTCGAATCTGATCGTGCTCGACGAGCCGACCAACGACCTCGACATCGAGACTCTGGATCTGTTGCAGGAGCTGCTCGGCGAGTACAAGGGAACGATCCTGCTGGTCAGTCACGATCGCGATTTTCTCGATCGCGTCGCGACATCCGTGATCGTCAGCGAGGGCGGCGGCCGCTGGCTTGAATATTCGGGCGGATATTCCGACATGGTCGCGCAGCGCGGCTATGGACTTTCCGGTCCGCTCGCCGCGCTGCCGGCGGAGAAGCGCGACAGGGCGGCTGTTCGGCCGAAAAGCCAGGCCACGGCGAAACGGAAGCTCAGTTTCAAGGAAAAGCGCGCGCTCGACCTGCTTCCCGAACGAATGGACGCTTTGCGCGGGGAGCTCGACGCGCTCGAGGGGAAGCTCGCGGACCCCGACTTCGCCGGCCGCGATCCGGCGGCCTTCGAGGCGGCGACGATTCGATACGGCCAAGCCCGAGAGGAGCTGGAAAAGGCGGAGGACGAGTGGCTGGCGCTCGAAATCACGCGCGAGGGCATGGAGCGGGACGCATGAAAGCGGCGGGCGGCGATCAGTCCTCGATCTGCGGTCTGAGCCAGCCAAAATAGAGCGCGAGCGCGCAGATCGCCCCGACGCTCATCACGAGGCCGATCGACAGCGGGGATCCGTGCCGATAGAACGCTGCGGCCGCCACCCCGCCGACCGCGCCGAACAGCATCTGGATCGACTGCACGACAGCCGATGCGACGCCGGCGATCTCGGGCAACGGGTGAATCGCCTCATGCACGACGTTTGGAAAGACGAGGCCGAAGGTCGAAATATAGATCATCACCAACGCCGCCACTGCGAACGGCGATCGCGTCCCGTCGAAGCTGACCGCGACGAGTCCGATCGCGACGCAGCAAATCAGGCAGAGCGCGACGTCCAGCACGGTCCGCGGCCTCGCGTGGCGGTTGAGGAGCCATGTGTTGATCGTCGAGCCGACGATCACGCCGGACGCGGTGATGGCGAACAGGCCGGCGAAGCCGGCCTTCGACACGCCGAAGCCCTGCATGAAGAGCAAGGGCGAGGTGTTCACATAAGCGAAAAGGCCGGCGAACGTCGTCCCGCCGATCACCGAAAAGCCCGCGCACATCGGATGCGTCAGCGCCCGCCGGTAGCCCGCGATGATGATCGCGGGCTTCAGGCTGCGTCGCTTGTCGCACGGATGCGATTCACGGAAACCGAACGAGGCGATGAGCGTCATGGCGGCGCCCACCGCCACCAAGGCGAGAAAGATCGCGCGCCAGTCTCCAAGGGTGAGGATGCCCGCGCCGAGCGTCGGAGCGATGAGCGGCGCGACGCTGAACACCACCGAAACCGCGGCCAGTTGCAGCCGCCCTGCCCTGCCCTCGAACAGGTCGCGGATGACGGCGCGCGGCAGAACGCCGACCGCGCCCGCGCCGACGCCCTGCAGGAGCCGGAAGGCGAGCAGCGCGCCGATCGAGAGGGCGAGCGCACAACCGAGCCCGCAAAGCGTGAAGAGACCGAGCCCCGCGAGCATCGCCGGTTTGCGGCCGTAGCGGTCGGCGAGCGGGCCGACCGCGAGCGGAGCGGTCGAGAAGCCGGCGATGAAGATGGCGATGACGGCCGCCGCCTCGGCGGGGCTGGCGGCGAACTCGGCCTGAATCGACGGGACGCCCGGCAGCGCCATGTCGATGGCGAGTGGGGGAAGGGCCGACAATCCCCCTAGAAAGAGGGTGAAGCCCAGTCCTCGAACGTTGAAGTCCGTCATGCCGGCGTGTACGCCGCCGCGCGATTTCGAGAGCGGGCGAGCGCGGCGAACCTGCTGAGGGGAGCGTGAGTCATGACTTCCTTCGGATTGTGCACCGGGGAGCCCGGTCCGCGCCAGTCCTTACGCCGACTGCGATGGGCCCTTTTGCGGCTTCTCGAGCCGGGCCACCAGTTTTTCGGCCGCCGACATGCCGCCGATCGTCCCGAGCGTTGCGAGGACGCTGGCCGCGAGCGCGCTGTCGTGGACGCCGGCGAGCGGGATCAGGGGAATGAAGAAACCGATGAGCGCGCCGGTCAGCGCGGCGAAAATGACGGCGATCGTCTGCGCCACGCCACGAATGAAGCCGCCGCTCCTCGCCGCGACTCGCGCAGCAAGAAGGGCGGCGATGGCGAGCCCGATGAGCGAGGCGGCGATGGCGATGGCGGCGCCCTCCTTTGCCCGGAAAGTGCGCGGCCTTTCCGCCGAATGCGTGGCGGCATGGCCGCCCGCGTCCTTGTTGTCGGCCTGACGCCTTGCGCCCGATGCCTGCCTCGATTCGCCCGGCCGGGCAAGCGTGAGGCCACTCAACTCGCACTCAACTCCACGTCCCCGGGGTCGATTGGCAAGCGTTCGAGAGCGCGCCTTCGCCGCTTCCATGTTAAGAGGAGCGCTCACTTATTCAGGACCATCGACATGAAGAACCGCCAGTGGCTGCTCGCGCGCCGTCCGCACGGAGCGATCGAGGACAGCGACTTCCAATTCGTCGAGACCGACGTTCCCGCGCCGGGCGAGGGCGAAGCGCTCGTTCGCGTCCTGATGCTGTCCTGCGACCCGACGCAGCGGGGCTGGATCGGCGGCGACACCTATCTTCCGGCGGTCAGGATCGGCGAGGTGGTCCGCTCGCTCGGCGCCGGCCGCATCGAGGCGTCGAACAATCCCGACTTTGCGGTCGGCGACATCGTGTCCGGCATGGTCGGCTGGCAGGACTATGCCGCGATGAGCCCGAAGGGAAGACTCAGCAAATTGCCGCCGGAGGCCCCGCTGGAGCTTTCGATGAGCGTTCTCGGCATGACCGGCATGACCGCCTATTTCGGCCTCATCGACGTCGGCCGGCCGGTCGCCGGCGAAACCGTCGTCGTCTCAGGCGCCGCCGGCGCGACGGGCTCCGTCGTCGGGCAGATCGCCAAAATCAAGGGCTGCCGCGCGATCGGCGTCGCGGGCGGGGCCGCGAAATGCCGCTGGCTGATCGAGGAGCTCGGCTTCGACGCGGCGGTCGACTACAAGTCGGAGAACGTGAAGGCGCGGCTCAGGGAGCTCTGCCCCGACGGAATCGACATCTTCTTCGACAATGTCGGCGGCGACATCCTCGA
>DASRSL010000188.1:0-14875 GCA_035656495.1 Roseiarcus sp.
CGGCGTGATCGACGGCCTGGTCGATGCCGGCGCGGTGACGCCGGTGGCGCTGCCGCCGGAACCGGCCGCCCGCCTGCCCGATCTCGACTTCGCCGCCGCCAGCCTCAACGAGGCCCAGGCCCGCGCCGCCGCCGACCTGAAGCAGAAGGTCGCGGCCCGCCGCTTCGCCGCGACGCTTCTCGAAGGCGTCACCGGCTCCGGCAAGACCGAGGTCTATTTCGAGGCCATCGCCGCCGCTCTACGCGCCGGCCGCCAGACCCTCGTGCTGATGCCGGAAATAGCCTTGACCACGCAGTTCCTCGACCGCTTCGGCGCCCGCTTCGGCGTGCGTCCGGCCGAATGGCATTCCGGCGTCACCGCGCGCCGTCGCGAGCGGCTGTGGCAGGCGATCGCCAGCGGCGAGGCCAAGGTCGTCGCCGGCGCGCGCTCGGCCCTGTTCCTGCCGTTCCAGGATCTCGGCCTGATCGTCGTGGATGAGGAGCACGAGGGCGCCTACAAGCAGGAGGACGGCGTCGTCTACAATGCGCGCGACATGGCGGTCGTGCGGGCGCGGCTCGAAAAGGCGCCGGTCGTGCTCGCTTCCGCCACCCCGGCGCTCGAGACGCGGGTCAACGCCGAGACGGGGCGCTACCGCTGGCTCAGCCTGCCGGCGCGCTTCGGCGCGGCGACGATGCCCGCGATCGCCACGGTCGATCTCAGACGCGAGGGCCCGCCGCGCGGGCGCTGGCTGTCGACGAAGGCGATCGCGGGCGCCGAAGCCGCGCGCCAGCGGGGGGAGCAGACGCTCTTCTTCCTCAACCGGCGCGGCTATGCGCCCCTCACTCTTTGCCGCTCCTGCGGCCACCGCTTCCAGTGCCCGAACTGCGCGGCATGGCTGGTCGAGCACCGCTTCCGCGCCGCGCTCGTCTGTCACCATTGCGGACACGCCGAGCCACGGCCGAAGATCTGCCCGGAATGCCACGACGTCGAGAGTCTCACCGCCTGCGGCCCGGGAGTCGAGCGGCTGGCGGAGGAGGCCGCCGACCACTTCCCGGGCGTCCGCACGCTGGTGCTGTCGTCCGACTTCCCAGGCGGGATCGAGACGTTGCGCGGTCAGCTCGCCGCGGCGGCGAGGGGCGAGTTCGACCTCATCATCGGCACCCAGCTCGTCGCCAAGGGCCACAATTTCCCCCTCCTCACCTTCGTCTGCGTGGTCGACGCCGACGTCGGCCTCGCCAACGCCGATCCGCGCGCCGCCGAGCGCACCTTTCAGCTCCTGCGCCAAGCGACCGGGCGGGCCGGGCGCGCCGATCGCGTCGGCCATGCGCTCTTGCAGACCTGGCAGCCCGAGCATCCGGTCATCGCCGCGCTCGTCTCGGGCGACGCCGAGCGGTTCTATCGGGAGGAGACCGAGCAGCGGCGGATCGGCGGCCTGCCGCCGTTCGGCCGGCTTGCCGCGATCGTGGTCTCGGCCGAGGACAAGGGAGCTGCGGAGGCGCACGCCCGGGCGCTGGCGCGCGCCGCGCATTGCCTTCCCGCCGGCAAGGGATGGAAGGTCGCGCCGCTCGGCGGATGTCCCGCAAGCGACGAGATCGTGTTGCTCGGCCCCGCCGAGGCGCCGATCGCCGTCCTGCGCAAGCGTTACCGCTTTCGCCTCGCGGCCAAGGCGCCGCGCTCGGCCGACCTGCAGGGTTTTTTGCGGGCGTTGCTGGCGACCGCTACGCCGCCGCGCGGCGGGGTGAGGGTCGCAATCGACGTCGATCCGCAGAGCTTTCTGTGAGGCTCTGCGTCCGGCCGCTTCCACCTAACAGAGAGCGGATCGCCGTACCAATAACAGGCCGCGGGACTGACGAATGGTCAACTCGGTCCTTTTCCATTCCGCTCGCGGGTCCCATCGGGGCTACCGTCGAGATTTTCTCTCCAAACGATGGGAGGCGCTGCGCGAGGCGATCCTGAATTTGTCATCACCGCCTATTTCGACAGGACCAGACCATGCGAGTAAGGGTCGATCACGCGGCGGATGCGGTCTATCTCAATCTGACGGATCGGCGCATCGAGGAAAGCGAAGACGTCGCCGAGGGCATTTGTCGTGGATTACGATGCGGAGGGGCGTATCGTCGGCATCGAAGTTCTCGACGCGTCGAGACGGACCGGCGATCCAGCGGCGTTGAAGCAGTTCAGCTTCGAACTGCCCAAAGTCGGCTCCTGAGGAAACCAGACGTGCGGCCCCCTAACGGGATCCCCTTCCGATCGCGAGCTTGGCGATATAGCCCGAACGCGTCTCTCCGGCGACGCGCGCCTCATCATCGAGCCGCCGGAGGATGCGGCGCGGCAGGGTGATGTTGACCCGCTCGACCGTATCGTCGAGCGCCGCGGGATCGATCGTGACGAGCGAGAGAATCCAGCCGGAAAATTCGGGATTGGCGCGGACGGCCTCCAACGAGGAGGGCGGCGGAACCGCTTCCCCCGCGTCCAGGGCCGCGTCGATCCACGCAAGGCCTGCCTCCTCCGCGCCGGCGAGCGCCTCCTCCAGTATGTCTCCGGCCGAGAAGCAACCCGGCAGATCGGGAATGACGACGCCGTATTCGGACGTTTCAGTCCTTGGTTCGATAGCAATCGGATACCGCATTAACGAAGACCTGCCTCTTTGCGGATCGCGGCCACGAGGCCGACTCCAAGTTCGCGTTTGGGATGCGGCACGACGACGATCCCGCGGCGGCGCGGATGAACGAAGACGTGGTGGGATCTTCGAACGCGTTTAAGGATCCAGCCGGCCTTCTCCAATTCGCGAATAAGGTCGGCGCTCCGCATCAATGTGTATAACACACACGAAGGCGTCGTTGGTCAAGCGCCTGGTCGCTGAAATTTCCTACCCCGTCACCTGCATCGTGAGCCAAGTCGCCGCCAGCGCCGGCTTGTGGACGCCCTCGATCTCGACGCTGACGTTGTAGATGAGCTGCCATTCGCGCTCCGATCGCCTGACGGCCGCCGCCAGGACGAAATGCGCGCGCACCCGGCTGCCGGAGCGCACCGGATGGAGGAAGCGCACCCGGTCGAAACCGTAGTTGACGCCGACCGTCGCGCCCTTGATCTTCGGCAGGGCGCTATAGGCCATCGGCGAGAGCAGCGAGAGGGTCAGAAATCCATGCGCCACCGTGCCGCCGAACGGCGTTGCGCTCGCCCGCTCCGGGTCGACATGGATGAACTGCTCGTCCTCGGTGACCTTGGCAAAGGCGTCGATGCGGTCCTGGTCGACGACGAACCAATGCGAGACGAAGGTCTGGCCGACGCGCTGATGGAGGTCGGCCGCCGGAACCGTCCCCGCTTCGGCCCAACCGCTCATTCCTGGCCTCCGAGCATTGCAGGAAGCGCCGCGACGCTGATCCCGCCGTCGACCGGGACGATCGCGCCCGTCGTATAGGCGCCCCCGCGCCCGGCGAGGAAGATGAGCGCGCCGGCGATGTCTTCCGGGCGTCCGAGCCGGCCGATCGGCGCCATTTTGGCGCCGCGCGCCGCGCCTTGCTCGCTTCCGAGCGCGAACCGCGTCATGTGGGTCGGAAACGGCCCCGGCGCGATGGCGTTGACCGTCACCTGCCGCCCCGCGAATTCGGCGGCCAGAATCCTGGTCAGATGATGCACGGCGGCCTTGGAGGCGGAATAGGAATAGGCGGTCTCGGACTGGGTGGTGGAGCCCATCACCGAGCCGATATTCACCACGGTGGAAGGCCTGTCCGCGCTCGCGGAGGCGGCGAGGATCGGAAAAAGGTCGCGGGTCAGCGAAAACAGGCCCGCGACATTGACGCTCATCACCCGCTCCCAGGCCTTCCAGGGAAAAGTCTCGAACGGCTCGCCCCAGGTCGTCCCGGCGTTGTTGACGAGGATGTGCAGCGCGTCCGTCCGGCGCAGCGCCTCGGCGGCGAGCGCGGAGACGCCCGCTTCCGTCGCGACCGTTCCGCCGAACCCTTCGCACGGGCCGATCGAAGAAAGCTCCTTCGCCGCGGCCTCACAGACTTCGGCCTTGCGCGAGGCGATCATGACCCGCGCCCCCGCCGCGAGCAGAGCCTCGGCGCAGATGCGCCCGATGCCGGTCGCGCCGCCGGTCACCAGCGCCGTGCGGCCGCGAACGGAAAAGAGGTCGGAGGGCGCGAGCATGGGCTTCCTCGATCGGGATTTGAAATGGCGCTGGACCATAGCAAGCCCGCAGGCCAAACTACAGCCAAGAACCGCCGCCACGATGCCGCTCAAAAGCTACGCGTTCGCCCTAAAGCCCCCTCAAGGAAGATGATCAATGGCTGAAGAAAAGCCGCTCCGCTTCGCCGTCATGGTCGGCAGCCTGCGCAAAGGCTCCTATAACGCCATGATCGCCCGGGCCTTGCCGGCGCTCGCGCCGGAGGGCGTGACGATCGTCCCGCTCGGCTCGGTCGGCGACTTCCCGCTCTATAATTTCGACGTTCAGGAAAAAGGCTTTCCGCCCGTCGTGACCGCGATGGCCGACGCGATTCGCGCCGCGGACGGGGTCATCCTCGTGACCCCCGAATACAACCATACGATCCCAGGCGTCCTGAAGAACGCGATCGACTGGATTTCGCGCCTGCCCAATCAGCCCTTCGCCGGCAAGCCGGTCGCGCTCCAGAGCGCCTCGCCGAGCGTGGTCGGCGGCCTGAGGGCGCAGCTTCACCTGCGTCACTCGTTCGTCTTCCTCGACGCCCGCGTCCTGAACAAGCCGGAGATCATCATCACTCAGGTCAACACGAAGGTCGACGCCGCGACCGGCGAGATCACTGATCAGGCGACGCGCGGCTTCATCACCGACCAGTTGAAGGCTCTCGCCGCCTTCGTGCGCCGTTGACCGACGCCTGGAGCGCCGTCCCATGAAAGTCTCGCTCATTCAGATGAACTCGATCAGCGACAAGGCCGCCAATATCGCGGCCGCCGAGGCGCTGATCGAGCGCGCGGTCAGGGAGGAGCGCGCGGATTGGGTCCTCCTGCCGGAGTTCTTCGACTGGGCGGGCGGCTCAAAAAGGGACAAGCTCAGCAACGCCGAGACTTTTCCGGGCGGCCCGGCTTACGCAATGGCGCGCCGACAGGCGATGAAACACCGCATCTTCGTCCACGCCGGTTCGATCATGGAGAGGATCGAGGGCGAGGACCGCATCCACAACACTTCCGTCGTCTTCGACCGCGAGGGCGAGGAGATCGCCCGCTACCGCAAGATCCATCTCTTCGACGTGACGACGCCCGACGGGACTTCGTACAAGGAAAGCCAGACGGTGAAGGCGGGCGACAAGGTCGTCACCTACGATTGCGAGGGCGTCACCGTCGGCTGCTCGATCTGCTACGACCTGCGCTTTCCCGACCTCTTCCTGGCGCTGGCCGAGAAGGGGGCCGAGATGATCGCGCTGCCGGCCGCCTTCACCTTGCTGACCGGCAAGGACCATTGGGAAGCGCTCCTGCGCGCCCGCGCGATCGAGACCGAGACCTATGTCTGCGCGAGCGCCCAGACCGGCTCGTTCACGGTCGGAAACGAGCAGCGCCACACCTACGGGCATTCCCTGGTCGCCGACCCCTGGGGCCATGTGATCGCCAAGGCCTCCGACGGGGTCGGGATCGTCTCGGCCCGGATCGATCGGGCGCAGGTCAAGAGGGTGCGGGCGATGATCCCGGTCGCCGAGCACCGGGTGAGGATCCCGCGGGACTGAGCCCCGCAGAAGGGCCGGCCTCGGGTCCATTTCCGTCGAGAGGATTATTCGTGTTCAATGCTTTGTGCAACAATCCTCGCCCGCAAGATGACCTTTTTGCCTGTAACAAAAATGCTCTTTTGCCGGACAGTCTCTTCGCCACAAATAGGCAGGTGGCGGACGAGGTCCCCGCTGAGGGCGCGCAGCTCATTCCATGATGGAAGCTTTCGCCCGTATCCCACGGATTGATCATCGAGACTCCCGTGTCCATGAAAGCGCTGACGTTTCTCGTGACCAGAATCAGATCATGGACGATCGCCGTCCGGGCGATCAGCCCGTCGACATCGCCGCGCGGCGTGAGTGCGGCGATGCGGCCCCATTCCAGGGCGATCATCCACGCCACTGCCTGCCGGCTGTCGCGTCTGGCCTCGGAGACGACATTCGTATCGACCAGATGCGTTTAAGTAGAATTTCGCGGACTACCTTCAATGGAGGGTGCGCTTCCCGCGCACCTTGGGCGGCGGGACGCCGCCCCTCCGACTCACTGCAATTTCCATGGGACGGCCAATAGGACTTTGCTTAGAGGGACACGTCGCGGCTCGGCGACTTGGCGCGCGCGTTGATGGCGTCCGCGAGGGCGTCGTCCCAGGCCGGGCCTGAAAGAAGATCGTCCACGAGCGAATGACGATTGCGCACGAGCGCATCGTAGTCGGCGGCCGACAGGACGACGGCGGCCCGCTCGCCCCGCAAGGTGACGGTCTGCGGCCCCTCGCGTCTCGCGCGCTGCACGACTTCGCTGAAACGGTTCTTCGCGTCCTGCAGAGCCCAGTCCATGACTCCTCCTTTCGTGATATGCCCGCCGTCTAGCTCCTTACGGCGATGGCGCCGTCGGCAAGGCTTCCACTGATGATGGCAAGCCATCAGTCGTCGTCTTGTTGTTAATGTCTTATCCTTGGATGGCAAAAGTGGAGCGAGCGGCTTCGGCAGCGAGATCGACCTTGAAGCAATTATCTGCGAAAACCGGAAGGTCAATTGAGGGCAGCAGCTTTATCTTCGTTGGCCCGCGCGCGAGCCGTGATATGCTCGCCGGGAGATAGCGGAGGATGACCGCATGCCGATCGCGGAGCTGATTTATGAACAGGCCAAGATGCTCCCCGAGCACCTCGCCCGGGAGGTGCTGGATTTCGTCGGTTATCTGGCCGAGCGACAAGAGCGCGAGCGCGACCTGCTCGGCGCTCAAGAATCCGCGCTAAAGGCCGTCTGGGATAATCCCGAGGATCAGGCGTGGGACCGTGTTTGAGCGGGGCGACCTCGTTCTGATTCCCTTTCCCTTCTCGGACCTGTCGGCAGCCAAAAAGCGACCCGTGCTTTTGCTGACTCGCCCCGACGCCTACGGCGATTTCGTTGCCTTGGCGCCCCGACCGCCGTTCCCATGAGCGGCCCGGTCGCGAGGCCCATGCCGAGACCGGTCAGCGCAAGTCCCGCTTCCGCGCCGGCGATGTCCGGAGAAGGGCGAGGTTACGACGTAAACCGCTGCCGAAGGCATGAGCGCAAAGCCTGCGGCCACGGGATCGAGCTCGCCCAGGCTCAGCCAGGAGAGCGGCGGCAGGAACAGCATGCCGTACATGCCGAAGGTCATGCCCGCGGTCGCGGTCGCCGCGCCGTGGAAGGCGGGGATCCCGAACAGGGGCAGCGGAACCAAAGCCTTTGCGCCGCCCCCGGCCTCGACGCGGATGAACGCCAGGAGCGCCGCGCCCGCGACGGCGAAGGCTGCCGCCGCAAATGCGGCGTCGCGATGGGATTCGATCGCCGCGAGCGCCAAGGCGCCGAGCGCCAGAGCCCCGCTTGCCTGCGCCAGCCAGTCGAAGTCGCGTTCGTGGGAATCGGCCGACTCAGCGAAAGCGAGCGGCCCGAGGGCGACGGCCGCGACGCCGAGGGGAACGACGACCAGGAAAACGCCGCGCCAGCCGAAACCGTCGATCAAAGCGCCGCCCAGCGTCGGGCCGACAGCGAGCCCGACGCCGTTGCAGCCGGTCCATATTCCGAGCGCGCGGCCGCGCGCGGCCGGATCAGTCCAGGCGACGCGGACGATCGCCAGCGAAGCCGGCAGCAGCAAAGCCGCGCCGAGGCCTGCGAGCGCCCGTGCAGCCAGCAGGACCGACATCGCCGGGGCGAAGGCAGAGACGAGCGAGGCAAGCGAAAACAACGCGGCGCCGCCCATGAACACCCGTCTGCGGCCCGATGAGATCGGCAAGCAGGCCGCCTAGTCAGCAGCATCGCGGCGTAAACCAGATTGTAGCTGTCGATGACCCATTGCAGCGCCCCCACGCCGGCGGCGAAAATGCGCGCCGATCGGCCGCGCCGCCAAGTTGACGATCGAGCTGTCGACCTGCGCAATGAGGACGGCCGAGCAGAGAACCGGCAGGGTCAGGCGATTGCGCGCATGGGCCTCGTCGGCGAATGGCGAAAGAGCTTTCGCCTCATGGAGCATGAGGAGCTCCTTGGATTTTGAGACACATTGGATTTTGAGACATATGCGGCGGGAGAGGGCGGCGTTCCGCCCTTCGACCGTTCGATATTCGGAAGGATAAAGCCGCTGAGGCCGGGAATGCTTCGACGGCGATCGAAACATGTCGACCGGCGGCTGCGTTAAATCAGCGGGGAAAAAGGAGCGTGTCCCCCATGTCCGTTCAGTTTCCGAGCGTGGCCGAAGCAGCCTCGCTGATCGCCGATCCCGCGCGCGCCGCGATGCTGATGGCCCTCGTCGACGGGCGCGCGCTGCCGGCTGGCGAACTGGCCTATTCCGCCGGCGTGACCGCCCAGACGGCGCGCTCGCATCTCGCCTGTTTGCTCGATGGCGGTCTGCTCGTCGTCGAGCAGGAGGGCCGGCATCGCTATTACCGTCTTGCCGGCGCCGAAGTCGCCGAGGCGCTCGAAAAACTCGCGGCAATCCGCCCGTCCGGACCCCTTCGGCGCAAGGCCTTGACCTCTGAGGCGCGGGAATTGAGTTTCGCTCGCTGCTGCTATGACCACCTTGCGGGCCGGCTCGGGGTGGCGGTGACCGAGGCGCTCACCGGCCGCGATTTCCTGCTCCCGGCGGAAAACAAGACCTTCGAGGTGACGCCGGCCGGCGGAGCCTGGTTCGTCGGGGTCGGCGTCGATGTGGCGGCGCTCAAGCCGACGCGCCGGGGGCTCGCGCGACAATGCCTCGACTGGACCGAGCGGAGCCATCATCTCGCCGGTCCGCTCGGCGCGGCCTTCCTGCACGCGCTTTGCGGAAAGGGCTGGCTTTGCCGCTCTCGCTCTTCGCGGGCGGTCAACGTCACCCCGATGGGCCAGGCGGAGCTGAAGCGCACGCTCGACGTCGACGCGCGGGCGGGGGCGCTTTAATATCCAGCGGGACGGAATGCCGCACGGAGACGGTTGGCCTCATGCCTGAGGAGACATGCAATCGAGAGATCGAGTTGGCCGCCACGAAGGCAAGCGCCCATTTGCCCGGTCTCGACATCGACATCCTTCACCGACAATCGCCGAACGGCGATTGGGAGCAGATCTCGATCAACCTGCGCGCAATGCCGTCCTTCGAAGCGCTCGGGCGCTTTTTCGAGGCGGCAGATCCTTTCACGTTTTGGTCGCAGGCCGCGCGATTGATGTGGGCGCCATGGCTGCTGCCGGCGGAGATGATGATGGCGCCAGACCTGTGGCCGCGAATGCTTTCGGGCGTCGTCGCCCTGAGGGGGGGCCAACGGTTAGCGGCTGGTTAAGCCCGTCGAAATGAGACTATGAAACATGTGGCTGCAACTTACTGACGTCGGTTCTTGCGGCGCCGCGCAGTCTTTGAAACGACCTTTTCGAACGAAAGTCGACTAATGACAGTTACGATCGAGCTGAAGCCGGAAATCGAGGCCGGTCTCGCCGCGGTCGCCGCCGCGCACGGGCTTGCCTTGCCCCAATACGTGCAAAAGGTGCTGGAGGGCCAGGTGACGCCCGTGGGTTCAGGATTGTCGCCGGCTGAGCGCGCCGCCCTATGGCGCGCTTCGACGGCAGGCCTGCCGATCAGCCCGCTCCTGACGGACGAGGCCATCAGCCGCGCCAGCATCTATGACGTGCGCGACTTCAACGCCGCCGATTTTTTCGGTTCGCCGATATCGAGATCCTGCGTCCCCCGAGACCCTCAGCGGCCGAGCGTGATACTGGCGTTGCGCGTAGGGTCGTGACGCCGCTCATCCTCGTCGCCGCGGTCGCCCGCAACGGCGTGATCGGCGCGGACAATCGGATCCTTTGGCGGCTGCCGAGCGACCTCAAACATTTCAAGGCGCTGACGATGGGCAAGCCGCTCGTCATGGGGCGCAAGACCTACCAGTCGATCGGTCGCCTGCTGCCCGGCCGAGTGACGATCGTCGTCACGCGCGACAGGCGTTTTTCGCCCGAAGGCGCGCTCGTCGCCCACAGCCTCGAGGGCGCGCTCGCCCTCGCCGCCGAGCGCGCCTCGGCGATGGGGGCCGACGCCATCGTGATCGCGGGCGGCGGCCAGCTCTACGCGCAGACGATCGGGCGCGCCGCCCGCCTCGCGATCACCGAGGTCGCGCTCGAGCCCGAGGGCGACGCGCGCTTTCCGCCGATCGACCCCGCGGTCTGGAGGGAAATCAGGCGAGAGCACGGCGTCCGCGGGCCGAGGGACGAGGCGGATTTCGCGTTCGTGGAGTACGCGCTGGCGAAGCCGGAGCAAGGCGCGAGCGACTGATCACCGGAGTCCCGTCCACGGCGGATTTCGGCTCTTGAGACTCCGGCGCGCCTCGCGACGCTTGCACTACCCCAACTTGAGCAAATTCGGGGTGTGGCATAGGCAAATCAACGCCTACGGCTGGCCTCGGATCCGCTCCGCTTGCCCCAGCAGCCAGCCGCGCGCTAAAAGCCGCCCCGATTGTTTCCCTTTTCCCAAGTCCCGATGCCGACAACGCCCGAACAGCTCATCGCCTTTCTCCATTCGCATGGCGTCGCGACGACGTCGGTCGAGCATCCGCCCCTGTTCACGGTCGAGGACTCGCAGGCGCTGCGCGGCGACATTCCCGGCGGCCATACCAAGAACCTGTTCGTCAAGGACAAGAAGGGCCGCCTGTTCCTGCTCGTGCTAGGCGAGGAGACCGCGGTCGATCTCAAGCGCGTGCACGAGAAGATCGGGGCGCAAGGACGGGTCTCTTTCGGCTCGGCCGAATTGCTCGAGGAGGTCTGGGGCGTCGCGCCCGGGGCGGTGACGCCGTTCGGGGCGATCAACGACGAGGCGGGCCGGGTCACTGTCGTTCTCGACGAGGCGATGATGGGTGAGGAGCGGCTCAACTTCCATCCGCTGGTCAATACCCGCACGACCGGGCTCGCCAGTGCGGACCTGGTGAAATTCCTGCGAGCGACCCGACACGAGCCGTTGATCGCGACGCTCGGTCAGCAGACGGCGCAGGTTGAATAACGCGGCCCGCGCCTCCATTTAGGCGGCAAAGATGTTAATGGCGGCGGCTTGCGCGCGCGGCCGGGCGGAGATCGAACATATGGCGAATGGAAGCAGCGCTGCGGCGCCCTTGGCGAAGACGACGGCGCGGGTCAAAGACGTGACCTCGGCCTCGTTCCGGGCGGATGTGCTGACGGCCTCCCAGCGGCAGCCGGTGCTGGTGGATTTCTGGGCGCCGTGGTGCGGCCCGTGCAAGCAGCTCGCGCCAGTGCTGGAGCGGGCGGTGGCCGATGCCGGCGGTAAAGTCGTACTCGTAAAGATGAATATCGACGAGCATCCACAGATCGCCGGCCAGCTCGGCATCCAGTCAATTCCCGCCCTCATCGCTTTCGACAAGGGGCAGCCGATCGACGGCTTCGTCGGCGCCCTGCCGGAAAGCCAGATCCGCGGGTTCATCGAACGCCTTGTCGGGCCGCTCGGCGGAGGTTTTGCCGAGCTGCTGGCGGAAGCCGAAGCCGCGGCGGCGAAGGGGGACGCGGCGGGGGCGGCGGCGCTCTACGCCGAAATCCTCGACCAGGATCCCGGCGAGGCGAAGGCGGTCGGCGGACTCGCCAAACTCCGCATCGCGGCAGGGCAGCTCGACCAGGCCAAGGCCCTGCTCGCGACCGTCCCCGCGGCCGCTCCCGGAAAAGAGCCGGATCCTGCGGTCGCAGCCGCGTGGGCGGCGCTCCGCGTGGCCGAGCAGGCGGCGAGTGTCGGCGAGCTCGCGCCGCTCGAGCGGGCGATCGCGGCCGATGCCGACGACAACAAGTCGCGTTTCGATCTTGCCGTTGCGCTTTCCGCCAAGGGCGACCGCGCGGCGGCGGCGGATCAGCTGCTCGAGATCATTAGGCGGGACCGCAAGTGGAACGACGAGGCGGCGCGCAAGCAACTGTTGCAGCTCTTCGAGGCTTGGGGCCTGATGGACCCGGCGACCGTCGCCGCGCGGCGAAAGCTGTCGGCGATCTGGTTTTGAAGCGGGGCGGGCCTGACGCCATCGGCGTGGGCAAGAACGAGTCGAGAGCGATGAAGCTCAACCGCACTTACGCCGGGCCGGCGGACCTGCCGGCCACCATTCCCCTGTTTCCGCTGGAGGGCGCGCTGCTGTTGCCCCGCCGGCCGATCCAGCTCACCGTGTTCGAGCCCCGCTATCTCGCGATGCTCGACGACGCGCTGAGCGGCGACCGGTTGATCGGCATGATTCAGCCGGCGGGTCCGGAAGCCGCCTCGGCGCCGGAACTTTATCCGCTCGGGTGCGCTGGGCGGATCGTCCAATACGCCGAGATCGGCGACGGTCGCTGCTTTCTCACCCTCATGGGCGTGGCGAGGTTCCGCCTGGTCGAGGAGATGCGCTGCGCAACGCCCTATCGGGTCGCCCACGTCGATTATGCGCCCTTCGCCGAGGATTTCAGGCGGGGCGCCGGAGAGGAGGGGGTCGACCGCGGCGGGCTGCTTGCGGCCCTGCGCCGCTATGCCGAAGTCAACGAAGTCAAGGTCGTTTGGAGCGACATCAAGAAGGCGTCGAACGAGTCCCTCGTCAACGGCCTCTCGATGCTGAGTCCCTGCGGCCCGAGGGAGAAGCAGGCGCTGCTCGAGGCGCCTGACCTCAGATCCCGCGCCGAGATGCTGGTGGCGATCACGACCATCGAACTTGCGCGCAGCGACAACGCGGCGACACAGATCCACTGAGAGCGCTTGGGCCCAACGCGGGGGGCGATGGCGCATCTCTGGCGGCTCTTCTTGCGCTGCCGACGCGAAAGCGCAGACGCAGGTCCAAGCGGCTACTGCCGCACCGCCCTTGACGCCGACGTTGTCGATCACCGACGCGCCGAGCTTGATCGAGCCATTCAGGGCCCAGGTCCCGTCGGCGTATCGCGTCCATGCGCTGCAGGGAATCGAGTCGATATCGCCCGGCCAGCTGTCCACGGCAAAGGCTTCCGCGCAAGCGCATGGCGCCGCGCACACAAGCGACGGCGGCGAAGAGCGCGGCTTTCGACATGCTCCCGTTCCCCTTTTTCGCGCCTTGTCCAACGAAATGACCGCGTGCGAAGCGCGCGTTTGAGTTTCCGCTTTCAACGTTCCTCGCGCCGCGGCGCGCGGACGAATGACTCTCGAAGCCATGAGAATGTCGGTGACGCGATCATAGAGAACGATGGCGAGCGCACAAGAAAGAATTAGACCCCCGAGATTAGAGCGTGTCCCGATGAGGCGGGCCAGCGGACATCCTTGCGGCCCGCCGAGCCGGCAGGAAAGGCCGGCGGCCAAGGCCGATCAACAATCTCTAGATTAACAAGCCCTCGTGTTCTCATTATGTTCGTGCGTTCCGAAGGCGCTTATCGCCAGTGGAGGGAGATTCCACCCAGAGAGTTGTCGATTAATCTGGTAGCTTGACGAGCGATCTGGCTGGGCGACTGGCCGGGTCGGAGCCTCGTGACAAAGGCCGCTTTTGGGCGGTTGAGCGATCCAATGGGCCGTAACGTGAGTAAAACCCGAGCAGGCCTCGAAAGTGAAGATATGGATGCCGACCGGCCGGAACATCGGGGAAGGCCGGGTGGACGGGGAAGCAATCGACAGGCGCACCCGTTCGATCCATCGGGGTAGTGGGAACGGCGCGTTGGAAGGGTGATGCGGGCAATCGGGGAGACCCGCGCGGTCGGAGGTCGCGGCTCCGACGCTGTGTGTTTGGCAGCGGACCGTGCGGGAGTCGGACAGGGTCGGACGACCGTCGAGGCCGTGTAATTCCGGCGGAGGAAAGGACCCTGACTTCTGATGCGCTTTCGAAGAGGACGAAGAGGGGGTGATTGGCGAGGATGCCGGAAATCGGCCCGTCCGGTTGTTTGTCCAGCAAAGGCTGACATGTTCAGCAGGGGAAAGGCCTGCCGGGGCAAAAGTCAGACGCCCCGTAGTTTGGATAGCAGGGTGGCGGGAAACCAAGACTCTGAAGCCTATCGACAACGTCTCCCTCGGTGAGACGACGAGCCGCCGGGCCGTAATGAAAGTAAACGCGTATGTGGCCTCGAAAGTGCTAGCCCCGAAGGCCGAGCCCACGACTGGAGGGCGAAGGCAGCATGGGGAGCCGAGATCTGACCGATACGGCTCCTTCACTTCGGCGGGGTGGAAGCGACAGCACGGTGGCAAGGACATGCCGAGCAACTGCAGAAGCCCTCCTCGCCGCGGCGCGAAATCGCCGGAGCGGGGTAGATCGTATAACCGGCTCAACCGCGAAATCGATCGAAGGCGAGAGGGCGGCGGTCGGGTCCGTAGTAGCAGCGAAGCGGAGTAATGTCCGTGGAGCAAAGGGGCCCTGCTGCTTGTAGCGTCTCCGACCGTAAGGAAGGCAAGGACGAGATGACAAAGGCGTCCATTGATTTGCAAGATGGCCCGAGTATGGCCGAGGAGGCAGCCCTGTAAAGGCTGGCCTTCGGCCACCGCCTTCGGCGGCTAAAGGCCTTGACAGGGCTGCCTCCTCGGCCCTTGTTTGCCTCCGAGAGTTCGACGACGGTTCCGGCCGATGCCCGCCGCCCACCACGCTTCCGCCTTCACGGAAGCCTCTTACACAGAAGACCTGACACTCCCCGAACGGAGCATCGTCGAGAGGGCCAGCGACAACACGATCGGACGGACTCTAAAAAAACGCGCTCAAACCGCACCGCAATCGGCAATGGGTGATCCCACCCGAAGCCAATGCGGGCTTCGTCGCCGCCATGGAAGACGTGCTGGAAACCTACCAGAGGCC
>DASRSL010000189.1:0-3502 GCA_035656495.1 Roseiarcus sp.
CAACGCCCGCCACCCGATTGTTCAGGTGTGCTTGTTCTGAACTGCGTTGGCGGCCAGGTGCACGTCGCCCGACGCGTGAGGTTTCCAGGATTACTTGCCCTAAGCCGCCCTCCCAAGGCGAGAAATTGACCCGGAGGGGTCCGCTCTGGGTCCGCGCGGGCGACGGTCTTAGCCGCCAAAGCTCTGCCGAACAAAATTTCTTCTTTTATTTCAGCTACTTCGATGGTGGGCGCACAAGGGCTCGAACCTTGGACCCGCTGATTAAGAGTCAGCTGCTCTACCAACTGAGCTATGCGCCCATCGATGCCGCCGGGGCTTCGCCCGGAAGGCCGGCGATGTAGCAAAGGGGCGCCGGGCTGTCCAGCGGAAATCGGCCCGCGACAGTCCGGCAATCGGCGCCCCGTCGTCCCCCGGCGCCGGAGAGGTCAGTTCCGCTCCTTGTCGACCAGCTTGTTCTTGCCGATCCAGGGCATCATCGCCCGCAGCTTGGCGCCGACCTCCTCGATCGGATGGGCGTTGGCCCGCGCGCGCATCGCCTTGAACGAGGTCTGGTTGACCTTGTTCTCGAGCATCCACTCGCGAGTGAATCTTCCCGACTGGATGTCTTCCAGGATCTTCTTCATTTCCGCCCTCGCCGCAGGCGTGATGACGCGCGGGCCGCTCACGTACTCGCCGTATTCCGCGGTGTTCGAGATCGAATAGTTCATGTTGGCGATGCCGCCCTCGTAGATGAGGTCGACGATGAGCTTCACCTCGTGCAGGCACTCGAAATAGGCCATTTCGGGCGCATAGCCGGCCTCGACCAGGGTTTCGTAGCCCGCCCGGATGAGCTCGACGAGGCCGCCGCAGAGCACGACCTGCTCGCCGAACAGGTCCGTCTCGCATTCCTCGCGGAACGTCGTTTCAATGACCCCGGCGCGGCCGCCGCCGATCGCCGAGGCGTAGGAAAGCCCGAGGTCGTGCGCGTTGCCGCTCGCGTCCTGGCGGATCGCGAGCAGCATGGGCACGCCGCCGCCCCGCTTGTATTCGGAGCGCACCGTGTGTCCCGGCCCTTTCGGCGCGACCATCAAGACGTCGAGGTCGGCGCGCGGCTCGATCAGATTGAAGTGCACGTTGAGGCCATGGGCGAACATCAGCGCCGCGCCCTGCTTCATGTTGGGCGCGAGCTCGTCGCGATAGATGTCGGCCTGCAGCTCGTCGGGCGTCAGCATCATCACGACGTCGGCCCACCTGGCGGCGGAAGGAACGTCCATGACCTTCAGGCCCTCGGCTTCCGCCTTCTTCACCGAGCGCGACGACGACCGCAGGGCGACGGCGATCTCCTTGACACCGCTGTCGCGCAGGTTGAGCAGATGGGCGTGGCCCTGGCTCCCGTAGCCCACCACGGCGACTTTCTTGCCCTTGATCAGATTGAGGTCGGAATCCCGGTCATAGTAGACGCGCATGCAGGTCCTCGTTCTGGCGTTCCAACCGCTGTTTGGAGCTTGAAGAAAGGGTTCCGGGTCGCCAGCCCGGTGGTCGGCTTCTAGTGAATGCGAGCGGTCCGATCAAGCGCGGGCGGCGAGGGTCGCGCGGCAAGCCAGGAGCGCCGTCGCACCCCTTCTTTTCGGCCGGCCGCGCTTGCGCGGGAAGGCGCCGGACAGGCCGCGTTTCAGGCACGAGATATCCCTGCATTCGGCCGAACAGGGAACTTGGATTCCCTGATGGGCCGAAAAATGTCCCCGTTCGCCCGCGTAGGGAATTTTGCCGGAATCGCCTAGAATCATTGGCCTTTCCGGGAGGATTTCTCCCCGAATCGGCCGAAATCGGAGAAGTTCGCTGATTTTTTCCCTGCCGCAGGGAATCCGACCGCGCCCGGGCTCGCATCCTCTCGCCGCGGGCATGCTGTTCCGCCGGAATCGGGTGCCGGGATTCGAGCCGCGCTGCCGTTGCGGGGGACGGCGGCGCCTGTATTATGGGCCCAAGGGGGCCTGCATGAGCCCCGGGGCCTCGCCATGCCTTTTTTCTCCCGTCTGCGTGCGCTCGCCCTTCTGGGGCTGATCGCCGTTTCGCTCTCGGCTTGCGGCTACAACGTCATTCCGACCAAGGAGGAGGCCGCCAAGGCGGCCTGGGCCGAGGTGCAGAACCAGTATCAGCGCCGCGCCGACCTCGTCCCCAACCTGGTCGCCACCGTGCAAGGCTATGCGAAGCAGGAGAAGGACGTGCTGACCCAGGTCACCGAGGCCCGCGCCAAGGCGACCGCGATCCACGTCGACGCCAACGACCTCGCCGACCCGGAGAAGATCAAGGCGATGCAGCAGGCGCAGGCCCAGCTCTCTGGCGCGCTCGGCCGCCTGCTCGCCGTCAGCGAGAACTATCCGGATCTCAAGTCGAACCAGAATTTCCTCGCCCTGCAGGCGCAGCTCGAGGGGACCGAGAACCGCATCGCTGTCGCCCGCAGGGACTACATCGCCGCCGTGCAGGACTTCAACACCTCGCTCAGAACCTTCCCGACCGCGCTCTGGGCGCAGAGCGTATTCCGCGACACGAAGCCGATGGTCCCCTTCACGGCGGAGGCCGAGGCGCAAAATGCGCCGAAGGTGAAATTCTGATCCTCGCGCCAATGCATTGTTCATGGGCGCGCGCGCTGGCCGCGGTCCTCCTCGCCGCGCTTTGGGTCTGCGCGGCGTGGGCGGCGGCGAACTTTCCGCCGCTGACCGGCCGGGTTGTCGATTCCGCGCATATTCTCTCGCCCGTCACGATCGCCGACCTCGAGCGCAAGCTCGCCGACCTCGAGCAGAAGTCGGGCATCCAGCTCGTGGCGGCGACCGTCCCCTCGCTCGGCGGCGAGGAGATCGAACCCTACGCCAACGCGCTGTTCCGCGCCTGGAAGCTCGGCGAAGCCAAGAAGAACAACGGCGTCCTCCTCATCGTCGCGCCGAAGGAGCGGCGGATGCGCATCGAGGTCGGCTACGGCCTCGAGGGCACGCTGACCGACGCCGTGTCGAGCCTCATCATCGCTAACGCCATCGCGCCGCGCTTCAAAGCTGGGGATTTCAACGGCGGAATGACGCGCGGCGTCGACGACATCATCACCGCGCTGACGACCGATTCGGGCGAATGGAAGCCGAAGCCGGCCGATACGCGCGCCGAGCGCGACCCCTCGCTGCTCGATGCACTCGCGCCGTTCCTCATCTTCCTGTTCATCATGTTCGTCTTGACGCGGATCGGCCGCCGCGGAGGCGGCAATGTCGTCATTCCGATGGGCATGGGTCGCTGGGGCGCCGGAGGGGGCGGCTTCAGGGGCGGGGGAGGCTTTTCCGGCGGGGGAGGCTCCTCCGGCGGCGGCGGCGCCTCGGGAAGCTGGTGATGACGCTCGATCCCGCCGAGGCCCAGCGCATCGAGGCCGCCTTCGACGCGGCGCAGGCGAAGACGCGGGCGCCGATCGTCTGCGTGCTGGCGAGCGCCTCGATTGCGCGCGAAGCCGAATTCCTGCTCGGCGCCTGCGTGCTCGCGCTTGCCG
>DASRSL010000190.1:0-21605 GCA_035656495.1 Roseiarcus sp.
GGCGATTCTACGGGATACGGTCGGCGCAACAGGCAAAAGGCGCTCCGGTCAGAGGCTTGCTCCGTGCTCTTATAGCTGAGGACTAGCATCTGTCGAGGCGACAGGTTGTCGGCAGTTCGCTTCGCCTTCGGGGGTTTCGCCCAGCAGTAGGAGAACAGCGCTGGCCGGACCAGCTTTTGCCTGCTCCGATAGTCGGCTGCCGATGGCCTACCGCCTGCCGCCTACCGCCTGCTGCGATCAGGATAACAACAAAGGGCGTACGAATCAGCCACTTCCGAATCGGGACTCCGATTCGCGACAAAAGCGAGTCGAATCTTCGAACGGGCCCCCGTAGTGTAGGGCCGCCTTGGCAGGGAAGGCGTTCACGTACGCCGGCCGGCTTACGGGCAAGGACGTCGGGTTGACAGGACGGCCAGCGTTACTAACATGCCAGTGCAAGGGCGCCTCAGGGCCGGCGCGGTCATGAGCGTGCGAGCGAACGCCGCTCGGACGGATGAAGGAGGAAACGCCTTGGCCGCATCGAGCGCCCTTCGGACGCCGGGTGCGGACGGCGGCGTCGTCCTCGAAGCCTCGGGCGTGTCCAAATCATTCGGCGGAATCGCGGCGCTCACCGACGTCGACTTCGACCTCAAGGCGGGCGAAGTGCACGCGCTGGTCGGCGAGAACGGCGCCGGCAAGTCGACGCTGATGAAAATCTTCGCCGGCGTGCATGTCGAATATGACGGCCTCATCAGCGCTGCGGGCGCGCCGGTAAAATTCACGGGCGTCCAGGACGCCGAGCGCGCGGGGGTGGCGATCATCCATCAGGAGCTCGATCTCGTTCCGGAACTGTCGGCGGCCGCAAACATCTTCCTGGGGCGCGAGCCGCTGATCGCAGGGACGATCGTCGATCGGCGCCGGATCCGGAATGCGGCCGGCGCGCTTTTGCGTCGCCTCGGCATCGATATCGACCCGCAGAGCCGCGTCGCAGATCTGCGCGTCGGCGAACAGCAGCTGGTCGAGATCGCCAAGGCGCTGTCGCTCGACGCGCGGATCCTGATGATGGATGAACCGACTTCCGCGCTCTCTGAGCACGAATGCGCGACGCTGTTCAAGGTCGTGCGCCAGCTCGCCGAGGCCGGCGTCGCGATTATCTTCACGTCCCATCGCCTCGGCGAAGTCGTCGAGCTCGCCAATCGCGTGACGGTGCTCCGGGACGGCCGGCGGGTCATGACCGCGCCGATCCAGGGACTGACGATGAACGCCATCATATCGGCCATGGTCGGGCGCGATCTCGTTGCGACCCGTCGCGAGACCGTGGAGGCCAAAGGCCGGCCGGTGCTTTCCGTGCGCGATCTCACGCTCGATACGGTCAGCGTGCGCGGCTGGCGGCGCGTCCTCAAAGGCGTGAGTTTCGACTTGCGGCGAGGCGAGATTCTCGGAATCGGAGGTTTGCTCGGATCGGGCCGCACGGAAATCCTCGAATCGATCTTCGGCGCCGCGCGAGGCTGGCGCGGCGGGCAAATCACGATCGACGAGGAGCCGGCCGTCATCAATTCGCCGACCGACGCCTGTAGGCTGGGCCTAGCGCTGGTGACCGAAGATCGGAAGGCTCGCGGATTGCTCCTTGCTTCGACGATTCGCGACAACCTAGCGCTTCCGTCGGTCGGTGCGCTGTCGCGCTTCGGCATTCGCGACTTCGCCCGCGAAGCCGCGCTCGCGGATGACATGGTCGAACGGCTGTCCGTGCGCTGCAACGATGTCGATCAGACCGTCTCCAGCCTGTCGGGCGGCAACCAGCAGAAGGTCGTCATCGGCAAGTGGCTGGCCACCGAGCCGAGGATCCTCCTGCTCGACGAGCCGACCCGCGGGATCGACGTGGGAGCCAAGCACGAGATCTATCAGCTCGTTTTCGCCTTGGCGTCGCGAGGGCTGGGAATCATCGTCGTGAGCTCGGAGATGCCGGAGCTGTTACTGTTGTCGGATCGGGTGCTGGTCATGTGCGAGGGACGTCAGACCGGCGTCCTCTCGCGTACTGAGGCCACCCAGGAAGAAGTCATGCGTCTCGCGGCCCCTGGTCTGGGCGAGCAGCGAACGGCCGGGGACGCTGCATGAATCCGCTGCGCGCGTCCCTCCGCATTCTCTCCCGCACCAAGCTTTATTGGGGGCTGGCGCTCATCTGCCTGATCGGCGCCGCTCTCTCTCCGGTCACGTCCCGGGGCGCGAACATCTTCCTCTCTTACCAGAATCTGACCGACGTCTTGCGGCAGGTGTCGATCACCGGCCTCGTGGCGACCGGAATGACCATCGTCATCCTCCTCGGCGGCATCGATCTATCGGTCGGCTCGGTCATGGGCTGTTCGTCGGTCATCTGCGCGATGCTTCTCACCAAACCGGGCTGGACGGCCGCAGCGATCATGAGCATCCCCGCCGCGACGCTCGCCACAGGTATGGCGGCGGCCTTTCTCGTCCGGTTCGTGTTCAACGGATGGGCGCGCAGCCGCATCGTGGAGGCGGGGCGTCGGCGTGAGACCGGACTCGACGCTTGGCGCGGCGTTCGCATTCCTGCGGTTCTCGGCGTTGCGGTCGGAGCGGGAGTCGCCGCCTTCGCCGCCTCGCAGGTTGACGCGAAATTCGGGGTCCTCGCGGTTCTCCTGGTGACGCCGTGCTTCGCGCTCGCGCTCGGGGCGATCAACGGCGCCCTCATCGTCGGGGGAGGTCTCCAGCCCTTCATCGCAACGCTGGCGATGATGGTCAGCGCGCTCGGCATCGGCCGCCTGACCGGCGGCCAGGATTTCGCGGTCATCCCCGTCTATACCGGAACAAACGCGACGGAAACGTTCGAGGTCTTGCGGTCGATGGTCTGGGGCGTCCTGCCGGCGCCGAGTCTGTTTTTTCTCGTCGCGATCATTTTCTTCGGCGCCGTCCTCCGCTTCACCACTTTCGGCCGCTATGTCTATGCGATCGGCGGCAATGCCGAGGCGGCGAAGCTCTCGGGCGTCAAGGTCAAGCAGGTGCAGTTCGCCGCCTATGTCATTTCCTGCATGCTGGCCGGCCTTGCCGGCGTTCTGTTCGTCGCCCAGTATCGGCAGGGCAAGCCGGACGCCGGCTCCGGACTCGAACTCGACGCGATCGCCGCCGTCGTCATCGGCGGTACGAGCCTGATGGGAGGACGAGGCGGGCTCGCCGGCACATTCGTCGGCGTCCTCATCTTCGGCCTCCTCTCGGACATTCTTCAACTCCAGAACATCGATTCCAACGTCCAGCTCGTGATGAAGGGTCTGATCATCGTCGGCACGGTGCTCGTGCAGGAACAGAATCTGGGCCAGCTGTTGACGCGGTGGCGAAGCGCCCCGCTCGCGCCAGCGCCAAAGCGGGCCGGATCGGCCGGGACGTCTCGGTCGCCAGACGCAGCAACAGCGTCAATCGCAAGGGAGGATATTCATGAAACGTCGTGATTTTCTGAAGCTGTCGGGGATGATCGCGGGCGCCGCGGCGACGACCTATCTGCCGGCCGGCTGGTCGCCGGCGAAGGCAGCGGCCAAATGGACGGTCGGGTTCAGCCAGTGCACCACGCTCGAGCCCTGGCGCGTGCAGTTCAACAAGGAAATCGAGGCCGAAGCCAAGAACTACCCCGACGTGAAACTCATCATCACCGACGGCCAGGACCAGACCCAAAAACAGGTCGCCGACGTCGAGAACCTGATCGTTCAGCAGGTCGACGTGCTCCTGATCTCGCCTAAGGAGTCGGCGGGCCTCACCGGAGTGGTGGAGAAGGCGATCGACGCCAAGATCCCGGTGATCGTGCTCGACCGCAACGTCGACACCAAGCGGATCACCGAGTTCATCGGCGGCGACAATGCGCTGATCGGAAAGGCCGTCGGCGAAGAGGCCGTCAAGCTGCTCGGCGGCCCGGGCAAAGCGCAGGGCAACGTCGTCGAGATCTGGGGCGGCATGGGCACCGCGCCGGCGCACGACCGGCACGACGGCTTCCACAGCATGACGGATAAGGAGCCGGGAATCAAATACCTGCTCAACAACCAGTCCGGCGACTGGAAGCAGGACAAAGCCTACAACATCATGACGACGGCGCTGCGCAACAACGAGAAGATCGATCTCGTCTACGGCCACAACGACCCGATGGCCTACGGCGCCTATCTCGCCATCAAGGATGCCGGCCGCAAGGACATCAAGTACATCCTCGGCATCGACGGCCTCCCCGACGAGGGCGTGGAGTGGGTCAACAAAGGCTATCTCACCGCAACCTTCCTCTATGCGACGCCGGGCGCCGAGGGGCTGCGCGAGGCCGTCAAGTTGCTCAAGGGCGAGAAGATCCCGCCGGTCATCACTCTGCCCACCATGAAGATCGACAAGACCAACGCCGCCGACATCCTTAAGAAGAACGGATTGCTCTGAGCGCTCACGAAAGGTCGGCCGGCGGTTCCCCGGCGGCCGACGCTTGCGGCGCCGCCCGACATGGCCGACAAGCTATCAATGGCTATTTGAGCCTCAGTTCCGCTCTCGTCCGCGGCTCCGGAATTTCAAACCCCTCTTGCGCCGCAGAAGGAAATCTAACCCTCGAACGTCGTCCGGCGCGCCGCATGCGCTCCCGCGCCTCTCGCCATGAAGGCGCTTCGGACGACTCCTGCTCCCAGTGCGCGACCGAAGCTTCATCACACCAGTCCAGGAGTCGCGGCATGACTTTGCGATGGCTACCCGAATTCAGGAACGCGCGCATGGACTTCTCATCGTTCCAGACCGTGCAAGTCCAAAAAGCCTGCCTCGCGTCCGCGACCACTGCCACTCGGATGGCGCCGGTCGCGGACCTTCCCTGAAGCGCGCCGATCGAATCGCGCCAGCCAGGAACGCCGGTAAGAACCGCCATTTTCGGACCCTTAGCCGCGTGATCGACACGAAAGGGATCGCGACAATCTACCTTCTCTGAGCGGCGGCGCACGCAGACATGAAATTCGCTCGACGGTCGAAGGCGCCGGATCGAACAGCGTCTCCTGTCAGAGCATGAGGCGATTCTCGGCCGTTCGAGCCGACATAGGCCGTTCGGATCGTGTGTTCGGCGATCATTCGCTCTTCGTCGGTCGGAATCACGAAAACCGTGACGCGCGAGGGCGGCGCGCTGATGATCTGCACGCCGGCTCGGTTGGCCTCCGGGTCCAGATGAACACCCCGTTCCTGCGAGGGCGGTTTCTCGTTCGTCGCCGTCCGATCGCGACGGAAGCGATCTCCCACGCCGCCGTTGCGACGACTTCGCCGAATGCAGGCTCCCCACATTTGTCACAAATTATCACAATCGCACCGTTGCAACGTAGTTAAGGTTGTAGTAACCATAATGCACAACCTATAGATGTTGCCATGCATTTAGGCAAGGGGCGCACAGATGCTGTGGACCGAGGAGACGATTGAAGTTCTCAAAAGGCTGGCGCTCGAGGGAAGAAGCGCGAGAGTGATCGCCGAGGCGCTCGGTGCACCGTCGCGCAGCGCGGTCATCGGCAAAGCGAACCGGGTCGGGATCAAGCTCAATGGCGGCGGGAGCGGTGCGGCTCCCGGCGGGAGGCCAGCCCGCTCCGAACGGCCCCGGGCCTCGACTGCTCCTCGCTCCAAGACCGTCTCCTGCAAGCAAGCCCCCGCACCTGCCCCGGCTCGGGAGCCGAGGAAGCCGAAGTGGATCTTCGCCGGGGCTGAGGTCGGAGAGATGCGCCGGATCGGGTTCGACGAAATCCGCGAGCTCGACTGCAGATGGCCGCTTGGCGATCCGTTGAGCGAAGATTTCGCCTATTGCGGACTCCAGCCGGCGCCCGGCCGCTCCTATTGCGCCGGCCACTGCCGAATGGCCTATCAAGCGCCGAAAGCGATGGCGAATAGGGCGGCGTGAGGCGGCGGGCTCGCCAACTCGCGAGAGCCAAGCGGCCTCGAGCCAAGAGTTTGAGGGTTTGCGTCCGTGTCATATACGTCCAAAAGCGTCGGCCCGTCCGGAATCGCAATGGTCGGCGGCGCGATCGCGATCGCCATTCTGGACCTTCTGGTCAAAAAGCGCGTCCTGACCATCGATGACGTGAAGAGCGCCCTCAGGAAGGCGCAAGGCTCCCTCGGCGACGCGCCCGCCGGCGCCGTCGCCGGCGCCAGCGACGGCGCGAGAATCATCGGCGAGATCACCGAGCAATACGACCGCAGGCGACGAAGGACACGACGGCCCTTCTGAGAGGCGTTGCGCGTCCACGGCGCCGGCGGCGTGTATCGCGGCCTATGAAAGGAATGCGCCCGGGGGGAAGACGGCCGCTGAGGCCCTCGTTCCTCGCCTCACAGCGCTCTCGCCTTGAAGTACTTCAACAGGGTCCAGACCGCGGCCTGCTGTTCCTCGTCCATCTCGTTCGGGTCGAGGTGCGAGAGAAGGATCTCTGAGGGTTTCTTGTCCTCGATTCGAGACGCGACTGATCGAGGTTGTGACGTTCCTGTCTCGATCTCCTTCGCCGGCGCTTGCGAAGGCGCGGGTCTCCTTCGCGGCGTCAGAGACCGGGGCTTTCGACCTTTGAGCACGCGGCCGCTGATTTTCACGCCGGCATCGTTCGCGGCGTAAAGAAAGAAGGTCACGCACTTCTGGACGACCGCATCGGCAGCCGGGAAGGCCTTCCGAAACGCCTCGTTGAAATGCGAAGGGGTCGCGGTTTCGAGGTCGATCGCGAACATCGGAGCGTATTCCAGCCGGAGGAGCTCGAGGAGCGTCTCGGGCCAACGCCCTGCGTCCTGTGCGTTCACCAGCGCCACGAGGCGCTGGGTCGGGCGCCCTTGGTCTTCGACCAGACCGAGGAAGCGAAGCGCGTGCGTCAGCTGAGTGCCGACCACGCCGGAAAAGCGGGTCAACACGCTGCGGTCGATGCGTGAAGGAACGCCTTGCTCCAGAAGATCCTGGATGAACGTCTTGAACGTTCGGTACGACGTGTACGGCGGCGTTCTCACGGACTTCGCCTGTTCCGAACCACCGCCCGGCATGACGGTCTCCTATCCGTTCGGAATTCCCACTACCCGCGTTCGCGCCAAAGCGCAAACATACCGTATACTTGAACCCCGCCGGACCGTTCGAAATACGAGATTGCGGCGCCACCTTTTCTCTATAACACCATGAAATATCTTAATTTTCGTGATGAGCGGTCCGGTCATAGCAGCTTTCTCATCCGAGAAGCTGCCTACGAACGGAATACCATTCCTTCTTGCGGCGGTAAGGGCCGCAGCGGGGTCATTGGGGCGAGCACATGCTGTGGACAGACGAGGCGGTCGAGGCTCTCAAAAGGCTGGCGCTCGAAGGACGAAGCGCGAGCGTCATCGCTCAAGCGCTTGGCGCGGCATCCCGCAACGCCGTGATCGGCAAGGCCAATCGGATCGGGATCAAGCTCAGCGGCGGCGGGCGGGCCTTTGCGCCCTGCGCAGCGCCCATCGAGATGTATCAAACGCAATCGACAGCTACTCCCCGCCGCAAGCCGACTCCCGGCAAGCAGCGCTCCACCGTCGACCTCTCTCGTGATCCCCGGTTCGACCCCAGAGAGAAAGCGCCATCTTCTTTTGCCGAGGGCGAAGTGAAGGAAATGCGGAGAGTCAGGCTCGCGGAAATCCGAGCACTCGCATGCCGATGGCCGCTAGGCGATCCAACGAGCGGGGATTTCGCCTATTGCGGGCTCGAAGCGGCGCACGGTCGCTCCTATTGCGCCGGCCATTCCCGAATGGCCTATCTGCCGCCAAAGGCTCGAACGAGGCAAGTTCAGCACGAGCGGCGATGGTCCGCCGCATTCGCCAATCCCTGGCGGCTGCGCTAGGTGGGGCGCTGCAATCGTCGCGTTGCTTCCTGCACCGCGTTATGCTCTTCGCCAATGGCAGGTTCTCCTCCCGCGAGCGGGAGGAGGGCGTGTTTGCCAAGAGGCGACCGCGCCTGACGGAGCGACCTCTCTCGCCCTTTCCGGTCAATAATCCATCCCGCCCGGGGGCATGGCCGGCGCGGGGGTTTCCTTCTTCGGCTTCTCGGCCACCATCGCCTCCGTCGTGATGAGGAGGCCGGCGACCGAGGCGGCGTCCTGGAGCGCAGTGCGCACGACCTTGGTCGGGTCGATGATGCCGAGCTTGTAAAGGTCGCCGTATTCGCCGGTCTGGGCGTCGTAGCCGTATGCGTAGTCCCTATGCTCAATGAGCTTGCCGACCACGATCGAAGCGTCGACGCCGGCGTTGTCGACGATGTAGCGGGCCGGCCACTGGATTGCCTTGCGGACGATCTCGATTCCGGCCCGTTGATCGTCGTTGTCGTGCTTCAGGCCTTCGAGCGCTTTGCCGGCGCGCAGGAGCGGAACCCCGCCGCCCGGCAAAATGCCCTCCTCGACCGCCGCCCTGGTGGCGTGCAGCGCGTCCTCGACGCGATCCTTCTTCTCCTTGACCTCGACCTCGGTCGCCCCGCCGACGCGGATCACCGCGACGCCGCCAGCGAGCTTCGCCAGCCGCTCCTGCAGCTTCTCCCTGTCGTAGTCGGAGGTCGTCTCCTCGATCTGCGCCTTGATCTGGGCGATGCGGCCGTCGATGTCCTTCTTCTCGCCGGCGCCGTTGATGATCGTGGTGTTCTCCTTCTCGACCCGGACGCGCTTGGCCTTGCCGAGCATCTGCAGCGTGACGTTCTCGAGCTTGATACCGAGGTCCTCGGCGATCATCGTGCCGCCGGTGAGGATTGCAATGTCCTCCAGCATTGCCTTGCGCCGGTCGCCGAAACCGGGCGCCTTGACCGCCACGACCTTCAAGCCCCCGCGCAGCTTGTTGACGACGAGAGTCGCGAGCGCCTCGCCCTCGACGTCCTCGGCGATGATGAGCAGCGGCTTGCCCGTCTGCACGATCGCCTCGAGCACCGGCAGCAGGGGCTGCAGCGAGGAGAGCTTCTTCTCATGGATGAGGAGATAGGCGTCCTCGATCTCGGCGAACATCTTCTCGGCATTGGTGATGAAATAGGGCGATAGATATCCCCGGTCGAACTCCATGCCCTCGACGACGTCGAGCTCGGTCTCGAGGCTCTTGGCCTCCTCGACCGTGATCACGCCCTCCTTGCCGACCTTGTCCATCGCTTGCGAAATCATCGAGCCGATCGTCTTGTCGCCGTTGGCCGAGATCGTGCCGACCTGGGCGATCTCGTCGGACTTGGTGACCTTGCGGCTGTGCTTGCCGAGATCGGCCGAGATCGCCTCCACGGCGGTGTCGACCCCGCGCTTGACGTCCATCGGATTGGCGCCGGCGGCGACTGCTTTCAACCCCTCCTTCACGATCGCCTGGGCGATGACCGTCGCGGTCGTGGTGCCGTCGCCGGCGACGCTGCTCTGTTTGGAGGCGACCTCGCGCACCATCTGCGCGCCCATGTTCTCGAACTTGTCGGCAAGTTCGATCTCCTTGGCGACGGTCACGCCGTCCTTGCTGACGCGCGGCGCGCCCCACGATTTCTCGAGGACGACGTTGCGGCCCTTAGGGCCGAGGGTCACTTTCACCGCGTTGGCGAGAATGTCGATGCCGCGCACCATACGTTCGCGCGCGTCCTGGGAAAATCTGACTTCCTTGGCGGCCATTTCCGTCTTCTCCGCAATTGCAGGGTTGGAATCGTCTTTAAACCCGCGTCATCGCTTCTTGCGCGCCGGCGCGGCGCCGGTTTCGACGACGCCCATGACGTCGCTCTCCTTCATGATGATGAGGTCTTCGCCTTCGATCTTGATTTCCGTTCCGGACCATTTGCCGAACAGAATGCGGTCGCCCGCCTTAAGGTCGATCGGAACGAGCTTGCCGCTCTCGTCGCGCGGTCCCGGGCCGACCGCGACCACCTCGCCTTCCTGAGGCTTCTCCTTGGCGGTGTCGGGGATAATAATCCCACCCTTGGTTTTTTCCTCAGCTTCGACGCGTCTCACCAGAACGCGATCGTGCAGCGGTCGAAACTTCAACGCTTCCTCCTTCACGGCTGACGATTTGCGCGCGCATTATGGACCTTGCGCGGCGGGCTGTGGAGTCTCTCGCGCGGAAGGACGCGTCGAACGCGGCGCGTCCGGCTACGCCGCCCGCGGCGGATGAGGGGAAATCATGATTTTGCCGACCGTCGACCCCGTGATCGCCGCGGGAGTTGTCCTTTCGACCGCTGCCACCGACGCGGTCTACGTGTTCTTCACCGCCTCGGTCGTCGCCCGCCGCCGATACGCGGCCGCGTCGTGGAGCAGCGTCTGGTATCTGCTCTCGGCCTTCGCCGTCATCAGCTACACGTCAAACTGGGCCTATGTGCTTTTCGCCGCGCTCGGCTCCTGGATCGGCGGATTCCTGTCGATTTCGGCCCTTGACCGCGCGCCGACGCGCGGCGGGTGACTGGTCGTCTAGCCGCGGGGTCAGCAGTGCGCGCAATAACCCTCATCGGCGCGGGCGCGGCGCGCCGCGCCGAATAGGGCGCGAAGCCCGTCGACCAGGGCCGCGCCGAGGCCGGTCGGTCCATACCGGTTGAGCGGCGCCAGCTGCGCGCAGAGGTCGCTGCGCAGGAGGCGCGCTGGCCGGACCGAGGAACTGCCGGTTTTGCATTGTAACATCATAGGAATTACCTCGAGGATCGAAATCCTGGTCGCAGATATGGGTGTTATCGTCGCCGTCGGAAAGACCTGACCCCTCAGTCTTGAGAGCCGGCTGGGTCGTCGTGCCGGATTCGATGGAGTTGCCCGACCCGCCTGTCCTTGGGCGAACCCGCTGTTATCGCCTGTTTCGCGCTGCGAGGCGCCCGTGTTGCGAACCCTGCTGCTTTTGGCCCTGTTGCCAGCGAATTTCGGTCCGGATCAGGCGCCCTGCCCCCAGTTCAGTTCGAGACCGCCGTCAATGGTGAAGCTCTGTCCGGTGACATAATCGGCTTCGTCGGAAGCCAGGTAGACCGCGAGGCGGGCGACCTCCCACGGCTCGCCGGGTCTGCGCCAGGGAATGTGCGGCAACTCCTCGGCCCGCACCTGCGGGTCGTCGGTTCGCTTCATGGTCATCGGGGTGCGAATGAGGCCCGGCGCGATCGCGTTGACATTGATCCGCACCGCGGCGACCTCCAGGGCGAGGCTCCGGGTGAAAGTGAGGAGCCCGCCCTTCGCCGCCCCGTAGGCGGCGTTGCGCGGGCTTGGGATGGCTTCGTGAACCGAGGTGATGTTGATGATCCTGCCGCCGCCGCCGGCCGCGCGTCGGCAGCGAACGAACTCGCGGCAGCAGAAGAACGGGCCGTAGAGATCCGTCTTGACGACCCGGTCGAAGTCCTCGCCGGAAAGATCGCCGGTCTCCTTTCCGCTGGCCCCCATACTGCCCGCGCTGTTGACCAGAACGCCCGGCGGCCCGAGCCGATCGTTCACGGTTCGGAACAGTCGGACGACGCTCTCTTCCTCGGCGACGTCGAGCCGCTGAACGATCGCGCGCCGCCCGGAGTCGCCCACCTGCCGCGCGGTCGCCTCGGCGCCGTCGCGATCCGAATGGAACGTGACCGCCACGTCCGCGCCTTCCATTGCGAACGCCTCGGCGATCGCGCGGCCCATGCCCGAATCGGAGCCGGTGACGATTGCGACTCGACCGGCCAGCTTGAGAACGCGAGACGCGCCGGCCTGGTCGAGCGCTCCATTCGACAGGCTCATGAGAGGACTCCGAAAACGGGTCAGTTGCCTAAGAACCCGCCTCGGAAAGACAGGTTCCGGAAATGGTCGGGGTCCGGCCGGGAGCTCCGATCAGTGAAGGACATCATCGCCGAGCCGACTCAGCTTGTCTGGGTTGCGCACGACATAGATGCCGACGATCCGATCGCCCTCGATAGCAAGCGCGGTCGTCTGCGCGCCGTCCCGCTCGATAGTGATGAAGCCCGGAAGGCCGTCGATAAAGGCGTAGCGTGCGATGCGCGACGGATTTTCGGCGAACAGGCCGGCAAGCGAGGCGTGGAACTGCATGACGTCGTCGAGACCGACGATGGGCCGCCTCGCCGCCGGGCGCTTGCCGCCGCCGTCCGCATGGAGCGTGACGTCGGCGGCGAGCAGCGAACGCAGCCCGGTCATGTCGCCGTTGCGGGAGGCCGCGAAGAAGGCTGCGGCGATCTCGAGGCCGTGCTGCTTCGGCACGCGGAAACGGGGCCGCGCCGAGCGGACGTGGGTGCGGGCGCGGCTCGCGAGCTGGCGGCAGGCCGTCGGGTCGCGGCCGATCGTCAAGGCGATCTCGTCGAAGCTCACGCCGAACACGTCGTGCAGGAGAAAGGCGGCGCGCTCCAGCGGCGACAGCCGCTCGAGCGCGACCATCAGCGGCAGCGTCACGTCGTCGATCTCGTCCTCCGCCGAGTCCACGACCGGCTCCGGCAGCCAGGGGCCGACGTAGGCCTCACGCCGCCGCCGCGCCGATTTGAGCTCATCGAGACAGAGCCGGGTGACGATGCGGCGCAGATAGGCCGCCGGTTCGGCGACCGAGGCGCGATCCGCGTCGAGCCAGCGCAGGAACGCCTCCTGCACCGCGTCCTCCGCGTCCGCGACCGATCCCAGCATCCGGTAGGCAATGCGGATCAGCCGCGGACGCAGCGGATCGAAGCTCGCTGCGGCGTCCTCGTTCGGGTTCGCGATCACGCCGCCCGGCGCTCCTCGTGCGGATGGACGGCGCGGAAGCCGACATTGATTCGGTTCCACCCGTTGATGACGACGATCGCGAGCGTCAGCGCCACCGCTTCCTCATCGGTGAACTGCGCTTTCACCGCGGCATAGACGTCGTCGGGCGCGCCGACGTCGCGCAGCCGCGTCAACGCCTCGGTCCAGGCCAGCGCGGCGCGTTCACGGTCGCTGTAGAGCGGCGATTCGCGCCATGCGTCGAGAAGGTAGAGGCGCTGCTCCGTCTCGCCTCGATTCCGCGCGTCGGCCGTATGCATGTTGAGGCAGTAGGCGCAGCCGTTGATCTGCGAGGCCCGAATCTTCACGAGATCCGTGAGCCTTTCCTCCAGACCCCCTTTCTCGAGGCCCTGGCTGAATTCGAGCCACGCCTTCATCGGCGCCGGCGCGGCGGTGAACGGATTCAATCTCGGGGTCATGATCATCTCCTCATGTGCATCGACATTCCGACAGACATAACGACATAGGAGCGCCGAACGTGACACGCCTCCGGGAATTTTCGCATCCTGGGCCCCGCCCGCGCCGGCCGGCGGCGCGGCTGCGAGCCTTCACGCGAGCCGAAGCCCGTGCCAGAACGCCCGTCCCATGAGCGATGACTCTCCCCTTTCCCGTCGCGCCGCGCCGCCGCGGGCCGACGTTCGCCCCTCTCCGCGTTCGGCGCACGGAGTGGCCTGGACCGACGAATATGCCTGGATCCGAGCCGAAGACTGGCGCGACGTGCTGCGTGACCCCGCCCGTCTGCCGTCCGACATCCGTGCGCTGCTCGATGCGGAGAACGTCTACGCAGATGCGGTGCTCGCACCGACTGCCGAGCTGCAAGAGGAGCTTTTCCGCGAGATGCGAGGGCGGCTCAAGGAAGACGACAGCGAACCGCCTCAGGTCGACGGGCCCTGGGCCTATTATTCGCGCTTTCTCGCCGGCGGCCAACACCCAATGTACTGCCGCAGACCGCGCGAGGGCGGCGAGGAGGTGGTCCTGATCGACGGCGACGCGCGCGCCGAAGACAAGCCGTTCTTTCGTTGCGCCGCAACGCGCCATTCGCCCGACCACGCGAAATTCGCCTGGAGCTTCGACGAGGTCGGCTCGGAAATGCTGACGATCCGCATCCGCGACCTCGAGCGAGGCGAAGATCTCCACGACCTCATTGTCAACGGCGCCGGCGACATGGTCTGGACACGCGATTCGAAGGGACTCCTCTATGTCGAACAGGACGAGAGTCATCGTCCATTCCAGGTGAGGCTGCATCGCCTCGGGACCGACCAGAGCGAGGATGCCGTGGTCTACGCCGAGGCGGACCCCGCGTGGTTCATCGGGCTCGAGGCGACGCGGCTCGGCCGGTCGGCCTTCATCGTCGTCTATGGGCACGACGCTTCGGAGACGCATGCGGTCGATCTCGATCGGCCGACCGCGAAGCCGCTGTTGATCAGGCCTCGCCGACCGGGGCTGCTTTACGACGTGATGGATCATGGCGACTGTTTCTACATCCGCGCCAATTCTCAGGCGCGCGACTTCAAGGTCGTCGTTGCGCCGCGGGACGCGCCGGACGAAGCGAACTGGCGCGACGTCGTCTCCCATCGGGACGGCCGCTTCATCGCGAACGCGACGCTGTTCCGGAACTTTCTCGTCGTGCTGGCGCACGAGGATAGCTGTCCTCGCATGACGGTATACGACCTTGCCAGCGGCGAGGCGCACGACGTTGCAATCGACGAGGAGGCCTGCGCGCTCCGCCTGGAGACGGTCTACGAATTCGACTCGCGGCTCCTCCGATTCAGTCTGTCCTCGATGAAACGGTCCGAGGAGATCATCGACTACGATTGCGCGACGCGCGCGGGGACTCTCGTCAAGAAGCGGGAGGCGCCCGGCTTTGGCCCTGAACGCTATCTTACGCGGCTAATTTTCGCCCGCGCCGAGGATGGAGAGAGCGTGCCGGTGTCGGTTCTGATGAAGCGCGATGCCGAGCTCGACGGCAGCTCGCCGCTTCTCCTCACCGCCTATGGGGCCTACGGCCACCCGGTCGAGGCGAGCTTCTCGACCAATCGCCTCTCACTCGTCGATCGCGGCTTCGTCTACGCCGTCGCTCATGTCCGCGGCGGAACCGAGAAGGGCTGGCGCTGGTACGAGGAAGGCAAGCTCCTGAAAAAGACGAACACGTTCGGCGACTTCCTCGCCGCCGCGCGGCATCTGATCGCCGAGCGCTATACAAGCGCGGGCCGCATCGTGGCGCATGGCGCTAGCGCAGGAGGTCTTTTGATGGGGGCGGTCGCGAACCTGGCGCCGGATTTGTTCGCTGGCGTCATCGCGGACGTGCCGTTCGTCGACGCGCTCTCCACCATGCTCGACGCGTCCCTGCCCCTGACCCCGCCGGAATGGCTGGAATGGGGCGATCCGATTCGCGACCGCGCGGCCTTCGAGGCGATCCGCTCCTATAGTCCCTACGACAACGTGCGAGCGCAGAACTATCCTGCGATCCTGGCCCTGGCCGGTCTGACGGACCCTCGCGTAACCTATTGGGAGCCGGCCAAATGGGTGGCGCGGCTGAGAGCCGCGATGACGGGCGGCGGGCCGATCCTCCTGCGCACCGCTATGGAAGCGGGTCACGCCGGACGGCCGGGGCGCTTTGACCGGCTCGAGGAGGTCGCGCGCAACTACGCCTTCGCGATCGCCTGTGTCAGCGGCGGGCTTTCGGCGAACAGGGCGAATTGACGCGACCTCGCGGCCCCTGCTTGGCGCAATCCCTGTTATCGCGGCCTGTTACCGCGCAATTATCTGCTCATGGGAGTGTATTCCGGGCTGAAAAAGCGTGCATGCCATTGGGTTTGGCTGAAATGCAACCTAGTGCGTGCGGGCAAGGGAAGCGAATTATCAGGGACATTGAAGCGGCGCAACAGGGGCAATAATTCGCCGATAACAGGGCGGCAATTGCGGCCTAACAGGAATTCATCGGCCGCGGAGTGGACGCGGCGTCGCATGGCGCAACCCGGTTGTATCGCTCTCGTCACCAGCAGCGCGGGCCGAGTCTGCGACATAAAGACCCCTGTTTCCCGACCGAGCCGACATGGCTGCCCCCGGTTTCTCTCGCGCCGCTTGACGCGTTTGAATTCAGAAACCGGAACCTCGGGGCGGCTACAGCATTTAGCGAGACGTCAACCGGCTTGGGATTTCGTCGACGAACGAAAGCGGTCCGGCGCGTTTAACGGCAAGCGCAAGCTCCAAAATGCACTCTATAGAATAGCGGTATTCAAAGAGTCCGAAAAGTGCTAAGGGTGCAATAGGTTCGTTGCGGATCTGGTCCAGGGAAAGTAGAGGAGGAACTCTGCTATGCCGCAAGCGAAGCGTACTTCGAAGGGAAAGCGTCCAAGCAAGGCTGTATCCGTGCTCGGAATCGCCGGGGTGTCTTTGGCGGCGTCGACCGCCGGATCGTCGGCGGATATGCCGATCGGGTCTTTGCCAGCGCCGACTGGCGGATCGCTAGAGGATACGCTTTGGCAGGACGCGCCGATTCAGATCCCCACTCTCGGTGAGGAGGAAATCTCCGACGTCAGCTTGGCGACGTTCTCTCTCTACGACACAGACCTCGGAACCCCCCGGTCAGGCATACAACTTGCTGCCATGCGAGCAGGCTGTGGCTGCGGACACGGGTGCGGAGGCTGCAGAGGCTGCGGCGGCGTTCGGGCCTGCAGAGGCTGCGGCGTTGGAGGCTGCAGAGGCTGCCGCTTTGGTGGCTGCAGAGGCTGCGGCGTGGGCTGGGGAGGCTGCGGAGGCTGCGGCTGCGGCGGCGGCGTGATCTGGGGCTGGGGAGGCGGCTGCTGCCTATCGTGGGGTGGTTGCCGCGTCTGGTGCTAAACTAGAACGCTTTGCGATTCATCTGACGCAAGGCGTCGCTCCCAGGTTTCATCAGGGTCGACTTGGCCAAGGATTTTGCTTGCCGCGCTAGCGTCGGAAACGCTGGCGCGAGGTTGGCGAGGGAACCCTGGCCGTCGGAGAATCCGCCTTGTGCTGGCGTCCGGAGCTACGGCGAAGAGGCGTGTACTGACCTCATGACAGGCGACCGCGGAAACACCCCGTATAAGGGCAAGGACGTTCCGCGGTTCGCGCCGAATTTCACCGTCTACGTGCTGCCACCCGATGTCGTGTGTCTCTATTCCGAGGACCGGAAGTTCTTGCTTCATGGCGAGCTCTTCTGTGAGCTCGCCTCCGCGATAGGAAAGGGTGGAAGGAGCTTTGGGGAGCTCATTCGTGACCTGGGGAAGGATTTTCCATCCGACAAAATCCACGAAGCCCTGAAGCGGCTGGTCGACCGCCGCTACATCCTTCCCGAAAGCAGCTCTTCGAACGGCGCTGTAGCCGCCTATTGGGCGAGCCTCGGGCTATCGCCGGAGACCGCCGAGCAAAATCTCCAGAAATGTCGCGTGCGCATTCAATCGATCGACGTGCACGGGGAGACGGAGCTCGCGACCGCCCTGAGCCAGCTGGGCGTGCGCGTCGTCAAGCGCGCCTCCGGCCTGACGGTCACGCTGGTGAACGATTATCTCGAAGCGCGATTGGCCGAATTGAACCGGCAGCATTTGTCGGATGGCGCTCCGTGGGCGCTCGTCCAGCCGTCCGGCATTTTTCCTCTGGTGGGACCGGTGTTCAGGCCGGGCCAGAGCGCCTGCTGGATGTGCCTTGCCGAGCGGATGAAAAGGAACCGGGAGGTCAGGGCGCTCCTCGACCGAAGACAGGCCCGCTGCGTCGCCGTTTCGCCTCTGGCTCATGAGACCATCGGACAGAGCGCCGTCCAACTTGCGGCCGTCGAGGTTGCGAAAGCGATCGCCACCGATTTTCGCACGCCATTGAGCGATCACATCATCAGCCTCGACCTGTTGGGCTCGACCATTGTGAAGCATCATGTGGCCGCCCGACCGCAATGTCCAAGCTGCGGCCGCAAGAAACTGCGCGATCCGCGTCGAGCGCCTGCGCCAATCGAGCTTGGCGCAGGCGGCAGGGTCGTCATGACCAGCGGCGGGTACCGCAGCGTTTCGCCGTCGGCGACGGTCGCGCGTTTCCGCAGGCATGTGAGCCCGCTCACCGGCGTCGTCTCCCGCCTCGAGCGGATCCAGGCCGATTTGCCCTTGAACACCAACTACTACGCCACGCACAATTTTTCAGGGCCGGCGGAGTCGGTTCATCAGCTCAGGGCGGGGCTGAGCGGCGGAAGCTTCGGCAAGGGCAGCACGGCCGAACAGGGCGAAGCCAGCGCGCTCATGGAGGCGATCGAGCGCTATTCCGGGATTTTTCAGGGCGACGAGATCCGGGCGAAGCGGAGGTTTACCGATTTCCCGTCAGGGGAGGCTATTCCCCCAAACGACGTCCTTCTGTTCAGCGACGCGCAATTGCAGCAAGGCCAGGCGCAGGCGCCCGACTCGGACGAGCGGGAGGCGATCCCGGCGCTCTTCGATCGATCGGCAAAGATCGAATGGTCGCCGGCCTGGTCTCTGCGCGAGGCGCGCTTCAAATATCTTCCGACCAGCCTCCTGTACTTCTTTTACAGGGGCGCCGGCGCCTTCGCGGCGGATTCCAACGGCTGCGCGGCCGGCAATACGCTCGAGGAAGCAATCGTCCAGGGATTCCTCGAGCTGGTGGAAAGGGATGCATACGCGATCTGGTGGTACAATCGGCTGCAGCGGCCGGAATTGGACCTCGGCCAGTTCGACGACTCCTATGTTCGCGATCTGCAAAAGCAGCTCGCCCAGACCGGCCGCCGGCTCTGGGTGCTCGACGTGACCAGCGATCTCGGGATCCCGACGTTCGTGGCGATCACGCACTGGATGCAAAACGGGCGGGAAAATATCGAATTCGGTTCCGGCGCGCATTTCGACGCGAGAATCGCCTTGTTGCGGTCGCTGACGGAGCTGAATCAATTTCTATCCCTCAATCTGATGGGCGGCGGGACGGGAGAGAAATCGAGCCTCGACGGCGTCGCTCCGTTGCGCCTCGAGGACCATCCCTTTTTGACGCCGAGCGGAAATCCGGTGGTCCAACCGGAGCTCGGCTCGAAGTTCGGCCATCTCGACACGAGCGAGCAGGCAGCGGCCTGCGTCTCCCTCGCGAAGCAAGCAGGCCTCGATTTCCTCGTCCTCGATCAGACGCGTCCAGACATCGAGACGCCAGTCGTCAGAGTGATCGTTCCGGGGTTGCGGCATTTCTATCGCCGCTTCGCGCCCGGCCGGCTTTACGACGTGCCGGTGAAGCTCGGATTGCGTGACCGGCCGCTGAAGGAAAACGAGCTCAATCCGATTCACCCCCATACCTGAGTGTCCCCCTTCTCCGCGATCCCCGGATCCAAGCCCGGGGAGGGGGTGTTGCCGAAGGCGACGGATGGGGTATGGAGTGCAGGAATCCGTCGGCGAAAACTTCGCGGTGAAGGTCGTGCAGCGCAACTCCTCGTTCGGAAACCGCGACATCGACGACTCGGGAGGTTGCTTCGAGACAATATCATGGAGTTGCGCCCCCTTCTCCGCGAAGCGGGGAAGGTGTCGGGCGAAGCCCGACGGATGGGGTGGGGAAAGCAGGAGCGCCCCGATGAATGTTGGCCCCGACGTTCGTGCAAGTCTGGCGACGTCGAACCAGCGGACCCTACCCCATCCGGCCGCGCTGCGCGCAGCCACCTTCCCCAGCAAGAGCTGGGGAAGGATTGCGCTTGGCGCCCGAGATGCGTGAACGCCGTAGCGAACCCAAGAGAGTGTGGCCCGCTGCGCCGAAAACTGTTTCAGCCCGGCTCCGCGGTCACGTCAAGCTCGATGCGCACGAGGACGGAGAAATCGTCGCCGGCTTCGATGGCTATTCAGTCGGCTTGGGAACGTTCAGCGCGCGCGCCGCCGATCGCGCGCAGGAAATCCGCCGAGGCCTGCCGCTCGGCTCGTTTGCGTCCGACAGTCGGAACATCAACAAAGAGATTGGTCTGTTAGTCCAGCGATTGGCCAGGCGCGGTCTCTTGGAGTACCGCCTCGGACGGTCGCGCAACGGCGAGGACCAGGTCGTCATCGAACCGCAGGTTCCCGATTATTGGCCGCAAGCGCCGCGGCTCGGCAATGCCGACGCACTCGTCCTGTCGCGGTTCGCGTACATGCGGCGGCGCGGCAATGAGATGGTCCTGGAATCGCCGCGCGCCGGCGCGTTGTTCAAAATCTGCGATCCGAAGATTGCGACCGCCATCGCCATGCTCTCTGCGCCGCAGCAAGTCAGACAACTGCGCCGGCAGGACGGTTTCCCAGGCGTCGAGCTTCTCGCCCTGCTCCTCGATTGCCAGATCCTTTTCAAGGTCGGCGTCGGCGAAACTGGGCTTCGACTGGCCGAGGGAGACCACAGCCTCGCTGTTTGGGACTTTCACGATCTTCTCTTTCATACGCGCAGCACCGAAGGCCGGCACGCCAATCCGCTGGGCGGAACCTATCCTTGTGTCGGGATCATTGCTCCGCTGCCTGCCGTGAGGTCCAGCTGGCGCGGAAAGAAGATCGATCTTTCCAAGTTCTCGGCAGGGCGCCCGCAGGCGATCTCATCGGTCGCCAAGCTCCTGCGCGAACGCCATTCGACGCGCAGCTTCGATGACCAGCGACCAATCACGCTCGCCGAGCTTTCGCGGTTCCTTGACGGAACCGCGCGCGTCCTCTCAAGATCGGACACGAAGCTCGACATTGATGAAGGCGGCCACACCGTCAGGCCGTATCCGTCGGCGGGCGCTGCTTACGAGCTCGAGCTCTATCTCGCCGTCAACTCATGCGAAGGGCTTGCACGCGGCTTCTATCATTACGACGCCGGCGCTCACGCGCTGGCGGCGATTGGCGTCCCCCCGAATGACCTCGAAGCGCTGTTGACGCAAGCCGCGTACGCAATGGGCGCCCCCGCTGCGCCGCAGATCCTGATCACGATCGCTGCGCGCTTTGGCCGCATTTCATGGAAGTACAGCTCGATCGCCTATGCGCTCATTCTGAAGGACGTCGGCGTCCTCGTGCAAACGCTCTACTTGATCGCGACCGACATGGGGCTCGGCGGATGTGCGATCGGGATCGCGAACATAGATCTTTTCGCAAAGATGACGGGAATCGAATTCCATGTCGAGGGACCGGTTGGTCAATTTGCGATCGGTCGCGGCGCGAAACCGGAAGCTTCCGGCTGACGCCCGCACGGCCTGGGTGATGAGGCCCCTTGGCCGCTCTGATGTTCCTTGCTTTATTGTGCGCGGCAGATGGCGGCCACTTGCTGAAACACTACCGGCGGCTCCGCGAGTCGGCGGCGTCACGCGATTTGACGCGCTCGAAATAAACGATGGCTTTGCGGCCTCGCCTGTCCAGAAGCGCGAATAGGGCGCCCTGAGAGTCCGTGCAATGGACGATCCAGGGGCCGCCCGGGACTTGCGTCGGGCCATAGAGGATTTGGCCGCCGCCGGCCTCCACGCGCTTCGCCGCCGCCTGAATGTCGTCGACGTTGAAATAGTAGAGCCAGAAGGGAAGCGGCAGGGTCGCAGGCTTGGTGAACATGCCGCCGATCGGCTTCCCTCCGGCGGAGAAGCCCTGATATGTGCCCATCGCGCCGAAGTGGCTGTCGGCTTTTTGCCAGCCGAACAGCTCGCCGTAGAAGGCGAACGCCGTCTCCCAGTCGGCGGCGAGCAGCTCATGCCACCCGACTCGCCCGGGTGCGCTGGGACCGGCGGACGCTTGGCCGGATTTCCGCCCCTTGACCAACGCAAGCGTCGCCATTTGCGGGTCGGCGACAACCGAAAAGCGGCTGATGTTCGGGATGTCCGTCGGCGGGACGTACACGGCTCCACCCGCCTTCTTTATCCGATCGACGGCGGAGTCGACGTCGTCGACGCCGACATAGCCGATCCAATGGGGCGTCGCGCCCGTTCTCCTCGCGTCCTCCGGCAGGCTCGCCAGCCCGGCGACGGGAGCATCGCCAATGGTGAATAGGCTATAGGCCAAACTGGGCGCC
>DASRSL010000191.1:0-1758 GCA_035656495.1 Roseiarcus sp.
CATCGCGCCAAGGACGCGCCGCCCCTGCTCGGCCCGCCGCCTCCGCCGCCGCCTGATATGTCCGGCCTGCCCCCGGCGCCAGCGCGCATGATGCGCGCAATCGGCGTCGCGCTGCATTCGCTGTTCGGCAGCTCCGAGGCGCCGCACAAGGGAAGCACGCTGAGAGGCCTGGCGGCGAGCCGCGGCGTCTATGAAGGACCCGCGCGCCGCATCTCCAGCCCCGCGGAGTTCGACCGCATCGCCAAGGGCGACGTGCTCGTCACGGAGTCGACGACCGAAGCGTTCAATATCCTGCTGCCTCTGCTGGGAGCGATCGTCACCGACAGCGGCGGCCTGCTGTCGCATTCGGCGATCGTCGCGCGCGAATATGGCATCCCGGGAGTCGTCGGCGCCCGAACCGCCACGATGCGGATCGCCGACGGCGCATGGGTGCGCGTCGACGGCGACGCCGGCGAAGTGACGGTGCTCGCGTGAAGCAGGTGGTCCCGCTCGAGAAGGCGCTGAACGAGAGTATGTTCGGCTCCAAGGCGGTCGGTCTAGGGCAGGCGCTCAGGGACGGCCTTTCGGTGCCGCCGGGGATTGCGCTCTGCGGCGCCATCGTCGACGCGGTCGCATCCGGCGAGGCTCGCGCCATCAACGAGGTCCTCAAATGGGCGAGGCCGCTCGGCGGCCCGCTCGCGGTGCGCTCCTCCGCCGCCGACGAGGACGGGGCCTCGGCTAGCTTCGCCGGGCAGCATCTGACGCTGCTCAATGTGCCCTCCTGCGAGGAACTGGTCGTCGCCTTGCGAGAGGTCTGGTGGTCGGCGAATTCGGACTCTGCGATCACCTATCGCAAGAAGGTGGGACTCTTCACGCGCCCGAGCATTGGCGTCGTCGTGCAGGGATTGCTGGACCCGAGCGCCGCCGGCGTGATGTTCACGAGAAATCCCGTCACCGGCGCCGACGAACGTATGATCGAAGCGAGCTGGGGCCTCGGCGAAGCAGTGGTGGCAGGGCTTGTGATACCCGACAACTTCCGGATCGATCGCTCGGGTCGGGTGCTCGAAAGAAGAGCCGGGTTCAAACAGATTGCGATCCGCACTCTCCCCGCTGGCGGCACCTTCAAGGAGGACGTCGCGGAGGAACTCGTCGAACAATTCTGTCTCGACGAGGAAGCCATACGCGAACTCAGCCGTCTCGCCGACCGGTGCGAACAGGTCTACGGCCCCGCCCGCGACATCGAATGGGCGCTCGCCGGAGGCAAACTCTATCTGCTGCAATGCCGAGCGATTACAGGAATGGCGCCGAAATGATGGGTCTAATTTGGACGCGGTTTTCCGCGCCGCGGGATGGATTGCGATGAAAGGCGTTCCCATCGAAGCGCTGCAGCGCCTTCCGCTCTTCGCCGATCTCAGCAAACGTGAAGTCGAGAGAATCGCGAAGCTGTTCAAGGAGCGCCGCTTCGGCAAGGGCGAAACCGTAGTGCAGGAAGGCTCCGCCGGCGCTGCCTTCTTCGTGATCGAGTCCGGGGAGGCGACCGTCTCCATCGGCGGCAAGGAACGCTCTAGGCTGAAGGCGGGCGATTATTTCGGCGAGGTCGCGCTGATTGACGAAGGCGCGCGCATGGCGACCATCACCACAACCGCCGACCTCGTCTGCTACGGTGTCACCTACTGGGACTTCCGCCCTTTCGTCGAGCAGAACGGCGTGATCGGCTGGAAACTTCTGCAGCGCATGGCGATGATGCTGCGAGCTGCGCGCGAGGGATGACGGCAAGCT
>DASRSL010000192.1:0-24536 GCA_035656495.1 Roseiarcus sp.
CTGTCGGGCTCATGGCGCTCGGGAACGCCGGCGATCTGCACATGCGTGTAAGAGCCGGCCAAGCGTCGGATGTGCATGGCGAGATCGCCTTCCGTGATCTGGCAGTGGTAGAGATCGAGCTGGAGCTTGAGATTGTCGGCTCCGACCGCTTCAATCACCTCCATGGCCTCACCGGTGGTGTTGAGGAAATAGCCCGGCATGTCGCGGACGTTGATCGGCTCGATGAGCAGCGTCACGCCCTGCTCGGCGGCGCGCTCGGCGGCGCGTTTGAGATTGGCGACGTAGGTTTGCCGTCCTTCGCGCCGGTCGCGGTCGGAAGGCCAGTTTCCCGCCATGACATGGAGGCGCTGGCACATCGTGGCGCGCGCGTAGGCGAGCGCCAGCTCCAGCCCCGCCATGAATTCGTCCTCGCGCCTGGGCAAGGCGGCCATTCCGCGTTCGCCCTTGGCCCAGTCGCCGGGCGGCAGGTTGAAGAGCGCCTGCGTCAGGCGGCGCTTCTCGAGGCGCTCCGCAATGTCCTCGGCCGGGTAGTCATAGGGAAAGAGAAATTCGACGCCCGCGAAGCCGCATTCCTCCGCGGCCGCGAAACGGTCGAGGAACGGCGCTTCTTGAAACATCATGCTGAGATTGGCGGCGAGCTTCGGCATCGTGGGCTTCCTGCTTGATCAGGAGGGCTTCAGCGCGGCGACCTGCTCTGGCGTGAGCAGCCTGAGCTTGGCGCCGCCGAGAAGCAGGAAAAGTTTCGCTGTCTCCTCGAGCTCCTCAATGGCGTTGGCGGCTGCGTCGAGCGAGCTGCCCGCGACCACCGGTCCGTGATTGGCGAGCAAAACCGCGTGATGCCTGCCTGCGAGCTTTCGCACCGCGTCGGCCAAGCTCGGCTCGCCGGGCGGGTGATACGGAATGAGCGGCAGGCGGCCGACCCGCATGACGTAGTAAGCGGTGATTGGCGGCAACACGTCCTCGGCGTCGACATCCGCGAGCACAGACACTGCAACCGAGTAGGTCGAGTGCAGATGCACGACCGCGTGAGCCTGCGCGCGCTCGTCGTACATGGCGCGATGGAGGAAGCTCTCTTTCGTCGGCGGATCGCCGGAGACCAGTCTGCCTGCCGCGTCGAGCTTCGAGAGACGCGCCGGATCGAGTCGGCCGAGAGACACATTGGTCGGCGTCATCAGCCAGCCATCCTCGAGCCGCACGCTGATGTTGCCGGCGCTCCCGAAGGTGAGCCCGCGCGAGAAAAGCGAGGCGCCCAGCCTGCACATCTCGTCGCGTATATCCGCTTCGCTCAGTCGAAACATGCGATCGCCTTCAGGAAGAAATCCTCTCCGCCGAAATTACCCGACTTGAGCGCGAGCGCCAGTCTCGGCTCGCCGAGGCTCGCCGTCCACGGCACCCCCGGTTCGATCTGCGGGCCGATACGCAGCTCGGTGACGCCCAGCGCCTGGACAACGGCGCCCGAGGTCTCGCCGCCGGCCACCACCAGTCGGCGCACCCCCCGCGCGACAAGTCCCCTGGCGATTTCGGCGAGGGCCGTTTCGACAAGCGATCCCGCCCGGTCGCGGCCGAGACGATCTTGCGCGGCTCGTACGCGGTCGGGCTCGGCGGTCGCCGACACGAGCAGCGGTTTCTCGGCGATGCGCGGCAGCGCCCACTCGAGCGCGCGCTCGACGATTGGCTCGCCGGCGGCGAGCGCCAGCGGATCGACGTCGAAAACCGGGTTCGATCGCCGCATGAACGCGACCTGCGCCACGGTCGCAGTTGAGCAGGAGCCGGAGATGACCGCGGAGGCTCCCGGCGCCGGAGGCAGACGGTCGGCCTGTTGCGCGTCCCGCAGCAACCCGGCGCGGCGAAAATTTTCGGGCAAGCCGAGCGCGATGCCGGAACCGCCCGTCACCAGCAAGCAATCGGCGAGCGCTTCGCCAAGGGTGAGAAGATCTTCATCGCTGACCGCATCGAGGATTGCGTGGCGGCAACCCTCCCCGCGAAGCCTCGCCATGTCGGCGCGGGCCGCCTCGGCGCCGCGGCTTACGGCGGCGAGCCGCACGAGACCCACTTTATGCGGCGTCTGGCGGGCCAGGACGCGGCGCAAGTTGGGGTCGCGCATCGGGGTCAGCGGGTGGTCTCGCATGCCGGATTCCGAGAGCAGCACATCCCCGACGAAGAGATAGCCGCGATAGACCGTGCGGCCATTCTCGGGGAAGGCCGGGCAGAAGACCGTGAATTCCGTTCCGAGGGCGTCCAAGAGCGCATCGGCGACGGGGCCTATGTTGCCGGCGTCCGTCGAATCAAAGGTCGAACAGTATTTGAAGAAGAGCTGCTTCGCGCCGGCGGCAGCGAGCCATCCGAGCGCGGCCACAGACTGTGCGACGGCCTCGGAGGCCGCGATGGTGCGCGTCTTCAGCGCGACGACAATCGCGTCGACGGCGTCCGGGACGGGGCGGGACGGCACGCCGATGAATTGCACCGTGCGCATTCCCTGGCGGACAAGCGTATTGGCGAGGTCAGTCGCTCCTGTAAGGTCGTCTGCAATCGCCCCGAGCAGCAAGGTCATGTCGCCTCTCCCAAGGCCTCAAGGCCGCCTAATCGTAGCTCGAACCGTAGCGTCCCCGGAAGCCGTCAGCCGCGCCCGCGCGCGTCGCGCGCCCGATGATCAGGCCGTCCGCCGCGAGGTCCATTTTTACGCGGCGCTCCTCAAGGCGGCCTTGAGCATCTCCCGCACAGCCGCCGGCTCGTCGAAGCGCAGCGTGACCGGAAGGGTGACGACCGCCTGGGCCTGCCGCCGGGTGAGCCGCGCGCGGTCCTTCTCCGTCGTCGCCAGCAGGGCGCCACGCTGCGCCGCTTCCTCGATCAGCGCCTCGATCTCGCGCTGGGTGAAGAGGTGGTGATCGGGGAAGTCGCGCGTCGCGAGGAGCTGCGCGCCGACGCGCCGGAGCGTCGCATAGAACTTCTCCGGCCGCGCGATGCCCGTGAAGGCCACCACTTCACGGCCGATCAGCGGCGCGGCGGCCAGGGCGTCCGGCTCGAGGCTCGCGCTCAGGATCGGCTTGCCGGGCGCGGCGGCCGAGATCGCCAGCGCCGCCGCCTCATCGCCGCCGATCACGATGAAACCCTGGACATGCGGCGCCTGGGCGGCAACCGGGGCGCGCAAGGGCCCCGCGGGGATGCAGAGGCCGTTGCCGAAACGCTCGACGCCGTCCACCACGGCGAGCGCGAGGTCCTTGGCGAGCGCGGGATTCTGCAATCCGTCGTCGAGCAGAAGAACCTGGGCGCCGGCGTCGATCGCCATCGCCGCGCCCCTGACGCGGTCCGCCCCGACCCAGCAGGGCGCCACCCGGCCGAGCAGCAGCGGCTCGTCGCCGACCGTCCGCGCGTCGTCGACGTTCGGATCGACCCGGACGGGCTCCTCCCGCTTCGCGCCGCCGTAACCGCGCGAAAGAAACGCGACCCGCTTGCCCTCGTCGATCAGCATCCGGGCGAGCGCGATCGCCGCCGGCGTCTTGCCGGCGCCGCCGGCGACGAAATTGCCGACGCAGACAACCGGCGCCGCGGCCCTCGCGCCCGGGCGAGCCATGCGGCGGGCGGTCGTCGCGCCGTAAAGGGCGCCGATCGGCTGAAGGAGGCGAGCGAGCGCCGTCGGATCGCCGGGGCGCCAGAAACCCGGCGCCCTCACCGGGCCGACCCAGCGACCGGGAGCAAGGGGGCCAGCGCCTTCATCGAACGGTCAACCGCGCCGGCCCGAAGCTCGATCGCGTCCGCCGCCGCGCGCGCCATGGCGCGCAGGCGCGCCGCATTGGCGAAGAGCCCGATCAGGGCGTCGCCGAGGTCGGCCGGGACGGCGATTTCGAGCGCCCCGCCCGATTCGTCGAGCGCCGCGTAGACCTCGGAGAAATTCGCGACCTTCGGACCGTGCAGGATGGCGGAGGCGAGCCGCGCCGGCTCGATCGGGTTCTGCCCTCCCGCGGCGGAAAGGGACTTGCCGACGAACACGACCCCGGCCAGGCGATAGAAGAGCCCGAGCTCGCCGATCGTGTCGCAGACATAGATCGCCACGCCCCGCCGGGGGCGGCCGCCGCGCGAGCGCAGCGCGCAGACGAGCCCTCCGGCTTCGAGCTCGCGCAGGATCGCCTCGCCCCGCTCGGGATGGCGCGGCGCGATCAGCGTCAGCGCGTCCGGGAAGACCCGCGCCAGGCGCTTGTGCGCCTCGGCCGCGATTGCTTCCTCGCCCTCGTGCGTGGAGGCCGCGATCCAGATCTGCCGGCCGGAGGTCAGGCCCGCGAGCTCGGCGAGCTCCCGTCGGTCAGCCGGCAGGGCGGGCGCGTCGAACTTGATGTCGCCGGCGACGAGCACTGTCGGCGCGCCGAGCGAAAGCAGGCGCTCGCCGTCCTCATCGCTGCGCGCGAGGCAAAGGTCGAAACGACCGAGCACCGCGCCGATGAATCCCGGCGCCCTGCGCCAGCGCTTGAACGAGCGCTCGCTCATCCGCCCGTTGATCATCGCGAGCGGCAGGCCGGCGCGCTTCGCCTCGCAGATCATGTTCGGCCAAAGTTCGGATTCGGCGACCAGCGCCGCGTCGGGGCGCCAATGGGCGAGAAAGCGACGCAGGTAGAAGGGAGTGTCGAGCGGGGCATATTGATGCAGCGCGCCGGGCGGCAGGCGCTGCGCGAGCAGCGCGGCCGAAGTAACCGTCCCGGTGGTCACGAGCGCCGCCGCGCCCGCCCGGCTGATGCGCTCGACGAAGGGCAACAGCGAGACGGCCTCGCCGACGCTCGCGCCGTGCAGCCAGACGAGCTTTCCCGCCGGCCGGGAAAGTCCAGGCCGGCCGCGCCGCTCGGCGACGCGCCGCGGGTCTTCCTTGCCGCGTTTCAGCCGGGCCGACAGAAAAGCGCCGGCGAGCGGCGTTCCGAGCGCGGTGAGCAGGCGATAGGCGGTGAGCGACAGGGGCGCCGTCATGCCGTTCTCAGATGCGCGCCCGGGTCGGCCGCGCCGACCATGGCGTAGCCCCGGCGGTGGGCCTCGTCGAGCCCATCCTGCACCAGGAGGCGCGCCCGCTCCAGCGCCGCATCGTCGGCGTCGGGGGCCACCCGAATCAAGTCTCCGGCGACCACGATCGTGCGGCTGAACGGCAAGCCGAGCGTGGCGCGGTCCCAGGAGTTGAACTGGATGCGCCGGCTGAGGACGACGGCGGTCGGCACGATCGGGCGGCCGGACAGCTTGGCCAGGGTCACGATGCCGAGACCCGCGACGCGCGCCCGCTTCGGCACGTCGGCGGTCAGGGCGACGGAAGAGCCCGAGTCGAGCTGGCGCAGGAGCTCCCGCATGGCCGGCGCGCCGCCCTTGTAATATTGCCGATCGACGGGACCGCCCGAGCCCCGGATCGGCGCGATGCGGAGATGTCGGGCGGCGATGGCCTGCGCGCCGGCGTCCTCGTGGCGGGAAATCAGCACCGCGAGCCGATCCATCGTCGCCGGGCGGGCGAGCGGCATCATCAGATGCTGCCCGTGCCACATCGCGGCGATCAGCGGCAGCTTGCCCTTGACGAAGGCGTCGAGATCGTCGGGAACCGTCGTGAACCGGCCTGTGCGCTCCACGATCCGCAAATAGGTCGCGAGCAGAAAGCCGATCGCTTCCTGCCCAAACTCGGACCTGCCCATCCGTCTGGCCATGAGAGCTCAGGCGATCCTCGTCGGCGGCGCGAGGTCCGGCTCGATCAGCCGATGCGGATGCGCGATGAAATAGCGAGTCTGGACGCTGTCGAGGGTCTGCTTCGCCTTGGCGGGCCAAGCCGGCTCGGCGCTCGCGGAGTCGGGGACAAGGCCGACGAGGTCGATCCTCGGGACGCCGCCGAATTCATGCGAGACAAGCGAATTCAGCTCGCCGCCGAACACGAGGCGCCGGCGTTGCGGCTTTTCGTTTTCTTGAGCCTTCGGCTCGTCGAACGTCATGGTCAGGCTTTCTTCGAATGTTGGCGCGGGCTTTGCCTTCGCGGCGGCGAAAACGCAAGCCGCGAATGACCCCGAGCGCCCGATTTCACGTTCCCACGCCGGTCGCGGCGCGAAAGGCGACAAGCAAACGCGGCGCCAGCGCATCGGGGGTCGCGAGCAAGGGTCCGTGGCGAACCTGCGGACGATTGTAGGTCAGCCGTTCGCCGGAGCCGTCGACGAGGCGGCCGCCGCCCTCCTCGAGAAGGAGATCGGCGGCGGCGATGTCCCAGTCATGCGAATTTCCCGCGGCAACCGCAAAATGGATCGCGCCGCGCGCCGCCAGGCAGAGGCGATACGCGAGCGAGGGCACCCGGGGCGCGATTTCCACCGTCACGGCGAGCCTCGCCCCGATCGCCTGGAGGATCGCCTTTGGTCCGGCGGCGCTGAACCGCCGCGGATCGAGAGGCGTCGCGACGGAGATCGGCGCGCCATTGACCTTTGCGCCGGCGCCGCGCGCGGCGGCGTAAGTCTCGCCAAGCGCCGGCATATGGACGACCGCCGCGACCGGCCGCCCGTCCGCCACCAGCGCGACAGAAACCGCCCAGCGCGGGTCGCCTCCGACGAAGGCGCGCGTGCCGTCGATCGGATCGACGATGAGAAGCGTGCGGCGCTTAAGGCGCTCCGGACCGTCGGTCGTCTCCTCGGACAGCCAGCCCGCCTCGGGAAAGGCCTCGCCGAGGCGCGCCTTCAGGAAAGCGTCCGCGGCGAGATCCGCCTCGGTCACCGGAGAGCCGCCGGCCTTCGAATTGATGCGGGCGGAGGTCGCGGCGCCCTGCCGAAAGAAGGCGAGCGCAAGCGCCCCGGCCTCGCGAGCGGCTTCGGCCAGACAATCGCGCGCGGCGAGCGCGCTATGATCCGCGTCGACTCTCAAAGGGCAATGTCCGAGGCGCCAGGGAAAATCCGGCGCTGGCTTTAGCCCTGCGCGCCTGGCTTCGCAATCGCGGAGGCGCCTCTCGAGCGGGACGGCGGTTGACGTGTTGAGGAATAAGCTGCGAATCGCCAATTCGCGGTTACCCGAAATCAAATTGACTTGCACTGCACCTCTTGGCTGAGACACGATTAATTGACTGACAGAGGAGGCCGCGCCCCAGCGGAGCCCGTCAGGCATTTACAATCGCATTGCCGAAGGCGTAATTCGGCAACTTCAGGGTGTCGACCAAATTTCTTGCAAAAGTCAGCTTCGCCAAGCCCGGAAGGGCGCAAGCCTTGATGATTTGGTTGCGCAGGAACAGTCCAAAATTCGTCCTCGGCGCGAAGACCCGTCCAAAACGCTCTGCGGTCCTCTGCTTGGCAGCCACGAAGGCTTTGAGCTGCGTCTCGTATCGGCGAAACGCCTCTTCGTGGCGACCGTTCGCTCTCATCAATTCCCCGGCCAAGACGTAGGCGGACGTCATGGCGAGAGCCGCGCCTTGGCCGCCCAGAAACGAGACGCAGAAGGCGGCGTCGCCCACGAGCGCCACGCGCCCTCGCACCCACCTGTCCAGCCTTATCTGGCTTACGCGATCAAAATAGAGGTCTTGCGCCCGATCCAACTCGGCAAGGATGTTTGAGCACTCCCATCGTCCCCCGCCGAACCGTTCGTGCAGAACGGCCTTCTGCGCCGCCAGGCTCAAAGTCGACCCGGAAAGCTCGGGGCCGGCGGCAAAGACAAGGAGAAACAAGGTGCGGTCCTCATGCATCGCAAATCGCGCGAGCATTCGTCCAGGCTCGCTGTGTATGACGAAGACGTCCTCGTCGCGCGGGCGATAACCGCAAACCTCGAATGCCGCAACGACCTGGCCGAGCGGCTTTTCAAACCGATCCTGCGGACCGAAAACGAGACGCCGGACGGCCGAATGAAGCCCGTCGGCGCCAATCGCATGGTGGAAGCGCCGGCGCCCTCCCCGTCTCAATTCGACGTCAACGCCGTTGTCTTGTTGATCAAGGGCGACGATTTCATCGTCGAAGACAGTCTCGACATCGTGCCGAACCTTCTCGAACAGCAGCGATGAAAGATCGCTGCGCCCGATCGTGACGTACCGTCCTCCGGTTATTTCTCGAAGCACCCTGGTACCGAACCCGGCTAAACGCCGTCCGTGATCGTCAACGACCCTCAGTCCGCGCACGTGATAGCCGTTTCGCTCAATGTCGCCGATCAGGCCCATGCGCTCGGCGACATCGTACCCAAGTCCCCAGAAATCGATGACATAGCCGCCGCGGCGAGGCGCCGGCGCGCGTTCGACGATTGTCGGTTCGAAGCCGGCGGCCTTCAGCCAATAGGCCAGCGTCGGACCTGCTATTCCAAGACCCGAAATCAGTATGGTCTTGTTTGGCATGCCAGCAAAATATTGGCGAGCGCATCCGTTGACAACCAACGTGCCGCTTCAGGGGACCTCTTTCGACAGCAAGGCTTCCGCGATCGCTCGCCATTCATCGTCGAGTGGCGTCCGGCAGACCGGCTTTCCGGCCCGCCGATACCAATAGGCGGCATTGCCGGCGTCGCCCTCCTTGCGGTGCAGATAGGCGTGCACCCAGTCGCCCGCTCCGCCCTCGTCGGCCTGGGCGGCTTCGTGCGCGCCGTCCCAGTCGCCCTTGCCGTCGAGCCAGAGGGCGCGCAGCGCATCGCTGAGCCCCGCGGGCGGCGAGGCGGATTCGAGCGAAGCCCGGAAGGCGGCCAAGTCCATGGGGAATGCTCCTATCTCGTCTCGCTCCAGGCGAGCCGTGCGGCGAAGGCGCTCATGAGAGCGGCGAAGGCGTAGTCGAACAGGCGCAGCGCGCGCGGACTCTGCTTCGCGCCGGCGACCAAGCGCGCGGCGAGGAGGATCACCATGGCGTTGACGATGGTGGTGATCGCGATGAAGCCGAAGCCGAGCGCGAACAGCTTCATGCTCGCATGCGAGTCGCGCGCGTCGATGAACTGCGGCAGGAAGGTCACGAAGAAGAGCACGATCTTCGGATTGGTCAGATTGATCAGGAGGCCGTTCAGGAAGGCGCCGCGGCGGCCGCCGGCGTCTGCCTCGGCCTTCCGCTTCAGCGCCGTCCCGTGGCGGATCGCCTTCAAGGCGATCCAGAGAAGATAGAGCGCGCCGGCGATCTTGACCGCCTGATAGGCCTGGGCGGAGGCCGCGAGCAGCGCCGAGAGACCGAGCGCGGCGGCGAAGGTGTGGAAGACGAGCCCCGCGTTCGCGCCCGCCTGGGCGGCGAACCCTACAGCGCGTCCGCCGCTGAGCGTACGCGAAAGGAAGACCGCCATGTCCGCCCCCGGCGTCGCCGCGAGCAGGACGCAGGCCAGGAGATAGCCCACCGCCAGCGAGGGGCTGGGAAAGAAGGGAGTCATTCAGGCCTCGCCAATGCGGCTTCCACGTCGGCCCGGCGAGGCAGGGGCGCGACGGCGCCGTAGCCGAGGGTCGAGAGCGCGGCCGCGGCGTTGCCGAAACGCGCAGCGGCGAACGGGTCGGCGACGCGGACGAATTCGGCGAGGAAGGCGCCGTCGAAGCAGTCGCCGGCGCCCGTCGCGTCGATCGCCTTGACCCGGCGGGCTGCGATGCGCTCGCGCGCCTTGGGCGTCGCGGCGAGCGCGCCAGCCTTGCCGAGCTTCAAGACGACGACGCGTGCGCCGAGACGCAGATAGAAATCGGCGATCGCGTCGGGATCGCTGAGGCCCGTCAGCTCCACGGCGTCGTCGAGGCCCGGAAGCGCGATGTCGCTATAGCGCATCGCCTCGTGGATAATCGCGCGAGCGCGGCGCAACGGCCAGAGCTTGAGCCTCAGGTTCGGGTCGTAGGAGATGAGGCGCTTGGCGTCGCGGGCGATGTCGATCGCGGCGAACACCGCGTCGGCGGCGGAGGACGAGATCGCCTGGCTGATGCCGGAGGCGTGCAGGATTTTCGCCTCGCGCACGCGGTCGACGGGCAGGTCGCTCTCGCCGATGCGGCTCGCCGCCGAACCCGCGCGCAGGTAGGAGAACGCATGGCCGTCGGGGCCGTGCGTCACGAAATAGAGGCCGGTATGGGCTCCGCCGCTGACCACGATGCGGCTCGCGTCGACGCCCTCCCGCATCCAGAGCTCTGACAGCGCCTGGCCGAAACGGTCGGCGCCGACCGCGGTGAAATAGGCCGCGTCCGAGCCGAGTCGCGCCGCTGCGATCATCGCGTTCGACGTGTCCCCGCCGAAGCCCTGGACGAAGGGACCGCCGTCCTGCGCCTGGTTGAGCTCGACCAGCGCTTCGCCGATCGCCATGAGATCGGACATGCGCGTCACCTCGTCGCGACGGCGACCGCCACGCCCGCCATGGCCCCGCCCGCTGCGCGATGGACGAAGCGCAGCGCGCGGGCGGAGCGGAAGAACGCGCGGGCGCGGTTGGCGGCGAGCGCATAGGCCGCGAGGGTGAAGGAAATGACCACCGCGCAGAGCGTCGCGAGCTCGGCGATCGCGAGCGGCGTCAGCGCTCTGACGTCGACGACGAGCGGCATGATCGAGAGAAAGAAGATCATGACCTTCGGATTGCCGAGGGTCAGCGAGAGCGAGCCGAGAAAGGCCCGCCAGCCGCGCGAGGCCGAGGGCGCCCCTTCCCCGGCTGCGGCCGGCGCCGTCGCCATCCTCCATGCGAGGTAAAGGAGATAGGCGGCGCCAGCGTATTTCAGCGCGAGGAACAGTCCGGCGAAGGCGTGGGCGATGACGGTGAGCCCCGTCCCCGCGACGATGAGCCAGACCATGTCGCCGGCCACATAGCCGGCGATGAACGGCGCGACGCCGATGAGGCCGTGACCGAGCACGCGCGCGACGAGCGCCGCGATCCCCGGCCCTGGCATGGCGACCGCGGCGAAGTAAACGGCGGCGAACAGGATGAGGGAAGTCGTCGTCACGTCGGCCTCTTGGCTTTGCGCCGGGCGAGCGCGTTGAGCGCCTCGACCAGGGAGGAGAAGAACATCGCGGCGTAAATATAGCCCCTTTCGATATGGAAGCCGAACCCGTCCGCGATCAGCGTCATGCCGATCATCAAGAGGAAGCTCAGCGCGAGCATGACGACGGTCGGATTGCGGCGGAGGAAGGCGCCGAGGGGCCCGGAGGCGACCATCATCACGCCGACCGCCACGACGACCGCTGCGACCATGATGGGAAACTCGGTCGTCATGCCGACGGCCGTAATGATGCTGTCGATGGAGAACACGATGTCGATGAGGACGATCTGAACGATGGCCGATGCGACGCCGAGCCGCGCAGCCGCCGCCTCATCGCCGCGGCTCCGCCCCGGCTCGACCCGGTCGTGAATCTCGACGGTCGCCTTCCAGACGAGGAAGAGGCCGCCCGCGAGCAGCAGCAGATCGCGGATGGAGAACGGATGGCCGAACGCGAACGCGAACGGCGCAGTCAGGCGGACAATGACGGCGGCCGAGCCGAGCAGCGCAAGCCGGAAAACCAGGGCGAGCGACAGGCCGACGATCCTCGCAAAGCGCCGGCGTCTCGCCTCGACCCGGTTCGACAGGAGCGCGACAAAGATCAGATTGTCGACCCCGAGTACGATCTCCATCGCGATCAGGGTCGCCAGAGCCGCCCAGGCGGAAGGGTCGGCGGCGAGCCGGATCACCGTGTCCATCCAATGCTTCCCTCAGCGCCCGACTATCCCCGATCGGGGCTCGAGTCAGCTCGCGCGAGGTTTTCATAGGGGATGGGCGGCGATGGCTCCAACCTCCCGCGGGCGGCGCGCGGCTTGGCGCAGCCCTCGCCCGCGGCTTCTTGCGCAATACACAAGGCGGCGCGGCCGGATTATCCGCTGCGGATCGACCTCACCCGTCTGCGGCCGCGCTCTTCGCCTCGCCGCCGTCCTTGGCGGCTGCGAATGACCGCTTCCCGCCGATTGTGTTGAAAGACCCCTGAATTGGCCACTCGAAATTTGGCTTTGACGATGCGGACGCCCTGAATGGCTCTGAACGAGCCCTTGACGAGGTTCGGAAGCTCGCCCGTCGGCGATCACTCCTCAGCGGACCAACAACCGGTCGATGCAGAGCAAAAAAATCCGCCCCCGTCCGAGGGAGGGGGCGAACTACAATGACGGGAATGTTGCGCGGTGTTGATCGATTACTGCGCGGGAGCCGCAGGAGCGGCAGGAGCGGGAGCCGCAGGAGCGCCAGGATTCTGAGTCGCCGCGGCCCCAGCCCGAGCCCTCTCATGGGCCCGGCTCCTGTGGTGTCGGAGGTGTCTCCTGTGTGACCCAGTCGATTTCATCGGGGCCTTGGCGGCTTCGCCCGCTGCGGGCGCGGCAGGAGCGGCGCTTTGGTCGGTCTGTGCAAGAACTGCGAGCGGTGAGAGCACAAGGGCGGCGCCGAGGCCGATCGCCGCGATCTTCTTGAGCATCGTTGTTACTCCATAGCGAGCCGTGGAATTCGTGCGGTTTGCACAAAATTATGATGCCCCTTGCCAGATGAACTGCGAATGAACGAATAGAGGATGCATTACACCAACGGCCACGGATGGGCGACGTTGCGCGCTCAAATGCTTCTTGGGCTGCGCCATCATCACCAAGCCGACGCTGTCGACCCCCTTGCGGTACTAAAGCGCGGTCTTCTTTACTGCTGGGCGAACCGGCAGTCACGGCGGCGCGCGACAGGGAGTGGCCGCGCAGACAGCGTTGCTGGTCTGGCGCGGAAACCCGCTTCCGGCCCCATCCATGAACGCCATCTGTGACCCCGGCGTGAAATACAGAAGAACGCCGTGCTTCCAATCGCGGCGGCGACTATCATGGCTGTCACCGCTCGCTGGATTGGCTACGAGATCACCTGGACCGCCGGTTTGTCTCAGGTCGACCGCGCTCGCCGCACCGCTGTCGCATTATCAATTCGTGTTGGCCGATAATTCCGGCCTACCTCCCCTCGAGCCGCTCGACCATCTTCCAGATCACGCTGATCTGGGCTCCCCTCTTGGTCAGGTATTGCGCGTCGCCCGAATAGCCCCACCAGTTCCAGCAGCCGTTCGGGTTGGTGTTGGCCACGCCGGTCAGCCAGAGCGACGACGGCAGCTCGGCGACGGTCGTGGCGTGCGCCTGCGGATAGAGGACGATGATCCGGTTCGAGTCGGCCCATTCGTTGAGGCCGATTTTGGTATAGAAGACGTCGCGGAGGACCTCGGCGGACTGCGTGCAGCCGTGCAGCGCGATCTGCAGGCGGCAGGGTCGCGGCGCGCCGGGCTCGCAGGTCTTGGGGACATAGAGATAGCCGGTCCTGGCGAGGCCGTTTGCCGCCGCGGCCCCGTCGACGACGAACTCCCTCTGGTCGAAGGCGACGATCCGCCCGTTCGCCCGCCCGGCGGGCGGCGCGAGATCAGCGCCGTAGATCGCCTTCAGTTCCGCGCCGGCCTGGTCGTAATGGCAGTCGTTGATGTAGGGCGGCGCATTGGCGGAGCACGGGTTTCCGAAAGCCATCGTCACCCAGGAATGGCCGGCCCTTTCGGCTGGCCCGCTCTTGTCCTCGAAGACGACGGCGGCGGCGGGTACGCCGAGTGCGAGATAGAGGTCCCGCCCCTTCTCGACCGTGTCGGAGGGGATGACGGCGTCGGCGCCTCCGGTAAAAAAATAGATTTTTGCCCGCGCGAGGTTCGCCGGCGGATCGATCCAGCCCTTGGCGGCGAGCTTGTCGACGATCTTCTTATAGAATTTTACGTCGTCGAGCGTGAAGGCGTTGATGCACGCGCCGGCCGCGCGGGAGACGGGCGCGACGACGCCGTCCGCTTCGACGTCCTGCACCCCGCAGCCGTAGAGGCCGCCGGCAATCATCGCCGCGCCCATGACGCCGGCCGAGTGGGCGATGTGCAGCTGGTTCGCCATGAAGGCGCCGGACGAGAAGCCGGAGACCGAGACCTGCGCGGAGTCGACCGGGAAGACGCCGAGCCTTTCCGCCGCGCTCGCCGCAGCGCCGAAGACGGTCAGGAGCGCGAGCGCCCAGAGCATGGCGAAAGCGCCGGTCCGAAGCGGCATCCTCCAAAGCTTCATGGCGGATGCGTCCTTGTCGTGCGGCCCCCTGCCCGGATCGGCGACCCATGTTCGCCGGACGGGAGAACCGGCGTTCGCCGCCGCGGACTTTAGCCGCGCCCCGCCCCGCTCCGCAACTTCGCACAAAGAGAAGGTGAGATGATACTGTAAAAGAGCTTGACGACGAGCCGCGGACCGGCGGGCCTCAAGCAGTCGATTGTCAAGGCCGGCTTCGCGGGCCATCTCGTCCCGCAGGACCCCAACGACGAACCTGCGAGCGCTGCTGGGGCGCCGCCAACTCGGACGGGGACGGGAAGCGTCGGCCGGTCGCGGCAAGCGCTCGCTTGCATGTGCACGATATCCGCGATACCCTATACGACGCCATTTGTATATCAAGAGGATATCATGCGCGTCGCGAGGTGGGGAAACAACCTCGCCGTGCGGTTGCCCAAGGAACTGGTCAATTCGCTGTCGCTCAAAGCCGGCGATGTACTCACGATCGTCGATGCGAGCCGAGAGCGCCTCGCGGTGGCCAAGGACGAGCGACGCAAGCGGGCCATCGACAATATGCGCGCGCGCCGCTGGAAGCTTCCCGACGATTATCGCTTCGATCGCGAGGAAGCGAATAGACGGTGAAGCCGTTTCTGGACACGAACATCTTTATCTATGCGCAGGAAGAAAGCGCGCGCGGCGACCGAGCGCGCGCAATTGTCGCAGACGGCGGAATCGTCAGCGTCCAAATTCTCAACGAGCTCGCTAGCGTGCTTCGCCGGAAGCTCAAGCGCAGCTGGAGCGAAGTCGCCGCAGTCATCGACGATGTGCGGACGGCCCTCGACGAACCCTTGCCTTTGACGCTTCCGCTGCACCTGTCCGCACTCGAATTCGCGCGCGACCACAACGTCGCGTTCTACGACGCGCTGATTCTCGCCGCGGCGATCGAAGCGGGTTGCGAACACTCTTCAGCGAGGACTTGCAGCATGGCCGGCGCTTCGGCGATTGCACGATCGTCAATCCGTTTCTCTGAGAGCCCGCCCGCTCGATGAACTCCATATCCCTCGTCGCCTTCCGACGACAGAGCCAAACCCCTTTTCTTCCGATGTCGTCGGGCGCGAAAATTTCCTCACGCGCCAGCGTTTGTTCTGGGTCCTAGGTCCGATATCAGGCCGCGGATGAAGGCGCGGCAAGCGTCCCCAGCGGATTCTGAATCGACGTCACATTCAACCTCTGGTCTGCAGGCGCGGGTTGAACTCCGACCAGCAGGACTCATCGGCGGACAGCCGTTGCACCAGGACGACGTTTTGCGCGAAGAACCTCGGCGGCGCACGTCACGCGCGAGGAGAGGCCGACCGCCGCGCCGGCATCGCGCCGCAGAACGTGCGACGAGTGATCATTGCGATTTCTCCTTGCTCTGGAGCTTCACGAGATCGATCTTTTCGCCGTTTGCGCTCGTCGCGGGGAGGCCGCTCCCCAGGAGCTTAGTCTGATTGCGATCGGGCGACCCGAAGCGCGCCAACCTTCAAGTCCTTGATCTCGAGCGATCCGATCTCGACGCGCCGCACTCTCAGCCGGCCAATCAGTAAAGCGCCGATCGCCAGTCCGCCGATCGCCAGCAACCCCAGCGCCAGGGCGCCGACGGCGCTTGCGCCGGTGGCGCTGACGCCGATGGCGTTCGCCCCGACCGTCGGCGGTTTCGCCTTCACCTCGTCGCTCACCGGGCAGTCGCCGCGGCGGCGATCACGCTCGCGGCGGCGATCACGCTCACAGCGGCGCCCATCGCCTTGAGCGGCGCGCCTGCTTCCGCACCCAAGCCGTGAGGTTTGGCCAGCCAATCGGGATCGTTGTACGAGAGCCATGTCGTCCCGGAGTCGTCCATAACGAGCGCCTTCAGCGGCAGATCGATCCCGATCGTTTGGATCGACTGCATGAGGGGCGTGGCGCCTTTGGCCGCTCCGAAAATCAGAAGGTCGGTGGGCCTGAGAGCAAGCCCGACCGCCGCGGCGCCCGCCGCGTGGTCGACGCGGGCGAACACGGTCATTCCCTTCGCTTCGACCTCGGCCTCGAGCCTCGCCATCGTTTCCTGCGGTCCGTGCTTGCTTCGCAAGGTGATCATTCCGTCTGCGGCCATGGCTTTGCTCCCAATAGACATGCGGCGCGGCGGATGGCGGGAGCTTGGCCCCTTCGAGACGGCTCAAGACGAGTGAATCAAAGACGAGGCCTCCGCCTTCATCGCCTCGACCGCCTCCTCCACCTGTCCGAGCCGCTCCTTGCCGAAGAACATCTCGCTTCGGACGAAGAAGGTCGGGACGCCGAATGCGCCGCGCTCGACCGCCGCCCCGGTGTTGTCGGCGAGCTTCTGCTTGACCGCGTCGGTTTGAGCGAGCTCCATCAGGCTCACGCCGTCGAGCCCGGCCGCCACGATGGTCTGACGCAGAACATCCGGGTCGTCGAGCTTTAGCCCCTCCTCCCACATGCCCTTGAGGCCCATTTCGAGATACTTCTCCCCGTATCCGCGCTCCTGCGCCGCGATCAAGCCCCGCATCAGCATCAACGAGATCACCGGGAAATGCGGGTTCATCCGGAACTTGTCGAGCTTGTGCCTCGCGACGAAGCGCCGGAGCTCCAGCATCTCGTATTCGAATTTGCCCTTGATCGGCGCGAAGGCGATGAACGGCGGCTTGTTGCCGGTCGCCTTGAAGATGCCGCCGAGGAGGCAGGGCGCGATCTTAAGCTCCGCCCCCGTGCGCTCGAGGATCGGCGGCAGGGCGCGATAGGCGAGATAGGCGTTGGGGCTGCCGAAGTCGAAAATGAACTCGATCGCAGGCTTCATCACCACGTCTCCGACCAGGGGCGCAGATCCATCTCGAAGGTCCAGGCGCTGCGTTTCTGACGATAGAGCCAAACGTAGTTTTTTGCGATCTCGTCGGGGACCAGGATCTCCTCGCGGGCGAGCTTTTCCGACGCGTCCGGCATCAGGCCGCGGATGAAGGCGCCGTCGATCGCCCCGTCGATCACCACATGCGCCACATGCACGCCCTTCGGTCCGATCTCCCGCGCCAGACTCTGCGCGAGCGCCCGCAGCGCGTGCTTGGCGCCCGCGAAGGCCGAGAACCCCGCCCCGCCGCGCAGGCTCGCGGTCGCGCCGGTGATGAGGATCGCCCCGCGTCCCCGCGCAACCATGACTCGGGCGGCCTCACGGCTTGCGAGGAAGCCCGCGAGCGCCGCCATTTCCCACACCTTCGAATAGACCCGCGTCGTCGTCTCGACGATCGGAAAGCGGACATTGGCGCCGATGTTGAAGACGAGGACCTCGATCGGCCCGATCGTCCGCTCGGCGGCGTCGACGAAAGCCGCGACGTCGGCCTCGTTGCGGGCGTCGAGCCCGAAAGCATGCGCTTGGCCGCCTTCGGCGCGGATGCTGTCGGCGAGCTTCTGCAGGGCTTCCGCATGGCGGGGGCGCCGCGTCACGCAGACCGCGAGCCCCTCGGCGGCGAAGGCGCGGGCGATCGAGGCTCCGAGGCCGTCGCCCGCCCCGATCACCACGCAGACGGGACGCCTCGGGTCGTCGCTCATGCCGGCGGCCTCCCGTTCAGTGACGCGGAGGGCGCGCGTCCCGCGCGCCGCGGCGGCGGGACGCCGCCGCTCCGGGGAAGACGATGGCGTTCAAGGCCCCCTCCTCGTCGGATGTTGGACGGCATTGTACGCGCGCGCGCTGAGCGCGCCTAGACGCGGTCATCGACCGCGTCTACAGGGCGGCGCAGCTGCGCTTTTCGGATAGGCTCAACCCCCTTGCTGACGGAGGCGGCCATGAACGGCAGGATCACGATCTTCGGCTACGGCCCCGTCGGCAAGGCGACCGCCGAGCGCCTCGCCGCGCAAGGCCGGGAGATCACGATCGCGCAGCGCTCCAAGCCGGAGCACTTGCCGGAAGGCGCCGTGTTCACGGCCTCAAACGCGCTCGACCCGCCGAGCGTGCTCGCGGCTGCGCGGGACAGCGCGCAGATCATCGTTGCCATCGGCATGCCCTATGAGGGCAAGCTTTGGCGGCAAGCCTGGCCGAAGGCGATCGGCAATTTCGTCGCCGCCTGCGAGAAGACCGGAGCGCGCATGGTCTTCATCGACAATCTCTACATGTACGGGCCCCAAACCGCCCCGCTCGTCGAGACCATGCCACTCACGTCCACCGGCCGGAAGCCGGCCGCGCGTTTCGCGGCGACCCGGGTCTGGACGGAGGCTGCGGCGCAGGGCCGGGCGCGAGTGGCGGCGCTGCGCGCGCCCGACTTCTACGGACCCGATGTCCCTTGGGCCTACCTCGGCGATTCGACGATCGGCGCGCTCGCCAAAGGCAGGCCCGCATCTTGGGTCGGCTCGCCCGACATTCCGCATGATTACGCCTATGTGCCTGACGTCGCCCGCGCCGCGACGACCCTCATCGAGGCGCCGGACTCGGCCTTCGGCCAGGCCTGGCACGTCCCCTGCGCGCCGACCCGCACGACGCGCGAGCTCCTCAAGATCGCGGCGGACGCGCTCGGCGTCCCGCTGCGCATCCGCGCCCTGCCCGCGCCGCTGCTCGCGCCGCTCGGCCTCTTCTCGCCCTTCCTCGGCGAGATACGCGAGATGCGCTTCCAGTGGGACCGGCCGTACCGGGTCGATGCGAGCAAATTCGCAAAGGCCTTCTGGTCCGACGCCACGCCGTTCGAGGCGGGCGTGCGCGAGACCGCGCTATCGTTCGGAATGGGCGCGGCTCCCGATCCGCGCGTCAGAGCAGCGCCCGCAACCCGCCGATGACGCCCAGCGCCGAGACGGCTGCGCAGATGCCGGCAATGAGACGAAGCCGCCAGCCGTCGACCCGGTAAGGCTCGGGCAGCGCGGTCGCCGCGAGCGCCACCAGGAAACCGATGACCAGGGGCATCAGGAAGGCGTTCAGCACCTGCGCGGCGATGTTGAGCCAGACGAGGTTGGACGCCGTCCAGACGGCCAAGGCCGAGCCGATCACACAAAGCGCATAGACGCCGTAGAACCAGCTCGCGGCGAACGGATGCTGCTCGAGCGTGCGCTTGTAGCCGGCGATTTCGCCGACCCCCCAGGCCAGCGCCAGCGAGGCGACGATCGCCGCGACCAGCGAGGCGCCGAGCACGCCCACGCCGAAAATGACCTTGCCGCCGGCGACGCCCAGGGCCGGCGTCAGCGCCCCGCTGATTTCGCCGATGCTGGAGAGGCTGGCGGGAGCCGCGCCGTAGGCGAAGGCAGCGGCCGCGGCGATCAGCACCGCCCCGGTCAGGCACTGGGTGAGAATCGCGCCGATCGCCGTGTCGATCCGGGCGTGCCGGAGATCGGCCGGCTGCAGCCTTTTATCGACCGTCGCCGACTGCTGGTAGAAGATCATCCACGGGTTGAAGGTCGCCCCGATGATCGCGGCGACCATGTAGAGGAACTCGCGGTCGCCGAGCGGAATGCGGACGGAGTCGGCGGCGATCGCCGCAAGGCTCGGACGGGCGGCCCAGGCGACGACGAAGAAGGCCAGCTCGAACAGCCCGATCACGATCGCCGCCCGCTCGACCCGGCGGTAGGCGCCGGCGCCGACGATGGCGAGCAGCGCGACCACCGCCATCGGCAAGGTGAGGCTGCGCTCGAGGCCGAACATCTCGCCAACGCCGGCGACGGCGGTGAATTCGGTGACCAGCGAGCCGATCGCCGCGGCCGCGAGTCCTGCAACCGCGAACAGCGCCAAGCCGAGGCCATAGCGCTCGCGGATGAGCTCGGCATGGCCGCGCCCGGTAAAGACGCCGAGGCGGGCTGTCAGCTCCTGCACCAGATAGAGCATTGGGATGAGGAGGAGGACGAGCGGCAGCAGGCGGTAGCCCCAGAGCGCCCCGGCCTGCGCGGCGGCGACGACGTTGCCGGCGTCGGTGTCAGCCAGCATGACGAGCAGCCCGGGGCCCCAGACCGCGAGCGCCCGGACGATGGAAACACTACTGAAGCCGTTCGTCCTGGCGATGTCGTTCATCCGCGAAAGGCGCTCCGCCGCAGGCGCGGCGACTAAGCGAACCCGAGCGCCGTAAAGTCAATGGGCCATAGTCGCGCACCCCGACCGGCGCCCGGACCGCGAACCTCCTGGCGTCCAATGGGAAACGTCATATATAGCCGGGGCAAAGCGGCGCCGGTCAGGGAGTCTCCCATGCCACAGCGAAACGCCCTTCCGGGGCTCGTCTTCGTCGTTCTCTTCGCCGTCGGCCTTCTCATCGCCTACCTGAGCGCCAACGCGGGCGACTATGCGGCGAGCATCACGATCGCGGTGGTGAGCTTCATCGTCGCTTCGATCATCGCCAATGCGGTCAAGGTCGCCAACCAGTGGGAGCGGGTCGTCGTCCTGCGCCTCGGCCGGTTCCAGAAGCTCGCCGGGCCCGGGCTCTTCTTCATCATTCCGATCCTCGACATGGTCCCCTACCGGATCGACATCCGCGTCCTCACCAGCACGTTCAAGGCGGAGCAGACGATGACGCGCGACACCGTGCCGGTCGATGTCGACGCGGTCTTGTTCTGGAAGGTGGTCGACTCGATGAAGGCGGCGCTCGACGTCGCCGATTACTTCGCGGCGATCAACTGGGCCGCCCAGACGGCGCTGCGCGACGTGATCGGCAAAACGATGCTCTCCGACATGCTGGAGGGGCGCGACAAGCTCAGCGCCGACCTGCAGCGCATCATCGACGCGCGCACCGAGCCCTGGGGGATCTCCGTCATCTCGGTCGAGGTGAAGGACGTGCGCATTCCCGCCGCGCTGCAGGACGCGATGTCGATGCAGGCGCAGGCCGAGCGCGAGCGCCAGGCGCGTGTGATCCTCGGCGATTCCGAGCGGCAAGTGGCGGAATCGTTCAACCAGGCGGCAAAAACCTACGCCGACAACCCGAATGCTTTCCACCTGCGCGCGATGAACATGCTGTACGAGGGCCTCAAGCGCAGCAACTCCACCATCGTTATCGTGCCCTCGACCGCGGTCGAGTCGATGCAGCTCGGCGGCGCGCCGACCATGGCGACGGTCGCCAGCGCCATCGCGCATGCGAAGGCGGCGGGCGAGACGCCGGCGGCGTCGGACTGAGGGGCAGCGGGCGGCCGCATATGTCATCCCCGCCAAAGCGGGGATCCAGAAGTTCGTAACTGGCGACATGGGCCCCCGCTTTTGCTGGGGTGACAACGATGAGCGTCGTAACTGTCGGGTCAGAGCAAGTGCCGCTCGAAGTCCATGCGCTGATGGAGAATCCGGACCACGACGGTCCTGCTCTTCGAGGCCTGAAAGAACAGAGCGTGCGCGCCCACCGAAAACTTTCGGTAGCCGACGCGGATGTCGTCGCAGGCGCGTCCTCCGCGAGGGTCTTCCGCGACGGTCTCGGCGGCGCGCTGTATTCTGCCTTAGCTCAGGCCGACGACCTGGAGGCGGAACGCGTCCTGCCCGGCGTCGGATTTCTCGCGAACGAGCCGGAGCATGTCTTCGGCGTCCGAGCCCACCAGCGCGATGCTCGGCGGGGGTACTTGCTCGGCCAGTTCGATCACTCTCGTGGCGGCCGAGACGGAGTCGAGCCCGCTGGCCTGCATGCCGTTGAGAGTGGTTGCAAACGTGTCGAACGCCCGTCCGTACAACTCGCGCTGCTCAGGCGTCATCCCGTCGGCGACCCGCGCGAGAGCCGCGGCCGTTTTCGCCGGGCCGCCGGTTCTCATATTGCCTGCCGCTGCGATCACGACGTCGATGCCGAAGCGCTTCAGCTCGGCGCGATAGACCGTCGCAAACACCTCCATCGCCGCCTTCGACGCGGCTGATGGCCCGTTGAACGGGAGCGGTAGGCTGGCCGTCCAGGTGCTCGCCTGAACGATACGGCCGCGCGCCTTCCAGAGCGCCGGCAGGAACTCGTTCATGACCGACAGAGCGCCGAACACATTGACCTCGAATTCGCGCCGGACGGCGTCGAGCGGCAAAACCTCGATCGGCCCAGGCGTGAGGATGCTTGCGTTGTTGATCAAGAGATCGAGGCCGGCATCGCCGAGCGCGTCGGATATGCCGCCAGCCCAGGCTTTCACCGCCTGTTCCTTGGTGATGTCGCAGACCGTCAGGCTGACGCGCCCGCCGGAAGCGTCCTTCAGGTCCCCCACCTCCGCGGCGGACATGGCCGTGCCGAAAATGATATAGCCCTTTGCGGCGAGCCCGAGCGCGATATCGCGGCCGAGCCCGCCGCCTGCACCGGTGATCGCGGCGGATCGGCCCAAATGTTCGGAAGCAGGGGCTATGGTCCGTCTCCCTATATGCGCTGAAGCGAAGCTCCGGCTCAGTCTGAATGGGTTCGAAGCAGCCGCGCATTCACCGCAGCGGCATGTCGAAGGCTGGACGCTTGCGCCTGTCGCAGTTCTTTACCTCCGTAGGGTCTTCCACGGCGCATCGTTGGCGACACTGACCACCTCGTACCCTGTAGGTCCGACGCAGGGCCCGAGGATCGCGACGATCTTCGCGGGCTGGTCGCCGGCGTTGAACGAGGCGTGCACGACGTCGGCTGGAATGAAGGCGGAGTCGCCGGGCCCGAGGATGCGCTTCTCACGATCGACCCACTGCTCGATCTTTCCGGCAATGACGAGCGCCACCTCTTCTTGATCGGGGTGCTTGTGGAAATTGTGTCCCTTGCCCGGATCGAAATTGACGTCGATTACGGCGAGTTGCTTGGCGCCCGTGTTGGCCGGATCGCTGAGGCGGCTGGACGTGCCAAAATCATCGACCTTGACCTCGATCTCCTGCGCGATAACGAATTTTCCGGGCACCGGATTCCTCCCTACGTCTGCCCTCTGATTCCCTTGAAAACCCCCTACTCGGTGGTCGGCGCGTATTAACTCGACCGCCGATCAAGGGCTGGACAGAACCTGGCGCTTGACCGGCAGACGGGACTCTAACGAACGAAGATATCGTTCCTATGCGCCAACGTGATAGCCTTGCCTTCTGCCAAGCGGCGTCGCGAAAAGTGGAACGCTGATGCTGGACCTTGAAGACCTCCAAACGTTTGTCGAAGTGGCCAATGCTGGCGGCGTCTCGCCAGCCGCCCGCCGGCTCGGGGTCTCCAAATCCATCGTCAGCCGGCGGCTGTTTCGGCTGGAAGCGGAACTTGGCGTCCAGCTTCTTGCACGGACCACCCGGGGCGCCGCGCTGACCGAGGCAGGCGACACGTTCCGCGACCACGCTGCCCGGGTCTGCTCTGAGATTGACATCGCACGGGAGACCATCTTGCCTGCTGGGGAGCTACGCGGGCGCCTGCGAATTGCAGCCCCGCTGTCCTTCGGGCCGACACATTTGGCGCCAGTGCTTGCCGAACTGGCGCGGCACCATCCACTACTCAGTGTCCATACGTCTTACAGTGATCGCTTCGTGGATATCGTCGGAGAGGGCTTCGACTGCGCGGTGCGTGTCGGCTATCTCGCAGACTCGAACCTGATCGCGCGTCGCATAGGGCCGATCCATGGAAGACTCGTCGCGAGCCCGGACTACATCAAGGAGCACGGAGCTCCGGAGACGCCTGATGAACTTCTGATGCACCAAGCCCTTATGCAGGGCACAGAAGCCTGGCAGCTTATCGACGGAGACAAGACCATTGCCCTCCATCCGCAGGGACGGTTCAAGGCGGACAACGGCGTCGCGCTCGCCGCCGCATCAGCGGCGGGGCTGGGGATCGCCGCGCTTCCGGATTTCCTAACCGGGAATAGTTTGGCTTCCGGCGCCCTCGTCCCCGTGATGACGCGCTATCGGCTGCCTGAGGGTGGCATATATGTCGTCCGGCCGCCGGGAGAGCACCCCGTGCGGAAGATCCGGGTGCTCACCGAGTTGATGATCGACCATTTCGGCTAATATCGAGTCATTTTCAGGAGTCGTCTCGCGCGCGGTCGATGGCGCCATCCCATGCTCTGGGGACCATGGAGACGCCGCGATATCCTTCATCTTCTCAGCCATATCCGCTGCAAAGACAGTTTATTACAATGCTCTCTTCACTCAGCACATGATATCGGGCGGCGCGCAACGGCGACGAGCGCGGATCATGGGATGAGCCGCGCGCAGCACGCCGCAAGCGACTTCCGCCAGTCCGGCAGTTCGACGCCGTATGCGCGTCTCAGCTTTTCATTGTCGAGGCGCGAATTGGCCGGGCGCCGCGCGGGCGTGGAGTAGTCGGCCGTCGTGATGCGCTTGACGAGCGTCGAGCGGCGCCCGCGCGCCGCCGCCTCGGCGAAGATCGCCTCGGCGAAATCGGCCCACGTCGCCTCGCCCGAGCCGGTCATGTGGAAAACGCCGCGGAGCGCCGGCGACGAATCCTCGCGCACTCTCGCGGCGACGGCGAGCAGCGCTTCGGCGAGGTCGAGGGCGGAGGTCGGATTGCCGCGCTGGTCGGCGACGACCGAGACCTCGTCGCGGGTCTCGTTGAGCGAAAGCATGGTGCGGACGAAATTCGCGCCGTACGGGCTGAAGAGCCAGGCGGTGCGCACGATGACGCTGTCGGCGCAGCGCTCGGCAATTAACCTTTCGCCGAGCAGTTTGGAGCGCCCGTAGGCGCTTCTCGGCCCGGGCGGATCGTCCTCGCGGTAGGGGCGATCGAGCG
>DASRSL010000193.1:0-50373 GCA_035656495.1 Roseiarcus sp.
CCCGACGCCCGCATCGCCTATGCCGGGCGCGGGGCGACGGCGCTGCCGCCCGGCCCGTTCCAGCTGACGTCGGCGACGATGCCTTACGACGCCTACACCGCAAACCCGGTCCACCGTTTTTTCCAGATGTGGCAGCAACTCGGCTGCTCGGCCGCGCGGGCGCAAAGCGAAAGGCCCTGCGCCAACGACCTGTTCCCTTGGGTCGCAGTCACGGTCGGGGCCGGCTCGAACGGCAAGGCCCAGCCGGCGGATTTCAACGATCGGTCGACCGGCGAAGGCTCGACGTCGATGGGCTTCTTCAACGTCCAGGCCGGCGACACCCCTTATCTCAAGTCGCTCGCCGACCAATACGCCATGAGCGACAACTATCACCAGCCGCTCAACGGCGGCACCGGCGCGAATCACGTGATGCTCGGAACGGGCGACGCGATCTGGTTCAGCGACGGCAAGGGCGACCCGATGACGCCGCCCGACAACGGTGTCGATCCGGCCGCTCCCGGCACGCCGCTCGCCGGACGAAAGAGCGCGCTCTCGGAAATCGAGAATCCGAACCCGCAGCCGGGAACCAACAATTTCTACACGCAGGACGGCTACGGATGCTGCGGGTCGGGCAGTCCCGCCGCCCAAGCGCCGAAGGCGAACTTCGGCGGCGGCAGCTACGTCAATTGCGCCGACGCCGGCCAGCCGGGCGTCGCGGCGGTGACGCAGTTCCTCGCCGCTCGCAAGATTCCCTCGCATTGCGAGCCCGGGCGCTATTACCTCGTCAACAACTACAACCCGGGCTATTTCGGCGACGGCTCCGAGGCCTACGGCGACTCCAATCCGGACAGCAATGTCTTTACCGTCCCGCCCTCGGCGGTCCGAACGATCGGCGACGAGTTGTCGGCCAACAACGTCTCCTGGGCCTATTACGGCGACCAGTTCAATCGCTATCTAAAGGACAAGTACGAAAAAGATCCGGCCGACCGCTTCTACTGCAATATTTGTAACTGGGCGCAGTATTCGACCTCGATCATGACCGACGCGAAAGCGCGCGCCGAGCATTTGAAGGACATGGAGGAATTCTACGCCGACGTCGCCAAAGGCGAGCTGCCGGCAGTCTCCTACGTCAAGCCGAGCGCGCTCGTGGACGGCCACCCGGCGTCGTCGAAGCTCGACCTGTTCGAGGGTTTCCTCGCAAAGCTCGTCGCCGCGATCAAGGGCGACGCCGGGCTGTGGGCAGACACCGCGATCTTCGTCACCTTCGACGAGGGCGGAGGCTACTACGACTCCGGCTATGTGCAGGCGCTGGACTTCTTCGGCGACGGAACCCGCGTGCCGATGATCGTGGTGTCGAAATACAGCACGGGCGGCCATATCTCGCACGCCTACACCGACCACGTCTCCACGCTCAAGTTCATCGAGGCGAACTGGAGGCTCAAGCCGATCACCTCTCGCAGCCGCGACAACCTGCCCAACCCGGTCCTCGGGGCAGACCCTTACGTCCCGGCAAACCAGCCGGCGATCGGCGACCTGATGGACGTGTTCAGCTTCGGAAAGTAGGCGCCGAAGCGTCCGGGCGGGCCCGATCCCGAACTCGGCGGCCGGAACGATCGGGACGTCGGCGATCGCGCGAACGAGGCTGCGCTGGATGCGGCGAAAGGCTCTCCGCCCGGCGGCGGAGAGCCCAAGATGGCGCGGGCGCGACCCTACTTCTTCCCGAGCGCCTTGTCGGTCACCTCTGTGGTGTAGGCGCCGATCGGCTCCTTGGAGATGACCGGGTCTGAGCCGCCGGTCATCAGGGTCTGGACCGTGCGCTCGTAGGCAGCCTTGTCGAGCCTTCCATCCGAGCCTGCGGTCAGCTTGTTGATCTCGCTCATCATCTGCGTCTGATGGTGCTCGGTCTGGGCGCCGGTGGCGTCGTTGTCGAGCACGATCTTGACTGCCTCCTCGGGATGCGCGCGTGAATAGTCCCAGCCCTTCATCGAGGCTTTGACGAAGCGGGCCATCTTGTCGACGAAGGCCGGATCCTTGAGCTTGTCCTGCATCACGTAAAGGCCGTCTTCGAGCGTGGCGACGCCCTCATCTTCGTACTTGAAGACGACCAGCTGCGACGGCTTGTAGCCGGCGTCGATCACCTGCCAATATTCGTTGTAAGTCATGGTCGAGATGCAGTCGGCCTGCTTCTGGATCAGCGGATCGACGTTGAAGCCCTGCTTGAGAACCTTGACGCCGCCCGGCGAACCGTCGGTCTTGAGGCCGAGCTTGTTCATCCAGTTCAGGAACGGATATTCGTTGCCGGAGAACCAGACGCCGAGCGTGCGGTTCTTGAGGTCCGCCGGCGTCTTGATGCCGGTGTCGGCGCGGCAGGTCAGCTCCATTCCCGAGCGCTTGAACGGCTGGGCGATGTTGACCAGCTCCGCGCCTTTCTCACGCGCGGCGAGCGCGGCCGGCATCCAGGTGACAATGACGTCGGCGCCGCCGCCCACCAGCACCTGCTCGGGCGCGATGTCGGGACCGCCGGGTTTGATCGTCACGTCGAGGCCTTCGTCCTTGTAGAAGCCCTTGTCCTTGGCCACGTAGTAGCCGGCGAATTGGGCGTCCGTCACCCATTTGAGCTGCAGCGTCACCTTGTCGGCCGCCTGCGCCGCGCCCCCCGCCAGAAGCGCGGCCGCGCCGGCGATTGCAAACATGATCGATTTCATTTCTCACTCCTCCCTGTTGATCTCAGACTCGCCCGCAACTGCGGTCCAGGACTATCGCATGCGGTGAAAAGCTCAAGCCTCCTTCGCTCGATAGGAGGGATGCCAGAACGTCGCCCGGCGTTCGACGGCGGCGACCAGCGCATAGAACAAGGAACCCGTGAGCGCGGCGACGACGATCGTCGCCCACACCATGTCGATGCCGAGGCGGCCGACCTCGGTCGAGATGCGAAAGCCCATCCCGACGATCGGCGTCCCGAAGAATTCCGCCACGATTGCCCCGATCATCGCCAGCGTCGTGTTGATCTTGAGGGCGTTGAAGATGAATGGCAAGGCGGCAGGCAAGCGGAGCGCACGCAGCGTCTGCCAGTCGTTCGCGGCGTAGGTCTTCATGAGATCGCGCTCCATGGCGCTTGCGCTCGACAGCCCCGCGACCGTGTTCACGAGCATCGGAAAGAAGGTCATGACGACGACGACGGCGGCCTTCGACGGCCAGTCGAAGCCGAACCACATGACCATGATTGGCGCGACGCCGACGACCGGCAGCGCGGAAACAAGGTTGCCGAGCGGCAGGAGGCCGCGCTTGAGGAAGGGCGAGCGATCAATGAGGACGGCGACTGCGAAACCGGAGCCGCAGCCGACGACATAGCCCGCGAGCACCCCTTTGATCGTCTGCCAGAAGTCGGCGGCAAGCGTCGGAATCGACCCCGCAAAGCGGACGGCGATGGCGGACGGAGCGGGCAGGATGATCGGCGGCACGCCGAGGACCCGCACCACGGCTTCCCACAAGGCGAGCACCGCGAGCCCGAAGGCGAGCGGCGGGAGCAGCCTGGCTACGCGCGCGTTCACGGATGCGCCCCCATGCGCCGCTCGGTGATGCGGCCGACGAGGCCCACCAGCCCGACCAGGGCCGCCGACAGCGCCGCCGCGGCGAACAGCGCCGCCCAGATCTGGACCGTCTGCCCGTAATAGGAGCCGGCGAGCAGGCGCGCGCCCAGTCCTCCGTCCTCGCTCTTCGTCACTTCGGCGACGACCGCGCCGACGAGCGCGGCGGCCGCGCCGATCTTCATGCTGGCGAAGAACAAGGGCGCGCTCGCCGGCGCGCGCAGCTTCATGAAGGTCTGCGCGCGCGTCGCCGAATAGGTGCGCATGAGGTCGAGTAGCAGCGGATCGGGCGAGCGGAAGCCTTTGACCATCCCGACCGTGATCGGGAAGAACGAAAGATAAGCGGCGATGGCCGCCTTGGGGGCGATCCCGGTGATGTTGAACTGGTAGAGGATGACGACGATCATCGGCGCGAGCGCGATGATGGGCACGGTTTGCGAGGCGACGATCCAGGGCATCATCGAGCGCTCGAGCCATTTCACCGAAACGATGACGACCGCCAGCCCGATGCCGAGCGCGGCGCCAATGAGGAAGCCGATCACCGTCTCCTGCAACGTGATGATCCCATGATAGACGAGGCTGCGCTTCGACATCGGCGGGGTCATGAACACGAGGCGATAGAGCTCGACCACAACCTGATGGGGCCCGGGCAGCTTGGGCCGCTCCATGTTGAGCGAATCGACGATCAGGTCAGGGGTCGAATAGTCGGTCCGCCCGGCGTTGGCGTAGGCGTCGCGCTGGAGCGGCGCGTTCATCAGCGCCGCGGCGACGTACCAGGCGGCGAGAATGGCGAGGATGACTGTCAGGATGGGAAGGGCGGATTTCATGAGCGCGCCCTCATCCGGCGCCATAGCCCGTCGGAAGACGGGCGTTCTTTCGAACGCCCTGTGGCGCCACCTTCTCCCGCAAGCGGGGATTCGCCCCCTCTCCCGCTTCCGGGGGAGGGCCTACCCGTCATAGGAATGTCCCTGCCGCAGGCCGTGCCGGACTCGGTTGGCTACGGCCATGAACTCCGGCGTCTCGCGGAACTCGAGTTGCCGGTCGCGCGGGAAGTCGCACTCGACGACATCGAAGATTCGGCCGGGCCGCGGCGACATGACGACGATGCGGGTCGAAAGAAACACCGCCTCGGGGATCGAGTGGGTGACGAACAGCACCGTCTTGCCGGTCACCTCCCACAGTCTCAGCAATTGCTGGTTCAGCATGTCGCGCACGATCTCGTCGAGCGCGCCGAACGGCTCGTCCATCAGGAGGAGATCGGGATCGAACGACAGCGCGCGCGCGATCGAGGCGCGCTGCTGCATGCCACCCGACAATTGCCAGGGGAACTTGTTCCCGAAGCCCGTGAGGTTGACGAGGTCGAGCCCCTTCTTGACCCGGGTCTCGCGCTCCGCCTTGTCGAAGCCCATGATCTCGAGCGGCAGCGCGATATTGCGCGCGACAGTTCGCCACGGATAGAGCGCCGGGGCCTGGAAGACATAGCCGTAGGCGCGTCTCGTCCGCGCCTCGTGCGGGCTCATGCCGTTGACTCGGATTGCGCCGCTGGTCGGCGCCTCGAGATCGGCGACCGCGCGCAGGAGAGTCGTCTTGCCGCAGCCGGAAGGGCCGATGAGCGAGACGAACTCGCCGCGCGAAACCTTGAGGTTGATATTGCTGAGCGCCTGCACCGGCCCGTCTCGCGTGTCGAAGCGCAGCGACACGCCGCTGATGTCGATCACCGCGTCGTCGGACGGCGCCCTGACGGCGCCGCCCCGGACCGGCGATGGCGTCGGCGCTACGTCCATCTTCGGCAACTCTCCTTTAGCGCGCGACGCCCGAGGGCGCGGTGAATTCCTTGTACCGCTTCAAGGCCCGGGCCTCGGCGGCGAAGGGCTCTCGGCGGACGAACTTGCCGCGCCCGAGCTCCGCCTGAACCGCGCCGTCGCGGAAGACGACGTCGCCGCGCGACAGAGTGTAGCGCGGAAGGCCGGTGACTTTCGTGCCCTCGAACACGTTGTAGTCGATCACCGACACCTGCGTCCGGGCGGAGATGGTCTTGTTGGCCTTGGGGTCCCAGACGGTGATGTCCGCGTCGCAACCCGGCAGGATCGCTCCCTTGCGCGGGTACATATTGAGGATTCTGGCGCTGTTGGTCGAGGTCACCGCGACGAACTCGTTCGGGGTGAGCCGCCCGGTCTCGACGCCCATGGTCCACAGCACCGGCATGCGGTCCTCGAGGCCGCCGGTGCCGTTCGGGATCTTGGTGAAATCGCTTAAGCCCAGCTCCTTCTGCTTGGTGGTGAACGAGCAGTGGTCTGTCGCGACCACCTGGAGCGAGCCTGCGCGCAGCCCGTTCCACAGATCGTCCTGATGACTCTTGTCGCGGAAGGGCGGCGACATGACGCGCCGGGCCGCGTGCCGCCAGTCCTCGTTGTAATATTCGCTCTCGTCCAGCACGAGATGCTGGATGAGCGGCTCTCCGTAGACGCGCTTTCCGAGCGCCCGGGCGCGGCGAATCGCCTCGTGCGCCTGGATGCAGGAGGTGTGCACGACGTAGAGCGGCACGCCGGCCTGATCGGCGAGCATGATCGCCCGGTTCGCCGCCTCCCCTTCCACGTCCGGCGGGCGCGACAGGGCATGGCCCTCCGGCCCCGTAACGCCCTTCGTCATGTAATGTTGCTGAAGCGCGTAGACGATGTCGCCGTTCTCGGCGTGGACGAGCGGCATCGCGCCGAGCTCGGCGCAGCGGACGAAGGAGGCGAACATCTCCTCGTCGTTGACCATCAGCGCGCCCTTGTAGGCCATGAAATGCTTGAAAGTCGTCACGCCCGCCCGGACGACCTTGGCCATGTCCTCGCGCACCTCATCGTTCCAGTAGGTGATGCACATGTGGTAGGAATAGTCGGCGACGGCGTCCTTCGAGCGCCTCTCCCAATCGGCGAAGGCCTCCATCAGCGGCTGGTTGCGGTTCGGGATGCAGAAGTCGACGACCATCGTCGTGCCGCCCGAGAGCGCCGCCTTCGTGCCGCTCTCGTAATTGTCGGCGGAATTGGTGCCCATGAAGGGCATGTCGAGATGGGTATGCGGGTCAACGCCGCCCGGCATGACGAAGCAGTCGGAGGCGTCGAGGGAGCTATCGCCCCTCAGATCCTCGCCGATCGCCTTGATGGTTTCGCCTTCGACCAGCACGTCGGCCTTGTAGGTCCGGTCCGCGGTGACGATCGTTCCGCCTTTGATGACGAGCGACATGGTCTTCCCTTGGGCTTCTCGGGCGGCGTCTTCGGCGCCGCCGATGACTGTCACGATACGATTTCGGCTTTTTCCAGCACGGCGTGCATCAGCACGTTGGCGCCGGCGGTCGACCATTCCTCCTTGATGTCTTCGGTCTCGTTGTGGCTGACGCCGCCGACGCAGGGGGTGAAAATCATCGAGGTCGGCGCGACGCGCGCGACGTAGCAGGCGTCGTGCCCGGCGCCGGAGACGATGTTCCGGTACGAATAGCCGAAATGCTTTGCGGCGCGCCGGACAGCGTCGACGCAGGAAAGGTCGAAAGCGACCGGCGGATAATAGAAGATCTGCTCGAGATCGAAGGCGAGGCCGATCTTCCCGGCGATCTCCTCGACGCCTGCGCGCAAGCTCGCGTCCATGGCGCTGAGAGTCTCGTCGACCGGATGGCGGAACTCGCAAGTCATGAACACTTCACCGGGAATGACGTTGCGTGAATTCGGATAGCAGTTCAGCATCCCGACGGTCGACACGCCGAGCGGCGCGTTTTTGAGGCCGATCGCATTGACCAGCTCGACGATCCGCGCGGCGCCGAGAAGGGCGTCCCTGCGCCGCGGCATCGGCGTCGAGCCGGCATGGCTCTCGAAGCCGGTCAAGCGAATTTCATACCAGCGCTGGCCCTGGCCGTGGGTGACGACGCCGACGTCGATAGCCTCGTCCTCGAGAATCGGCCCCTGCTCGATGTGCAGCTCGAAGAAGGCGTGCGCCGGGTGGCTGCCGACCGGCTGGCGTCCCTTGAAGCCGATGCGCGCGAGCTCGTCTCCGAGCGCCTTGCCCTCTCCGTCGAGTCGGGAATAGGCGAACTCTTTGTCGAAGACGCCGGCGAATACGCCCGAGGCGATCATCGCAGGCGCGTAGCGCGAGCCCTCCTCGTTGGTCCAGTTGGCGACCTCGATCGGGCGACGGGTCTTGATCTTGAGGTCGTTAAGCGAGCGCACGACTTCGAGCGCGCCGAGCACGCCGAGCACGCCGTCGAATTTGCCTCCGGTCGGCTGGGTGTCGAGATGGCTGCCCATCATGACCGGGGCGAGCGCGTCGTCTTGTCCGGGGCGCCGCGCGAACATGTTGCCCATCTCGTCGACCTTGACCGTGCAGCCGGCCTGTTCGCACCAGCCGCGAAAGAGCTCGCGGCCTTCTTTGTCGAGGTCGGTCAAGGTGAGCCGCTTGCACCCGCCCTTCGGCGTCGCGCCGATCCTGGCCATCTCCATCAGCGAATCCCAGAGCCTCGCCCCATTGACCCGCACGTTGGACAGATCCGCCATCCCGAGCCCTCCTGCCAATTTCCGACGCTATTATAAATTTGACCAAATGGTCAAATGACGTAACCTTGGGCGAAACGCCCATCGTTTCGGCGCCGGCGAGCGCGGGGCTCCGCCGCGGCCGAGGGCCGATCGCCGGCATTTCAGGGGAGCGGATGGATCAGCGCAATCGCAGGCCGACTGTGCGCGCGGAAAACGAACGGGCGCTGCTTGAAGCGGCCGAGGCGATCTTCGCCGAACAGGGATTTTCGGGAGCGACGACGGCGGCGATCGCCAAGCGCGCCGGCGTGCCGAAGGCGAACCTGCACTATTATTTTCCCACCAAGGAGGCGCTTTATCGCTGCGTGGTGGAACGGGTGCTGACCGCCTGGCTCGCCGCCGCGCAATCCTTTGACGCGAGCGAGGACCCGCGCGAGGCGCTCGCCGCCTATATCGGCGCCAAGATGGATCTCGCGCGCGCGATGCCGCTCGCCTCGCGCATCTGGTCGGCCGAGATCATGCGGGGCGCGCCGATCATCCAGGACTTTCTCGACACCACGCTCTCCGACTGGGTCGCCTCGCGCGAAAATGCGGTCAAGCGCTGGATCGCGGCGGGAAAGCTCAAGCCGATCGAGCCGAAGGTCCTCTTCTACATGATCTGGGCGACCACCCAGCAATACGCCAACGCGGCGCACGAGATGGCGACGCTGAACGGCGGCTTTCCGCTCGACGACGCCGCCTTCGAGCGGGCGAAGGCGCAGGTGATCGAGACGATCATCGGCGGAATCGCGACAGCCACTTGAAAGTTTCGCCAAACTGGCGGAGGCTGAAGCGCGGATCGCGGGGACGGGGAAACGTCACATGGCCGCCAAGCGACGTTTTGAGCTCGTCCTGATCAAGCCGTCGCACTACGATCGCGACGGTTATGTCATCCAGTGGTGGCGGTCGCTCATTCCCTCGAACACGCTGGCGGCGCTGCATGGCCTCGCCTCCGACTGCGCCGCGCGTCGCGTCCTCGGTCCCGACGTCGACATCGTCATCACCGCGATCGACGAGACGAACACGCGGGTCCGGACGAATGCGATCATCAGGCGGATCGCGCGAGCCGGGCGGCTCGGGATGGTGGGGCTGGTCGGGGTGCAGTCGAACCAGTTCCCGCGCGCGCTCGACATCGCAGGGCCCCTCCGAGTTGCGGGCGTTCCCGTCGTCGTCGGCGGGTTCCACGTCTCGGGCTGCCTCGCAATGCTGCCGGAGATGGATGCGGACTTGAAGCGTGCGCTCGACATCGGCTGCTCGCTCTTCGCCGGGGAGGCGGAAGGCCGGCTCGACACGGTCATCGCCGACGCCGCCAACGGGCGCCTCGAGCCCATTTACAATTATCTCGGCGATCTGCCCGGCATCGAAGGGACGCCCGTGCCTTACATGCCGAGCGAGATCCTGCACGGCGCAGCGAGCTTCGACGCCGGCCGGGGCTGCCCCTTCCAGTGCTCGTTCTGCACGATCATCAACGTCCAGGGAAGGAAGTCGCGCCGGCGATCGCCCGATGACATCGAGCAGGTCATCCGCCGCAACGTGGCTCAGGGCGTCCCCAGTTTCTTCGTCACCGACGACAATTTCGCCCGCAACAAGGACTGGGAGGCGATCCTCGATCGGATCATCCATCTCAGGGAGGTCGAACGGATCGGGCCGATCCGGCTCACCATCCAGGTCGACACCCAGTGCCACAAGATCCCGAACTTCATCGAGAAATGCCGCCGCGCCAACGTGCTCAACATGTTCGTCGGCCTCGAGAACATCAATCCGGACACGCTGATCGCGATGAAGAAGCGGCAGAACAAGATCGCGGAATATCGCGAGCTGTTTCTCGCCGCCAAGAAGGCGCGCATCCTCACGATGGCGGGCTACATCCTCGGCTTCCCCAACGATACGCCGGAATCGATCCTGCGCGACATCGAGATCATCAAGCGGGAGCTGCCGCTGGATCTCATCGAATTCATGGTTCTGACGCCCTTGCCCGGCTCGGAGGACCACCAGAAGCTCGCGGCGGCGGGAGGCTGGATGGACCCGGACATGAACAAGTACGATCTCAACCAGGTCGTGGCCCGCCATCCCAAAATGTCGACGTCGGAGTGGGAGGAGATCCTCCACAAGGCTTGGGACGCGTATTACACGCCGGAGCATTTCGAGACCGTGATGAGGAGGGGAGAGGCGTTCGGCATCGGCTATCGGCGGACGCTCGACGGCCTCGCCTTCTTCCGCCACTGCATAGCACGCGAGGGCCTGCACCCGATGGACGGCGGGTTCTTGAGGCTCAAGCGAAGGCGCGACCGCAGGCCGGGTCTCGAGCGCGAGAACCTGCTCGCTTTCTATCCCCGCTTCTGGCGGGAGACCGTGGCCAAGACCGTGGCGATCGCGCGCGAGTTCATGGCCTTCCACGCTATCGGAAAGTGCATCGCCGCAGATCCGGAGCGCTTCGCCTACACGGACAAGGCGCTCAGCCCTTCGACTGAGGCGGACGACGAGTCGTTCGAGCTCCTGAGCCGCGACGAGGCCGCCCGCGCCGCGGTGCGACGCTATCGCGAGGTGCGGAAGCTGGCCGAGGCGGCGCCGGGCGCCCGATAGGTTTGCATGGGCGGGGCAGATTGAGGCCGCTCCGCCGAGCAAGCTCGAATTGCCGTCAGATCAGTCTTCGATCTCGCGCCTGGCGGCGTCCGCCTCGGTCGCGTACTGCCGCAACAGGTCGAAGAACTGCGGAGGCTGGCCGATGAACAGCCCCATCGCCGTCAGGAATTTGACTACCCCCATCGCGACCCCCTTTGTTTCGGTCGGGCGAATGACCGAGCATTTGGGGAGCGATCGGCTGAGGAATGGGCACGGCTCAGGCATAATCAGGTTGGTTTGGAAGGTCTCTCCCCCGAAGGGAGGCGCGTTGAGGTTGGGGAAGGTCAGCCCGTTCGTGGGATCGGTCAGCGGCGGCGCATTGCCCGCCTTGTCCGACCAGGTCTGGAAGTGCATCGTCTCGGTCGGGCCGATGCTGATCAGGATCCGCAAGACCTCTACGCTGGACGCCCGCTGCGCCATCCCGGGATAGAGGGTGGCGCCGCCTTGCTCGATCGTCGGCATGTGGAACCCCGCCGTGTTGGCGATGGCCTGGATATGGCGGGGCGGCGACAGGTCGGCGTCGCTTCTCGGGATCGCCGTATGCGGTCCTTTGAACAAGTCCGGCACGGCTTGGGGGAACTGAAAAAGCGGGTCTAGGTCGGGGTTGTTGTCGCTGCTGCGGTAGCGCGTCCACCAGCTCGTGTCGATCGTCAGCTCCATGAGGTTGGTGAGCCGCGGCTTTCCGCTCGACCCGGTCGCTGTGCTGCCCTGCAAAGTGCGAAACTTGTCGAGATTGGCCGGGGCAGCGTCTTTCGATTCCAGGTACGCATTAAGGAACTTGAAGTGTGAGATCTCATCGTCGGTGTTGTCGTGGATGTATTGTGGAAAGTCTGAGTCGAGCTTTTGCAACCTGGCGGTGTAGAGGGGATTTCCGCTGCCGCCCGGGACCTCGTCGTCCTGGATTCCGCCGAGCTCGTTGTATTGGATCCAGAAGTCGGTTTCCAATATTTCGACGGCGGCGGCGAAGCGGAGCAGGGCCGCGTCCCCTTTGCTGAGACCGCCGTTATCGTCTGCCAGCGCAGGCGGCCGGTCTCCGAGAAGGGCGAGTCCGGCGCCGGCGGCGCCTGCAGCCAGTCCTCTTTGAAGGAATGCGCGCCGGTTGGAAGAAGTGGAAAAATCTGGGTCGCGCCGCAGCTTTCGCATGGTTCATCTCCCTCGGTTGGCCTTGTCTCCGGCGGGAGGGTGCAATCATCGAGAACTAAAGAGAACTAAAGGCAACGAATCCCACAATCTCCCGCCGAGACGCAAACACGGCTGTTCGCGCATTTATTCGTCGGAATAGCTGGAAATTGCTCCTGGAAAGCTCCATCGTTGCGGACCTTGTTGGATCCAAGCGAACCGCCGCCCCGGAATTTCTGGAGCTCGACGCGCAGGTCGAATAGTTTCGCGTCGCCGAGTGTTTCTACTCATTGGACCCCTGTGGAGCGCTCGACGTGCGCAGCGCTTCCACGGCGTGTCCGATCCAAATCGGGCGGCTGGGGGATTGGAGGAGTGAGGAGCGATGCGCGTTTCAATTCCCAAATCGCTAGTCGCCGGCGTGGCGACGATCGCGTTGTCGGCTGCCGCAACCTTGACGAGCGCCCCTGCCGGCGCCGCGATGCTTCACGGCGGCGGCTTCGGCGGCTTCCATGGCGGCTTCGGCGGCTTCCATGGTCCCGCCATGGGAGCCTTCCGTCCCGGCATGAGCGCCTTCCACCCCGGCGGCTTCGGTTTCCATCGCGGCTTCTTCGACCGTGACGACTTCTTCCGTCGTCGCTTCGTCGACCGCGACTTTTTCATCAACCGCAACGTGTTCGTCGGGGGTCCCGGCGGTTGCCGGGGCGGCTGGTGCGGGTTCGCGACTGGCGCTATCATCGGCGCGGCCGCTACGTATCCGTACTATGGCTACGACTACGGCTGCTGGGTGTACCGTCCCGTGTACCGATACGGCGCCTACGTCGGCCGGCGTCTGGTGAACATTTGCTACTGAACGGCCCGAGCGGCCGTGCGGGCCGACGGGCGTCGGCCCGCAACAACGCATTCTAACGCCTATCCGTCAACATGGCCGCCGGGCGTCCGGACGTCGATGTCCGCGGCTAACACCAGTCAAATCGCCTCTTGGGCAGTATGAGGCCGGGCCGCGGCGGTCGAAATCGCACGGATCTTGTCGGCGCGCGCAGGCCGCCGGAGGCGTTTGCGAGACAAAAACCGCTGCTACTTGCACTCCGTGGTTGCTGTGAGGGGTGCGCTGGATAGGATTCGGCTGTTGTCTGCAACGTAGGAGACGCCGTCTTTGACTGCTGCTAGGCTCCCGTTCGAGATCGTTACCGTGATTGAGCTGGTTGTCGCTGAATCGTTATGGACATCAGTGCAGTTCGAGATGGCGCCGTTGAAATTCGTCTTTACCAGCCATGTCGAATTGTCGCCGCCGTTGAACTGGTTCGTGGAGCCCGCGGCGATGAACCCGCCGTCGCTGGTCTGCTGGAAGGAGTAGAAGTACCGATCGGAATACTCAACATCTGGACCGTAGATCTTGTTCCACTGCACTTTGCCAGCGGAATCTGTTTTGACGAGCCAGGCTCTTTCGGTGTAGACCGAATTCTGGAAGTAGTAGCCCGCGAATGCGTATCCTCCGTCAGTCGTTTGCTGAACCCCTTCCATGTTTAGGTCGCTAATGTCGCCTGTTGGAAGAACGGTCTCGGCGAACTGTACCTTTCCGGTTGAATCGAGCTTCAACATAAGTGGGTAGTTGTTGGTTGAAGCTTGTGTGTAAATCGTCGCGCTGACAATAGCTCCGCCGTCGGAGGTTAAGGCTAGGGATTGGAGGTAGGCGTCTTCTCCGGCCGCGTAGTTGTGCTGCCAGACCAGCGTTCCTGTCGAGTCGAGCTTGAAGACGATGATCTCGGATTCGGAGTAAGAGGGAGTGACACTGTAGGTGACCACGCCTCCGACAAGATAGCCGCTGTCTGCTGTCTGCCGGACTGAGTAGGCTGAGCTATAGTAGCTGTTCGAGTCGACGAATAAGTGCGTCCACTGTAATTGCCCGGTGGAGCTCAATTTGGCGATCCATGGATTGTAAATCGAGCCGGGCGCGGTCGCGTAGCCGACGAGGACAAAGCCCACATCACTGGTCTGTTGAACGTCGAAGGGCCAAGTCTTTGGGGGCGGAGAAGAGGGAGAAGTGGCGAATAGCAGGTCGTTGGCCCATTGAACTTTCCCGGTCGAGTCCACTTTGACGATTTCCCCGCAGGCCTGCAGGTTCTGGGCTGGGCAGCCGGATTGGGGTTGCCCGGCGAAGATGGCGCCCCCTGTCCGAGGTCGACTTGAGGATGTTCAGCGCGATGTTTTGCGAACCGTTTCCATAGCTGTACTGCATCTGTGATTGTATGTTTCCGCTTGAATCGACCCTCAGGAGTGTTGCGTTTCCGTATACTGCGCCCACAGCGAAACCACCGTTGCTCCTCTGGCTGATGCTCTCGGCCACCGAGTCGCTGTACGGGACACTGTAGGCTGTGGCGAAAGAGGGCGGAGCCGTCGCGGCCGAAACTCGAGCGGCGCCCGGAACCGTAATGAGCGCCAAAACTGACAAGATTGCCGCACGAGCAAGATCCAGTCTGCGGATTTTTTCGAACGCCATGACAGTTCTCCTCGTTGGGACATCGAGAAGCGCTGATTCCATGTCCGGAATGGGAACACCGGTGTTATGCGATTTATTCGACTTGAAAGCTTCTGGCGCTCCACGTCGGCCGACGACCGCTTCAGCGGCGCGCCTCATCGTCAAGCTTAATCCAGTGAGTGGAACAAATGCGAAGCTCCTGCAGTTGCCGCCTGAAACTGGTCAGTTGAGGAAACCCTGCAAAGGTAACGAGGCCAGCGCCAAGCGTTCGCTTCGCGCCTTCGTCCCTTCAAAAAAACATCAGCAATGGAGTGGCTCTTCAATGTCATGGCGCGCCTTGAAGCGGAAGCCTTTTCCCACTGCTAATTTCTCCTCTCAAGAGTGGCGCACATACATAACGATTAGCTCACTAAATTGGGGATTGAGCGCCGCGTTTATTTTTGCTTCCTCAGTGACGATGTTGAATTCGAGTCTCGGTTTTTCACTCCAGGTCAAAGCTCCATCAGGAACAGTATTGCTCCTCCTCATAACACTTTTACTTATTATAACATCGCTATGGAAGGATCAATTTTTCGCTATCCTGCTCAATACGGTATGCTTGATTGTGATAGTCCATTTCTCTTCGACGCTCCTGAGTTACACCAGCCAGTTCTGGGCTGCCAAGGTTCCTTTCCGCGACGGCCTTATCGCCGGGGTGGACTCAAGTCTCGGTTTCAATTGGGCTGCATGGTATGATTGGTTGAACGCGCACTCCTTGCTGGAAAACGCTCTTCGTGCTGTCTATTCATACAGCCTGCCTGTCCAGCTTGGATTACTTACGTGCGTACAATCCATCTCTTTTCTTGAGATTCGAATGCAACGTCTGTGCTTTGTTACGCAAATGGCGCTGCTCATTACGTTGATTATGGCGGCGCTAGTTCCCACGCTTGGCCCTTATCATTATTTTAGCATTCCTGAAACAGCAAACGCATCAAACTTCTTTCCGGCTGCGACTGGCAGCCATATCAGCGATATTATCAATTTGCGGAGCGCGAGCCCTAAAATTCCGTTGGACATGATGCAGGGCATCATCACCTTTCCGAGCTTTCATGCTGAGATGGGCCTTCTGTTTGTTTGGAGTGTTTGGCCTGTCCGGATCATGCGTTGGGCCGCAATTGCAATCAACGGATTAATGATCATCGCTGTGCCGCTTTGCGGCGCTCACTACTTGACTGACGTAATCGGTGGGGCGGCCGTTGCCCTGGCGGCGATTCTCATTGAAAATACGTTCTTTTGGTTCCTCGTCTTTTCGCGCGCCGCCGAATATGGTTCTTCGACCGACTTGGCCACGTCAGGTCCAGCGTCCGACCCCGGCATGTGAACCTTCCCGCGGCCGGCCGGCTGGTCCTGCGGACCTCTGCTGGCCCGCATCTGGGCAAACCGTCCCTGTGAGATCAACGGGGCGGGCTCATCCCGCCCCTCTTGATTGCCATCCGGAGCTTCGGAGCCGATTCGGTTGATCACTTTCCGGCTGGCCTTACGGCGATCTGGGCGGAGGCGCCTCCGAACGGGGAGGGGATGGTAAAGACAGTTATGGTGTTGGGAACGTCGTCGACCGCGGCGAATTTGAACGGGAACGGCTGAATCGCGATGCCGAAGGCGCCGCCCTGGCTCGCGTCGACATTGGACTCGCTCACGAATTTGCCTGCCTTGGTGAATTCAACGATCTCGCTGGGGTGAGTGGGGTCCGGATTCACCGCGTCGCCGTTTGTGGTGACCAGATTGCCGATCGCCGTGAAGGCCAGCGCCAAGGGGCCGCGAAGATGCGGGTCCGAAAAGACGAGGTTGCCCTTACCGCCTGGCGGCGGCGACGTCCTCGTTCCCGCGGCCGGAACCGCGTAGATCGCGTTGTCCAGGGTAGAGGCGACATAGAGGACGTCGGCGTACTTGTCGTAGGCGAGGCCTGTCGGACCGAGAACGAATGCGACGGGGTTGCCGTGGTGCGCATAACCATCGGCGATTTCGTTTTTGGACAGTATGGAGACGCCGCCGGAGCCGACGGCCAGATCGAGCCGCGCCACCGTCCCCTTCACCACGTTCGACACGAACAGTTGCGCATGCGCGCCGCCGTCATTGATGGTCAGATCCCATGGGCTGCCGAGAAATTTCGGGTCCGTGAAGGTCGTGACGAGATTGCCTTTGCTGTCGACGACCTGCAGCGCCCCTGGCCCGTGCGTCTTGAACGTGCCGTCGGTCGAGGGCAGGTTTCCGACCAGAACGAAGCCGCGCTGCAAAATGCCGAGCGCCGTCGTGACGCCGTTCAGATTGCTGGTGAAGTACGTCGTCGCGTTGCCGCTCTGCCCGGGGGAAACCGAGGGGGCGACGGCCCCGGTCGGCCTCAACTTGATGATCGTGACGCCGGTTCCCTGCAGGTTGCTCGAATTGTTGAAATTTGAGACCAGCACGTCGCCGGTCGCGATCTTCCCGCCGGAAGGAAAGCCCTCCGGCACGATGGCGACGCCGTAGGGGTTGAGGTCGCCGTTGGCCGGAATGGTCGACGACACGATGAACTGCGGCGCGAACGGTTGCTGGCCACCGTCCGCCCGAGCGGCGTCCGCCGCGAATGCGCCGCAAGCGATCAACAGCGCTCGAAAGGCGATCGAAACAAGAAGTGTTTTCCGCTGCATGTTCGCGCTCCTTGGGTCTTCGCTTCCGCCCGGCGCGGGCAATGTCGCCACGGGACGTGTCAGTCGATCTCGCGTCGGACCTTAGGGGGTTTGTCCCGCGCATCTGAAACACCGCACGCCCGATTTTTATTCGCCGCAAAGCGGCCCTTTTGTCAGCGCGAAGCGATCCAGCGGTTACGCCCGAGTCCTTTGCCAGCTTTGTCCAATAATTCCCTTGACGGCGCCGGATCAATGTTCTATTTTTGTTCCTACACACTCAGGGGGAAGGTCGAGACTGTTTGTTTTCGCCGAGGCCGTTAGCGCCCTTCGCCGCGCGTTGATCCGGCGGGTCGCGCGGACCGGATCCACGAAGAAGCCCACGCCGATCGAAAGTCGCCCGCAAAATGGCGCCGCAAAGCGCTGAAAAGGCTCAATTCGCGCTCGGAAGTTGCATGGGGTCCGAGACTGCGAGCCACAAGATCTTGGGCCGCCGCCGCGGGCGCATCGCAGAAGCCGGTCGGCCAGGCGCGACAGCGCAGTCCGATTTCCTATGGGACCGGGGCGCCGACATAAATTATCGCCGCCGGCGCGAGCGCCCCAGCGCTACATTCGATCCATTAGTAGTCGGGCGCCTGACCGCTCCCTATGACGCCGCGGCTTGTCACGACGAACCAAGCGCCGCCTCGTCTCTCGATCCGCAGAACGCGCCCTGCCCCGGGGATGAAGTCTCCGGGGCCCACCTGTTGCAGGCCAAAGCGGCCATCGACCACGGCCATGCCGCCCTGCACCGCCTCGATGCTGTAATTCCGGAGCAAAGGCCCCGGATTGTCGGGTTTGGCTACTGGGTCCGCGGCGGAAGGCTCCGCTCTCGCCGTGAGCATCGATTGTTTCGGCCCGTCGGGCGGAAGGGGCTTGGCCGAGCTTGCGGCCGCGACGGCGGCTCTCTTCTCCAATCGATCGAGCCTCGCCACGACATCGGCATAGCCGGGGGCGGGCGCAGCCCCCGCGAGGGCGGCTCTCTTCTCCAACCGGTCGAGCCTGGCCTCGACATCGCCATTGTCGGAGGCGCGCGCAGCCGCGATGACGGCTCTCTTCTCCAATCGATCGAGTCTCGCCTCGACATTGGCGTATTCGGAGACGGGCGCAGACGACGTGGAGGCGGGCGCCGCCGGCGCGGCGGCTTTCTTCTCGAGCTCGTCGATCCTCGCCCCAATATCAGCGAATCTGACGGAGGAATTCTGGTCGATGCGCTCGCCGAGCTTATCGAAACGCTCTTCGTAATCCTGCTCGACATGATCGAGCCTGATCGTCACTTGCGTGAGCGCGGCGCTGAGGTCGCGAATTGCGGCGCGCTGCTCCTCGCGCGCTTTCGAGCCCGTGATCGCCTCCAGATTCGCCTTGACGAGAGCAAAGGCCGAGGTAAAACCAGCGGCCGCTTGGCTTTTTGTGGCGCCGAACGTCCAGTTCAGTCGCGGGCCATAATAAGAAGCAGAGGCGCCGAAGACGGCGAACAACGCCAAGCCGGTCCCAAGCAGAAGAGGCTTGAGACGGCGCTTTTTTGCCTTTTCCGCCTGAGGCGGTGGCCAGCGATCCGCCGCTTTCGCAAACGGAATGACTGCAACTGGCGGCATTCCTGGCTTTCGTTGAGAGTCGGACGCCATCGGCTCTCCCGGCGCCGCCGACTTGCAGGGTGCGAGCGCCTCGAAGAGTCCCTGAGCCGTCGCATAATCCTTGCGGTCGAGGGCCGCCAATGCGTTCTCGATCGATTCAGCCGCGTCCTTGCGGCCGAGCGCCTCGAAAAGCCGCTTCGCCGTCGCATAATCCTTGCGATCGAGGGCCGCCAGCGCGTCCCCGAGAGGATTGACCGGCGTCGCGCCGGATGATGCGACCGCCGCCGACGCGGCCTCGGCTCCTTTGTCTCTATCGGCCTCGCCGGCCGGAGGCATTTTCTCCGCCTCGACGGACGGCTCGACTTGCTGAGCGATCACCGCCTTCGTCTGGCCTTCATCCCGGGCGCTGGCGGCGGGGGAACCTTCTGCCGACGCGCCGGTCTCGGCGGCGACCCGGCTCACCGCCTCTGATTCCGGCGGTTTCGCGATTGACGGTTCGGAAACTTGGCTGTGTCCGCCGATTTCCCCGTACGCGGAAACGTTCTCTGACTTCAGTTCGGCGTCTGTCTTCATTGAGCGCGTCTGATGATGATTCGGTTACCTTCAGCTCGGGGGTTTAATGGCGTCTTGAGGATTTTTTGCGGCGGAATTGGCGCGTCCCTCTGATCAGGACGCCAAAGTTAGCGCCAGCTTAACACGGATGGGCCCGTGCGGCGCCGCGTTCCGTCCGTTTGACCCTCGAAAAATGACCCTCAGGAGTCGGCGACCCTCGAGCAAATTGTGGCGTCTGCAAGGATGCTCAATCCAATTTCATCGGACAGGGAGCGTATTAGGCGACCGCGCCGCCGCGACCTATTCGGGCGCGAGACCAGGTGTCGCCACAATGGCGCGGAGAAACCAGTCGCCTGCGGCTGCCTGCTCGACTCGTTCCCGCCGTCAGCGCTCGGCTGACCTCGAGGATGTCGACGCCTGCGGAACAACGTTTGACTAGGGAGCTGGCCGCTCGATGCCGTTCCGGCAGTCACCGGAAATTCCGTCCCGCCGGCATCGCCCGCCGCGCCTCGATGATCTCGGAAGCCAAGTCGGACGGCGGACGTGGCGCGTCAAGCCGCGGCGTCTGGGCGAAACGATTGCCCTGCCGCTTCTGCGCCATCGCCAATTGCGGCCGATTCGCCTCGTCGGCGCGGGCCGTCGCGTCGATCTGGCCTCCGGCCTCCGAGAGCAAGCCCAGCCACGACGTGAGATCCTCCATACGGTCGGCGACGATGTGGATGACGCCCTGCTCGCTCTGCAGCTTGCCAGTCGTCGCGACGAAGCGGGCGCCGAGCACGATGGCGCGCAGGCGCTCGAACGCCTTCGGCCACACGATGACATTCGCGACGCCCGCCTCGTCCTCGAGCGTCATGAAGATGACGCCCTTGGCGGTGCCGGGCCGCTGACGCACCAAGACGAGGCCGGCGACCGTCACGCGCTCGCCGCTCTTGACCTTGGCGAGCGCGTCCGAGCGCAGAATCCCGCGCGCGGAGAGGCGCGCGCGCATAAATGAGGTCGGATGGGCTTTCAGCGACAGCGACAGGCGCCGGTAGTCCTCGACTACATGCGCGCCGAGCGGCATCGGCGGCAATTTTGCGTCGGGCTCCGTCTCGCGCGTCGGCTCCGAGACGGAAAACAGCGGCAGATCGTCCTGGTCCCCGACCTTATCGAGACCGCGCACCGCCCATAAGGCCTGGCGCCGGTCGAGGCCGATCGAGCGAAAGGCGTCGGCGTCGGCGAGCTTCTCCAGCGCGGCCGAACTCCAGCCGCTCCTGAGCCAGAGATCGCGCACCGAATCGTAGCCCAGTCCCCGCTGCTCGACGAGACGGCGCATGTCGTCCTCCTTGACTCCGACGATCTGCCTCAGGCCCAGCCGCACGGCGTGAGTCGCGCGGATGAAGGGCGCCATTGAGGCGTGGCGGGGGTGAATCCCTTCTCCCCGCTCGCGGGGAGAAGATATCGCCGAAGGCGACGGATGAGGGGCTTCGCCATCCTCATCTGGAAGGTCCGCGCGACCTCTCACCCCGACCCTCTCCCCAAGCCCGGGGAGAGGGGGTAACGCTTCCAGGGTGCAGTCCCAATCGGACAGGTTCACGTCGACCTCGCGCATCTCGACTCCGTGCTCGCGCGCGTCGCGCACGAGCTGCGCGGGGGCGTAGAAGCCTAGCGGCTGGGAGTTGAGCATCGCGGCGGCGAAGACGTCAGGGTAGCGGCATTTCATCCAGCATGAGGCGTAGACGAGGAGGGCGAAGCTCGCCGCATGGCTCTCGGGAAAGCCGTATTCTCCGAAGCCCTCGATCTGGCGGAAGCAGCGCTCGGCGAAGCCGCGGTCGTAGCCCCTGGCGGCCATGCCCTCGATCATCTTCACCTCGAAGGTCTTGATCGTGCCGACCCGTCGGAAGGTCGCCATGGCGCGGCGCAGCTTGTCGGCTTCCGAGGGCGCGAAACCGGCGGCGACGATGGCGATCTTCATCGCCTGCTCCTGGAAGAGCGGCACGCCGAGCGTCTTCTTGAGCACCGCCTCGAGCTCTCTCGAGGGATAGACGACTTCCTCGAGCCCCTGCCGTCGGCGCAGATAGGGGTGGACCATGTCGCCCTGGATCGGGCCCGGCCGCACGATCGCCACCTCGATCACGAGATCGTAGAATTTTTCGGGCTTGAGGCGCGGCAGCATCGACATCTGCGCCCGGCTCTCGATCTGGAACACCCCGATCGTGTCGGCGCGCTGGATCATGGCGTAGACGCAGACCTCCTCGGGCGGGATGGTCGCGAGCGAAAGCCTCTCGCCGTAATGCCGGCTCAAGAGATCGAGGCCCTTCGACAGCGCCGTCAGCATGCCGAGCGCGAGCACGTCGATCTTGAGCAAACCCAGCGCGTCGAGGTCGTCCTTGTCCCATTCGATCGTGGTGCGCTCCTCCATCGCCGCGTTCATGACGGGAACGACCTCGTCGAGCCGGTCCCGGGTGATGACGAAGCCGCCCGAGTGCTGGGTGAGATGGCGCGGAAAGCCGGCGAGCTCGTCGGCCATCTTAAGCGCGAGGGAGAGCGTCGGGTCGGCGGGGTCGAGGCCGACCGCGCGCGCGTCGGCTTCGCCGATCGGGGACGAGCCGTGGCCCCAGGCGGCTCCATTCAGCGTCGTGATCACGTCGTCCGAGAGGCCGAAGACCTTGGCCGTCTCGCGGATTGCCGAGCGGGTGCGATAGGTGGTCACCGCGGCGGCGAGCCCCGCCCGCTCGCGCCCGTAGCGCCGATAGATGTACTGGATCACCTCCTCGCGCCGCTCATGCTCGAAATCGACGTCGATATCGGGCGGCTCGTTGCGCTCGGGCGAGACGAAGCGCTCGAACAGAAGATCGAAGCGGGCGGGATCGACCTCGGTGATCCCGAGACAGAAGCAGACCGCGGAATTGGCCGCCGAGCCGCGCCCCTGGCACAGGATGCCGCGCGAGCGGGCGAAGCGCACGATGTCGTGCACGGTGAGGAAATAGGGCGCGTAGGCGAGCGAAGCGATGAGCGCGAGCTCGTGCCTCAGCGCCTCGCGCACGCGTTCCGGCACGCCCTCGGGATAGCGCGTCCTCGCGCCTTCAATCGCGAAGGCTTCGAGCGCGGCCTGCGGCGTCGCAAAACCCTGGCGCAGCTCTTCCGGATAGCGGTGCGCCAGCTCATCGAGGCTGAAGGCGAGGCCATCGAGGAAGCAGATCGTCTCCTCGATGGCCGACGGGGCCTCGGCGAAAAGCCGCGCCATTTCGCGCGGGGCCTTCAGATGGCGCTCGGCGTTGGCCTGGGTCAGGCGGCCGGCGGCCTCGAGCGTCGTCTTCTCGCGGATGCAGGAGAGGACGTCGGCGAGGGCGCGTCGCTCGGGCGCATGCATCAGCGCGTCGTTGGTTGCAAGGAGCGGCGCGCCGACCGTTCGCGCCAGCGCCGCCCGCCTGGCCAACGCCCCGCGCATCTCCTCGCCGTACGTCAGGCTGGCGCCGATCCACAGGCGTTTGCCGAAGGCCTCGCGCAGGCGGGAGAACGCCCCCTTCTCCCCTTGAGGGAGAAGGGGGCGCGGCGAAGCCGCGACGGATGAGGGGTCGCGCCGTAAGGCGCTCGCGCGAGGCGCTGGCGCGCCGGACCCCTCACCCCCGATCCCTCTCCCGCAAGGGGAGAGGGGAGGAAGCGCCACGATCTGCAGCCCCTCGCCGTGCTCGATGAGGTCCTCGACGCGCAAATGGCACTCGCCCTTTTCCGCCCGCAAATTGCCGACCGTGAGAATCCGGCAGAGCCTGCCGTAGGCGGCGCGGTCCTTCGGATAGGCGAGGATGTCCGGCGTTCCGTCGTCGAAGGCGAGCCGTGCGCCGACGACGACCCGCATACCCGCGAGCGCCGCTTTGTTCTCGCGGGCGAAGACATGCGCGCGCACGACGCCGGCGAGCGTGTTGCGGTCGGCGACGCCGATCCCGGCGAGCCCGAGCTCGGCCGCGCGGGCGACCATCTCCTCCGGATGCGAGGCCCCGCGCAGGAACGAAAAATTCGTCATCGTCGCCAGTTCGGCGAAGAGCGGCTCGAGGCGGATCATTCCCTTCGCCCGCGTTGGGCAGCGACAGATACCCAGCATTCGCAGGGTTTTGCGAGAGAAGGAAGCATTGTGAAGCCGCTGCGGCGCTCGTCGACTCGGATCCCCTTCTCCCCTTGCGGGAGAAGGTGGCGCGAAGCGCCGGATGAGGGGTCCAGCGAGACAGCGCCGCGATAAAGCGCGCCTCGCGGCGTCGACCCCTCACCCCTGATCCCTCTCCCGCAAGGGGAGAGGGGAATCTGGCGAAGATGCTTTACCATTGCAGATCACATCGAGAGAGAATTGTATTCAGCACGTTCTCTCGTTCATGCATGATCTCGTGATTCCAGAAACGCACTACGGCGAAGCCCTGGGCGCGAAGCCAATCATCACGCCGAACATCACGAGGATCGTCGGCATGTTGAAAGCCGTCACATTCGATGATGAGGCGATGCTCGAAAACAAACGAAATCGACGACATAAGCGCCAATGGGAACCTGCCGGCGGAACTTGAGCGCCTGCGTGCGGCGATCGCGCAGGGCGTACCAGAGCTTGCGCTCGGCCTCCGTCGGTTCGCGGCGCATGGCGCGAGCGCGGGATTTTGCGGAAATGGGGACGTCGTTGCGCATGACTGTCTCCTCTTCTTGCCCTCATCCGGCCGGCTTCGCCGGCCACCTTCTCCCGCAAGCGGGAGAAGGGATTCAGCCGAACACCCCGTGGATGAACCATTTCGCCCTTTGCGTCTCTTGTCCCCAGAGGCCCTCGCGGTAGAGCCAGAAGCGGCGGCCGTGCGAATCCTCGGCGCGGAAATAGTCGCGCGTCGGCGCGTCGGGGCGGCGCCACCAGGGCGGAGCGATGCGCTCGGGGCCCTCGATGGCGGCGACGTCGTGCAGGATGCGCCGCCAGCGGAAGCGCAAGGGCGGCCCGGCCGGCACTTCGGCGAGCGCGTCGATCGGCTCGGGGCGGACGAAGAGTCTCAGCGGGCACGTCGGGGCTCCCTTCTCCCCTTGCGGGAGAAGGTGGCGCGGCGGAGCCGCGCCGGCTGAGGGGTCGGGCGCGGAAGCGCCTAGCGCCCTTCTGGGCGGACCCCTCACCCCTGACCCCTCTCCCGCAAGGGGAGAGGGGAATGCCGCCGGGGCCGCCCGCTCTGCCTCGTCGGGCAAATGCGCTTCGATGAGCGCGCGCCGCGTCACCCCGCGCGGCCCGAGCCTCGCGCTCAGGCGGTCGATGAGATCGGCGAGCGCGCGCGCCCGCTCGGCCTCGTGGGCCCGCTCGAGCTCGGCCTGCGAGGGCGCGAGCGGCTCGGCGGCGATGCACGAGAGGCGCACGAGGTCGACGCCGAAGCCCGCGTCGATCGCATCCTCGTGCGGGCTCGCGAGCTTCTCGGCGAACAGGCGGAGAAAAGCGCGCGCTTCGTTGAGCGGCCGGGAAGCGCCGACCTCGATGCGGCGCACGCACCCGTCGACGCGAAAGAGCTCGAGCTCGATCCGCCTTGCTCCCTTGGCCTGTCGCTCGAGCAGAACCACGAGATCGTCGGCAAGCTTGCGTAAGCTCGCCTCGATCGCCTCGACCGTCTCGATGGGCGAGGCGAAGCGCCGCTCGGCGCAGAACTCGGGAGGCGGGAAGCGCGGCGCGATCGACGAGCGCGCGAGGCCCTTGAGCTCGTCGAGCCGCGCCACCGGCGTTGCGCCGAACCGCGCCACGATCGGCGCGCGGGGCCTAAGCGCGATGTCGACCACCCGTTTCAGGCCAGCACGGGCCATGTCAGCCACCGTCTTGTCGTCGAGGCCGAGGGCGGCGAGCGGCAGGTCGTGGAAGAGGCGTGCGAAGGCCTTGTCGCTCAAATCCTCGGGCGCGATCTTTTGCGCCGAAAAGCGGGCGAGGGCCCAGGCCGCGCGCGGATTGCCGGCGACCCCCGCCGCAGCCGTAATGCCGAACGCTGCGAGGCGGGCGAGGCCCTCGTCGATCAGCGCCTGTTCGCCGCCGAAGAGATGGGCGACGCCGGAAATATCGAGCATCAGCCCGTCGCGCCCATCGAGCGCGGCGAGCGGGGTGAAGCGCGAGCACCAGTCGCACAGGCGCTCGAGAAGCCGCGCCTCTTCCGCTGGATTCGCCTCGACCGCGACGAGGGCGGGCTGACGCGCGCGCGCATCTGCAAGCGAAAGGCCAACGGTCAGACCGAGCCCAGCGGCGTTGGCGTCGACGCAGACGAGCCTCTGCGCATTGTCGACCCTGGCGATCGCCGCGAGCGGCGCCGTCCGGTCAATGGCCTCGAGCCGCCGCGCGCGGTCCGTCGCCAGACGCGGCAGCCAGAGAGAGAGAAATCGCCGGGTCGTCAAAAGTCCTCTCCTCACTTCGCCATTCGAGCCTGACCGCCTGCCTTGGGTCGTGTAGCCGCGCCATGTAGCCGCGGTCCGTAGAGCGTCCGGAAGGACGCCCGTCTTCCGATGGGCTATGGACCGCGGCGGCGCGAGCAGCGATCGCGCCTGCGGAGGCGCCGCCGAGGCGCGCCTTGACGAGCCGCGCCGTGCAGGCGAAGGGGCCGGGCAGGTCCCGACCCGCCGCCGCGGGAATTTTCGCGCTCGGCGCGGCGGCGATCTCGAAGCGCGTCTCGGCCGCGCTCGACAGCCTGTCCGCTTGGCCATAGGCGCTCGCCAGCATGAGCAGCGCCGGCGTCCGCCCCTTTCGCGCGGCGATGAGCAGGCGGCGGGAGGCCGTGAGACTGTAGCCCTTGAGGCTCCAGATCTCGGCGACGACGACGGCCGGGGCCCCGCATTTGAGCGCCTCCTCCATCGCCCAGAGACCCATGTCGGCGTCAGGGGCGCGGACGAAGACGAGGCGCCCGAGCGGCAGCCCGTGCGCGACGAGGCCCGGCCCATAGAGCGCCCCCGCCTCGCGCTCCATGAACGCCTCGCTGATCAGGAGTCCCGAAGCTTCCCGCTCATCGAGGAGCCGCGCGGCGAGCGCGAGCGCGAAGCCCATCGCCGCCGCCCCGTCCATCGGGCTCGCCGGGACGATCTCATGCAGGGCGTCGTCGGCGAGCCCTCCGCCGAGCGCGCGATCGAACGCGGGCGCGACCGACAGGCGCCGCGTGGCGCTGTAGCCGCGCTCGCTGAGCGCGGCCGCATTCCGGCCCGCCCCCTCGATCTGAGCGACCGCGCGCCGCAAACGCGCCATCTCCGCACTGCCGCCAAGCGACATTTCGTTCTCGCCTTTCTGTTCGTTCTTTGTTCCAGTTTTGATCCAAGCGGGCCAAGAGTCAAGGGGAGGGACGCTTCCGCCCTGGACACTTTTACGCGCGAAGCTCCTCCAACAAGTCCGGCACGGCTGCCTGAAGAGCGTCCCACCCCATTCAAATCGAGCTCGAAAGAACCTTGGACAATGCAGTCCGTATGTTCCCTCATGCCGCGCCATAAAATCTCAGGATGCATCGCGGCGAACTCGCCCTATCGGTCCGAACGGCGCAACGATTCCTCGGCAATTCTGTTGAGCCTGTCAGGCCCGTCAGACGCGTTGTTGCGTGAATCCCGTTGGCGCTCGGCGCGGCCGTGCTCTAGAAAGCGCCTGGAAAAACCCTCGAGGCAGCGTGTTCATGAGCGGCGTCAACGAGATTCGATCGAGCTTTCTCCGCTTCTTCGCCGGGCGCGGGCACGAGATCGTGCCGTCGGGCTCGCTCGTCCCGCGCAACGATCCGACCCTCCTGTTCACCAACGCCGGCATGGTGCAGTTCAAGAACGTCTTCACCGGCGTCGAGAAACGCCCCTACCTGCGCGCCGCCACCGCGCAGAAATGCGTCCGCGCCGGCGGAAAGCACAACGACCTGGACAACGTCGGCTATACCGCGCGCCATCATACGTTCTTCGAAATGCTCGGCAACTTCTCGTTCGGCGACTATTTCAAGGATTTTGCGATCGAATACGCCTGGACGCTGCTGACGCGCGACTTTGATCTGTCGAAAAAGCGCCTGACCGTCACCGTCTATTACGACGACGACGAAGCCTTCGATCTGTGGAAGAAGATATCCGGCCTGCCCGACGAGCGGGTCGTCCGCATCGCCACCAGCGATAATTTCTGGGCGATGGGCGACACGGGGCCCTGCGGCCCGTGCTCCGAGATCTTCTACGATCACGGCGAGCACATTCCCGGTGGCCCGCCCGGCTCGCCGGACGCCGACGGCGACCGCTTCGTCGAGATCTGGAACCTCGTGTTCATGCAGTTCGAGACCCTGCCGGGGGGCGAGCGGATCAATCTACCGCGTCCCTCGATCGACACCGGCATGGGCCTCGAGCGCATCGCCGCCGTTCTTCAGGGCGTGCACGACAACTACGACATCGACCTCTTCCGCGCCTTGATCCGCGCCAGCGCCGACCTGACCAGCGTCGACCCGGACGGGCCGCAGCGCGCCTCCCACCGGGTGATCGCCGATCACTTACGCGCATCGGCCTTCCTCGTCGCCGACGGCGTCCTGCCGTCGAACGAGGGTCGCGGCTATGTGCTGAGACGCATCATGCGCCGTGCGATGCGGCACGCCCAACTCCTCGGGGCGCGCGACCCTCTGATGTGGCGGCTCGTGCCCGCGCTCACCCGCGAGATGGGCCAGGCCTATCCCGAGCTCCTGCGCGCCGAGGCGCTGATCACCGAGACCTTGAAGCTCGAGGAGACCCGCTTCCGCACCACGCTCGCGCGCGGCCTCGCCATCCTGGAGGAGGAGACGAGGCCGCTCGGCGCCGCCGGCGTGCTGTCCGGCGAGACCGCCTTCAGGCTCTACGACACCTACGGCTTTCCGCTCGACCTGACCCAGGACGCCCTGCGCGCACGGGGGTTGTCGGTGGATGTCGAGGGCTTCAACGCGGCGATGGAGCGTCAGCGCGCAGAAGCGCGCCGGGCCTGGGCCGGATCGGGGGAGGCGGCGACCGAGACCGTCTGGTACGCCTTGCGGGAGCGGATCGGCGCGACCGACTTCCTCGGCTATGAGACCGAGACAGCCGAGGGGGTGATCCGGGCGATCGTCAAGGACGGCATCGAAGTCGGGCGGCTGGAGACGGGCGAAAAGGGCTCGCTCGTCCTCAATCAGACGCCGTTCTACGGAGAGGCGGGCGGCCAGGTGGGGGACGAAGGCGAGATCACCGGACCCGGTTTCCGCGCCGCGGTGACCGACACGCGCAAGAAGCTCGGCGACCTCATCGTCCACGACGTCTCGATCATCGAGGGAACGGCGCGGCCCGGTTTGGAGGTCGAGCTCGCCGTCGACCACGCGGCCCGGTCGGCCACCCGCGCCAACCACTCGGCGACCCACCTCCTGCACGAGGCGCTGCGGCTCGTGCTCGGCGACCACGTGGCGCAGAAGGGCTCGCTCGTCTCGCCCGACCGGCTGCGCTTCGACTTCGCCCATCCGAAGCCGGTCACCCCGGAGGAGATCGCCGCAGTGGAGGACATCGCCAACCGCGTGGTGCTCGAGAACGCCGAGGTGACGACCCGTCTGATGAGCCTCGATGACGCGCGCGCTTCCGGAGCGCGGGCCTTGTTCGGCGAGAAATACGGCGACGAGGTGCGCGTCGTCAGCATGGGCGTGATCGAGGACGACGCGACCCACGAGCGGCCCTATTCGATCGAACTCTGCGGCGGCACCCACGTCAGCCGCACCGGCGACATCGGGCTCATCTCGATCATCGGCGAAAGCGCGGTGGCCGCCGGGGTCAGGCGCATCGAGGCCAAGACCCGCGACGAGGCGCGCAAGCGGCTCACCGCCGAATCGCGGGCTTTCGAGCAGCTCGCCGCCCTTCTGCGCAGCCCCCCGGAGGAGGCGGAGAAACGGCTCGGGACGCTGATCGACGACAAGCGGAAGCTCGAGCGCGAGCTCGCCGAGGCGAAACGCCGGCTGGCGATGGGCGGAGGGGGCTCGCCCGCGGGCGAGGCGGTGCGCGAGGTCGCGGGAGTGAAATTCTATTCCCGCGCGGTGACCGGCGTCGACATGAAGGATCTGAAGTCGCTCGCCGACGAGGCCAAGCAGAGCGTGGGCTCGGGAGTCGTTGCGATCGCGGCGACCGGCGACGACGGCAAGGCGAGCATCGTCGTCGCCGTCACGCCGGACCAGATGAACCGTTTCAACGCCATCGATCTGGTGCGGCTCGGCTCGACGGTGCTCGGCGGCAAGGGCGGCGGCGGCCGCCCCGACATGGCCCAGGCCGGCGGCCCGGACGGCGCCAAGGCGAAGGAAGCGCTGACCGCGGTCGAGGAGGCGATAAGGGCCCGGGCGTGAAAGGGCCCTCGGCTCGTCGTACCTGCCGCGGGCGCTCCCGGTCCGGATAGCCGGCTTCGGTCGAGCGAAAGGTTTTACAGGAATTCAGAAGCGTTGGCGGCTTAACGGCCAATTTCGTCCAAAGCCAATCCAAGCCGAACCAAGCCAGACCAAGAAAAACGGCCCAGATTTATTTGGATTCATTTGGATTCCTTCGTCCGATTCGAGGCTTTCCAGCAGGTTATAGCGATTCCAAAGAGAGAATTTTTTGGGCGCCGTCGCCCAGGCCTTCGCCCTAATGTCGGGTTTCTGTTTTTCAGACGAAATACAATCTTTCACGGAATGGTCCTGCCTAAAACCCTCGCAACCATCCCGCCGCGGCCCCTCCTGTGGACGACCTGGATAAGCCCCGCCGCCGGAGCAAAGACGCATCGCCGGCGCGTCCAGCGTCCGAGAACTTTTGCTTTTTTGGTCCCTTCATCCGGCGCGACGCCGCATTCCAATTCTGATCGATCGCAACGAGAGTGTGGGGACGGCTTCGACTTCGGGCGCCCTCTCATTTGAACAAAAAGAGAACACACGATTGCAATCTTGTCAAGCCTTTTCGAGGATCGGATGCAATATCGGTTTCCCCTGCACTCCAGAGGGAAGGTGGGCCTCCGCTGGCGGAGTCGCGAGCGGTCGACCCGAAGAGATAGAGCGCGCTGACCCCCTGCGCTCTGACCTCCGCTGAGCAGCCTTTCAAGTCCGCGAAGGCGCGGCCTCTGTTCAGAAGCGCTTCTCCGACCTTATCGCTGTTGACTTGGCCGCCGGCGATCCCTTCTCCCCGCTTGCGGGCAGAAGGTTAGGATGAGCCCCCAGCCCTCTCCTCGCAAGCGGGGCGAGGGAGAACCCAGCCGTTTGGCTACCCCATCGCCTTGCGCAAATTCTCGTCGACCTTGTCGAGGAAGCCGGTGGTCGTGAGCCACTTCTGCTCCGGCCCGATGAGCAGCGCCAGGTCCTTGGTCATGGAGCCCGCCTCGACCGTCTCGACGCAGACTTTCTCGAGCGTCGCGGCGAACCTGGCGAGCTCCTCGTTCTTATCCAGCTTCGCCCGGTGGGCGAGGCCGCGCGTCCAGGCGAAGATCGAGGCGATCGAATTGGTCGACGTCTCGCGGCCCTTCTGGTGCTCGCGGTAGTGGCGCGTGACGGTGCCGTGGGCGGCCTCCGCCTCGACCGTCCGCCCGTCGGGCGTCATCAGCACGCTGGTCATGAGCCCGAGCGAGCCGTATCCCTGCGCGATCGTATCCGACTGCACGTCGCCGTCGTAGTTCTTGCAGGCCCATACGTAGCCGCCCGACCACTTGAGCGACGCGGCGACCATGTCGTCGATCAGCCGGTGCTCGTAGGTGAGTCCGAGACTGGCGAATCTCGACTTGAACTCGGTGTCGTACACCTCCTGGAAGATATCCTTGAACCGGCCGTCGTAGGCCTTAAGGATCGTGTTCTTGGTCGACAGGTAGACCGGATACTTCCGCATGAGGCCGTAGTTCAGCGAGGCGCGGGCGAAGTCCCGGATCGAGTCGTCGAGGTTGTACATCGACATCGCGATTCCCGCGCCGGGGAACTGGAACACCTCCTTCTCGATCACCTTGCCGTCCTCGCCCTCGAAGCGGATGGTCAGCCGGCCTTTGCCCGGGATCTTGAAGTCGGTCGCCCGATACTGGTCGCCGTAGGCGTGGCGGCCGATGATGATGGGCTGCGTCCAGCTCGGGACGAGCCGCGGCACGTTCCTGCAGATGATCGGCTCGCGGAAGATGACCCCGCCGAGGATGTTGCGGATCGTCCCGTTCGGACTCTTCCACATTTCCTTCAGATGGAATTCCTTGACCCGCGCTTCATCCGGCGTGATCGTGGCGCACTTGACCCCGACGCCGCAGGCCTTGATCGCCTCCGCCGCGTCGATCGTCACCTGGTCGTTGGTGGCGTCGCGATGCTCGACCGAAAGGTCGAAATACCTGAGCTCGACGTCGAGGTAAGGGTGAACCAGCTTGTCGCGGATGAGCTGCCAGATGATCCGGGTCATCTCGTCCCCGTCGAGCTCGACGACCGGATTCTCGACCTTGATCTTGGACATCGGATATATTTTCCTCGAGCTTGAGCGGGTACGCGCCGAGAGCCGCCCCTATAGCATCGGCCCCGAGAGCGTCCTAGTTCTGCTTTAGGCGATGGCGGCGCCGACAGCGCTTCCCGAGTCGTCCGATTTCAATGGGCTGACGCGGGAAAGAGTCGAGTCTCAAGGGGTTCGAAATTCGGTTCGTCTTGCGATCGCCGAGCCTGGCGAGGGAGGAGGTCGGGTTTGTCGCGGCTTGGCTCTGAGAAAAGAAGGTCCGACGCCGTGGCCGTCCGCCGAGCGACAGTCGCCGGGCGGGTTTGCGCCTCGGCCGGAATAGCCGCCGCGAGAATGCGCGCGAGACGCGTTCCCGCGCTTGTCGTCGCCGCGTTCGCCGCCTGGTCGACGGCGCCGGCGTTCGCGGCCGAGTCCGAGCCCGCGACCGACAACGCGCTGGCGACGCTCTGCGGAATCGTCGAAACCTCGGCCAAGGAAGAGGGCCTGCCGGTCAATTTCTTCACCCGGCTCATCTGGCGCGAGAGCTCCTTCCGGCCCGGCGCGGTCAGTCCGGCGGGCGCCCAGGGCGTCGCTCAGTTCATGCCCGGCACGGCCAATGAACGCGGGCTCGCCGACCCCTTCGACCCCGCGACCGCCATTCCGGCCTCGGCGAAGCTCATCGCCGAGCTGGCGAAGCGCTTCGGCAATCTTGGGCTGGCGGCGGCCGCCTACAACGCCGGACCGAAGGCACTGGCGAACTGGCTCGCCGGGCATAGCGACCTGCCGGCCGAGACGCAGGATTACGTGCTTGCGATCACCGGCCACGACGTCGGCGACTGGCGGAGCGCCGACCCGCCGTCGCCGGCTGCGCCCGATCCCGATCAGCCCTGCCTGTTTTCGATCGCAAAGCTTCGCGTTGCGCGCGGCCTTGGCGTCTCGCCCGCTGTCTCCGGCCTGTTCGCGCCCTGGGGCGTGCAGATCTCCGCCAGCTTCGACAAAGGCGCCGCGCTGCGCGCCTTCGCTCGCGCGCAACACGATTATTCCGGCGTCATCGGAGACATCACGCCGTTCGTGCTCGGCACCGTTCTACGCAGCCGAGGCTGGCGCCCATTCTATCGCGTGCGCCTGCCGGCGCAGACCGGCGGCGAAGCGAAAAAGCTTTGCGACCGCCTCCAGGCCGCCGGCGGCGCCTGCGCCGTGCTGAGGAGCTAAGCAGTCAATCAGCGCCCGGGGGCGCGCCATTATCGACGAAAATGGCGACCGACCTGACCTCGACGCATGCGCAACGCGCATAACTCTCGCAAGCCGCCATGCTAATTTTCATGGCAGAGTTTCATGAGTTGCCCCACGGAGATCGCGGTGAATCGGAGGGGCGGCGTCTCGCCGCCCAGGTGCGCGGGACGCGCACCCTCCGAAGCAGCGTGGGGCGAGCCGGTGGATCTTGCTTAGCCGCGGCGCGGCCGGCGTTCCCGCGGATGGACCCGGCGCGACCCGCCGAACCGTTCGGCCTCGCTCATTCCGCCGCCGCGAGAGCCGGCCGCGGGCGCCCGAGAGTAAGGACGAGCGCCGCGGCCATCACGCAGGCGACGCCCGCGACGTAGAGCGCAGGAAGGTATGTGGCGAGCTCCGTGCGGGACGCGCCCGCGCCGAACGCCGCCGTCGCCGCCCCGAGCTGGTGGGCCGCGAAGATCCAGCCGAACGTCAGGTTCGAGCGCTCGGCCCCGAACCGCTCGGCCGTCAGCCGAACCGTGGGCGGAACGGTCGCGACCCAGTCGAGGCCGTAGAAAACGGCGAAAGCCGACAGGCCCACGACCGAAAAGTCGGTGAACGGCAGCGCGATCAATGAGAGACCGCGCAGCCCATAGTAGACGAACAGGAGCCAGCGATTGTCGCACCGGTCGGAAAGCCAACCCGACGCCAGGGTGCCCACGAAATCGAACGCGCCAATGATCGCGAGGGCTCCCGCGGCGCTGACGGGCGCGACGCCATAATCGCCGCATAGCGCGATCCAGTGGGTCTGAATGAGGCCGTTGGTCGAGAGACCGCAAACGTAGAAGGTCGCAAACAGCACCCAGAAGGTGCGGCTCGCGCGCGCCTCGTAAAGGGCGCGCAGCGGCGACGACAGGAGCGCGCCGAAGGCAGGATTCTGCTTGGGCGGCGGCTCGATCGCGCGCCTGCCGTAAGGCGCAAGCCCGACATCGATGGGCCTGTCGCGCAGGGTCAGCAACGCGATCGTTCCGGCGACGAGCAGCATGGCGATGACGAAGATGAGCGCGCTCCGCCATCCATGATCCTGCGTGAGCTTCGCCAGAAGCGGCAGGAAGACGAGCTGGCCGGTCGCATTGCTGGCGGTCAGCATGCCAACGACGAGGCCGCGCCGTTCGGCGAACCACCGCGTTGCGACGGTCGCCCCGAGGACCAGCGCGACCATTCCCGTGCCGAAGCCGACGACCACGCCCCAGAGGGCGACGAGCTGCCAGACCTTCGTCATCGCCAGCGAGGCGAGAACAGCGCCGGCGATCATGAGGACCGCCGCCGTGACGACCCGGCGCAGTCCGTAGCGGTTGAGGAGGGCGGCCGCAAAAGGCGCCACCAGCCCGAACAGCGCCAGGCGCACGGCGAGCGCGGCGGAGACGTCCGCGGCGCTCCATCCGAATTCGGTTTCGAGCGGCTTTAAGATGACGCCGGGAGCGCCCATCGCTCCCGCGGTCGCCAGCATGACGAGAAAGGTCGAACCCGCCGCCACCCAGCCATAATGAACGTCCTTCCCGGCCAGGAAGACGGCGAGCCGGTTGGAAAGCGAAAGCGCCGCCGGCTGCTGGCGTCCGACCGGCAGCCGCGAATGAGGAACAGTCGACGCCGTCATAGAACCTCTTGGTTTCGGGCAAACGCCCGCAAAAGGGCAAAAGGAACCTGGAGCAGGACGATTCCAAGTCGACTCGGAATGTCGTGACTCTATCGGTCCGCTCCAACCCCCGATGCGAGCGGGAGGACGCGCCAAAGGACGGATCGGAGTTCGTCTATTCCCCGAACACCCGCCGAAAAATCGTGTCCACGTGCTTCAGGTGATAGCCGAGGTCGAACAGGGCGTCGAGCGTTTTCGCCGGCAAGATCTTCGCCACCTCCCGGTCGGCCTTGAGCAGCTTGAGGAACTCGCCCTCGCCGCGCCACACCGGCATGGCGTTGCGCTGCACGAGCTCGTAGGCCCTCTCGCGCGACACCCCCTTCTGCGTCAGCGCCAAGAGCACGCGCTGCGAATGGATGAGGCCGGCGAGCCGGTCCAGGTTCTTCTTCATGGTCTTCGGATAGACGACGAGCTTGTCGATCACGCCCGTGAGCCGCGCCAGCGCGAAGTCGAGGGTGATCGTCGCGTCGGGGCCGATCATCCGCTCGACCGAGGAATGCGAGATGTCGCGCTCGTGCCAGAGCGCGACATTCTCCATTGCGGGGATGACCGCCGAGCGCACCATGCGGGCGAGGCCAGTCAGGTTCTCGGTCAGCACCGGGTTGCGCTTGTGCGGCATCGCCGAGGAGCCTTTCTGCCCCTCGGCGAAATATTCCTCCGCCTCGAGAACCTCCGTCCGCTGCAGATGGCGGATTTCGGTCGCGAGCCGCTCGACGGAGGAAGCGACGACGCCGAGCGCGGCGAAGAAGGCGGCGTGGCGATCGCGCGGGATCACCTGGGTCGACGCCGGCTCGGGCTTGAGGCCGAGCTTCGCCGCGACGTGCTCCTCGACCCTGGGATCGATGTTGGCGAACGTGCCGACCGCCCCCGAGATCACGCAGGTCGAGATCTCTTCGCGCGCCGTGGCCAGCCGTCCACGGGCGCGGGAAAACTCGGCATAGGCGACGGCGAGCTTGACGCCGAAGGTGGTCGGCTCGGCGTGAACGCCGTGCGAGCGGCCGATGGTCGGTGTGAGCTTGTGCTCGTAGGCGCGGCGCTTCAGCGCCGCCATGAGCGCGTCGACGTCGGCGATGAGGATGTCGCTCGCCCGCTGAAGCTGGACCGCGAGGCAGGTGTCGACCACGTCGGAGCTGGTCATTCCCTGATGGACGAAGCGCGAATTCTCGCCGATGAACTCGGCGAGGTGAGTCAGGAAAGCGATGACGTCGTGCCTGGTGACCTTTTCGATCTCGTCGATGCGGGCGACGTCGAATTTCGCCTTGCCGCCTTTCTCCCAGATCGCCTTCGCCGCCTCTTTCGGGATGATTCCGAGCTCGGCCAGGGCGTCGCAGGCGTGCGCCTCGATCTCGAACCAGATGCGAAACCGCGTCTCGGGCGACCACACCGCGGTCATCTCGGAACGGGAATAGCGGGGGATCATGGGAGGCGGGCTCGCGTTTTGCTCGGTTGCTGCCGGGACTTACAGGAACGGCGTCGGGGAATCGAGCGCCCTGTTGCAGGCGATCTCATCGAAGACTGCGCGCATTTGGACGATGACGGGGTCCGATCGCAGCTATGGCTCAGCGATTGAACGCCGTCGGCGCGCCGGCGCCCGCGTGCCACAGCCGCTCATCGAACGACAAGCTCCGGATCGAAGCGATCCTCGCCCGCTCAGCGTCCGGGTGGGCGACGTTCAGAAGCAGGTCGCGGCTCTCGGGGACGATCGCAGAGGGGACGCTCAGGACCGGCGAGCGGAGCGTCGCGAGCCAAGTGTCGCCAAAGGCGACCGTGTCCGCGCGCAAGCCGTCGGGGCGCTCGACCAACAAGTCGTCGAAGTCGATCGCCATCAGCACATAGTCAGCCGGAAGCAAACTGAGGTCGAGATCGAGATGGACGCGCACTTCGAGGACGGCGAGCGCCGCATCCTCGGATGCGGTGACGACCGGGCGGGCAGGCGAATTCCAGCGGCCGCCGATGCGGCGCGCGCCCTCGCCCGAGAGGTCGGCGAACGGGCGCCGGCAAATCCGCCAGGCGAGCGTCAAGCCGCCAGGCCGTAATCGCGATCCGATTGATCCGGGGTGAGCGCCCCGAGCGCGCCCCGATGGCTCAGAGTCTTGCGCGGCAGCGCAAATCGCCGAAGCCGCAAGTCTCGTCGCGGCTCGTCGCGGGCCGGCATCTTGCCTGGCTGACGTCGGGGCCTATAGGAACGGGTGGCTTGAATCGAGGCGCATGGGACCGCGCCCGTCGGAGAGGGTTGGCGCTTGCCGTCGCAAAACGTCGACGCCATCGTTCTGGGCGCCGGGATCGTCGGGGTTTCTGCGGCGCTCGCGCTGCAGGCGCGCGGCCGGACGGTCGCGATCGTCGACCGGCTGGGCGTCGTCGCGGGCGAGACGAGTTTCGGCAACTCCGGCCTCATCGAGAGCGAGGGGGTCATCCCCTACCTCTTTCCGCGCAATCCGGCCGAGATCGTCCGCGCGGCGCTGAACCGTGATCCGCGCGTCCACATTCGCTATGGCGCGCTGCCCTCGATCGCCCCGGCGCTGTGGCGCTATTTCCTCGTCTCATCGAAGCCGGGAAGAAAGGAAACCGCCAAATCGATGGCCACATTCGTCGGCGGGGCGGGCGCCGAGCACCGCAAGCTCGCGGAGGCGGCCAATGCTGGCGCGCTTTTGCGCGAGACCGGCTGGATCAAAGTCTACCGCACGGGCCGCAGCGAAGATGAGCTCCACGAGGAGATCGAGGAGCTGAAGCCATACGGCTTCGCCCCGATCGCGCTCGACCGGGCGGGGCTGACGGCGCTCGAGCCGAATGTCGGGGAGGCGGCGCGCGGCGGCGCTCATTTCGTCGAGCCTCTGACGACGCCGGACCCGCAGGCGCTGACCCGCGCCTACGCCGCGCTGTTCGTCGAGCGTGGCGGCCGCATGGCGAGGGGCGACGCGCAGAGCCTCGAGCCCTCGGCGGCCGGCTGGATGGTCACGACCCGTTCCGGCCGGCTCGCCGCCCGCGACGCGATCATCGCGCTCGGCGCCTGGTCGAACGACCTCGTCCGCGCGTTCGGGCTTCGCCTGCCGTTTTTCGTCAAGCGCGGCTACCACATGCATTACGAGGCGCGGGGAAACGCGGGGCTGAATCGGCCGGTCCTCGATCTCGAGAAGGGCTACGTCGTGACGCCGATGGCGCAGGGCCTGCGGCTGACGACCGGCGCGGAGTTCGCCCGCATCGACGATCCGCCGTCGGCCGCCCATCTCGAGCGGCTCGAGCCTTTCGCGAAGGAGATGTTCCCGCTCGCCGCGCGCAAGGAGGTTTCGCCCTGGCTCGGCCGGCGGCCCTGCCTGCCCGACATGCGCCCGATCGTAGGGCCGTTTCCTGGCAAGCCCGGTCTCTGGCTCAATTTCGGCCACCACCACCTCGGCCTGACGCTCGGGCCGATCAGCGGGCGGCTCTTGGCCGAGATGATGAGCGGCGCAGCGCCGTTGCTCGACCCTGCGCCATTCCGCGCCGACCGTTTCTGTTGAGGAGGCTCCATTGATCCGTTCAACTTTGATCGAACTTTCTGGACGCCTCGCGGCGGGCCAGACGACAAGCCGCGCGTTGATCGAGGAGAGTCTCGCGCGCATCTCCGATCCTCAGGGCGAAGGCCGGCGTGCGTTTCTCACCGTTTATGCCGAGCGGGCTTGCGCCGAGGCCGACGCGATCGACGCCGCCCGGAAGAAGGGCGCGGCGCTGCCGCGTTTCGCCGGTATTCCGCTGTCGATCAAGGACCTGTTCGACGTCAAGGGCGAGCCGACCAGAGCCGGCTCGCGCGCGCGGGCGAACGCCGCCCCGGCGCTCGCCGACGCCGAGGCGGTGGCGCTGGCGCGCAAGGCTGGGTTCGTCATCGTGGGCAAAACCAACATGACTGAATTCGCCTTTTCGACATTCGGGGTGAACCCGCATTATGGAACGCCGTTGAGCCCGTGGGATCGCGCTCGCCGACACATTCCGGGAGGCTCAAGCTCTGGAGCGGCGGTCGGCGTCGCGGACGGGCTGACTCCGGCCGCGCTCGGCACCGACACCGGCGGCTCGTGCCGCATTCCCGCAGCCTTCTGCGGGGTCGTCGGATTCAGGCCGACCCAAGCCCGCGTATCGCGGAATGGGGTCTTCCCGCTCGCCCCGAGTCTCGATTCAGTCGGGCCTTTCGCGAACAGCGTCTCGTGCTGCGCGGCGCTCGACAGCGTCCTCGCCGGCGCGCCGGACCTGAACGAGCCAGCGCCGCCTCTCGTTGAGTTGGCCATCGGCGTCATCGAGGGGTATGTCGACGAGCGGCTCGACCCCTCCGTCGCAGCGGCCTTCGCGCGGACGCTGGAACGGCTGGCCCGAGCGGGCGCGGGGCTGACGCCGGTCAGCCTGCCCGAACTCGCCGAGCTCCCACTCGTCAATCGCAACGGGACGCTGGTCGAGTTCGAGGCCTTCGCCACGCATCGCGTCCATATCGAGACAAGCGCCGCGCAATATGACCCTTGGGTCCTGGCGCGTATCGAGGGGGGCAGGGACAAGAGCGCGGCGGACTATATCGACCTGCTCGGTCATCGAGCGCGCATTCGCGCATCCCTCGAGCCGCGCACGCGCGACTTCGACGCGCTCGCGCTGCCGACGGTCCCAATCGCGCCGCCGGCGCTCGACGCACTCGGCGAAGGCGCCGAGTCGCGCGCGCTCAATACGCTCATCCTGCGCAACACCTCCATCGCCAACTTTCTCGACCGGCCGGCGATCTCCATCCCCTGCCACGCGCCGGGCGAGGCGCCGGTCGGCTTCATGCTGATGGGTGAGACGGGCCTCGACCGGCGCCTGCTCGCCGCCGCAAAGGCGGTGGAGGAGACGTTGAGAGGCCCGACATAAGCGCCGCGCTTTGAGCCGACTTGTGTGAATACGCCGGCGCCGCTTGCGAGAGAGCAGAATTTGCGCTCAAGTCGGGCAATTGCCGAACGGGCTGAGCGACGGCTCGGGCGCACGGGGCATGCAAAGGGAGGACGCAACATGTCAAATCTTAGCCGTTCCGCGTGGTTCGCCGGCCTGACGACGGTTTTGGCCGCGTCATCATTGGCATCGCCGGCGTTCGCAGACGCGGTCTCCGACGCCAAGGCGGCCGTCGAGAAATTCGCCGGTCCCCAAACGACCTGGGAAGGGCCGACCAACGCGCCGAAGCCGGATCCAGGAAAGAAGGTCGTCTTTCTGTCCGGAGACGAACAGAACGACATTTCGCATCTCTACGGCGTCTACATCAAAGAGGCGTGCGACAAGCTCGGCTGGACATGCACCGTCATCGACGGAAAAGGAAGCCCGACCTCCTGGCTCGCCGGCATGAACCAGGCGATCGCGCTGAAGCCCGACGGCATCGCGCTGTTCGCCGACGCCGCGAGCCTGCAAGGGCCGATCAAGGCCGGCCTCGCCCAAGGCGTCAAGTTCGTCGGCCTGCACGCCGCTGGGCTCCCCGGCCCGCAGCCGGACATCAACCTCTTCGTCAATATCGAGGAGGACCCGCGCGCGATCGGCCAGGCCGAGGCGGACTGGGCGATCGCCGATTCGAACGGGAAAGCCCGTGTCGTCATCCTCAGCCACAACGAATACGCCATCGCCAAAGTCAAATCGATGGCGACCAAGGACGAGATCGAAAAATGCTCCGGTTGCAAGGTGCTGGACTACGCCAATTCTCCGGCCTCCGAAGCGGCGCAGCGGCAGCCTCAATTGACCACGAGCTGGATTCAGCGCTTCGGGGTTCCCCTCTACGCCACCTCGGTCGGCGACAACGATTGGGATTTCGCGGTTCCCGTCCTGCGCTCGGGCGGCGTCAGTCCCGACCAGGTGAAGCTGATCGGGGCCGACGGCAACCGCTCGGCCTACGATCGCATCCGCAAGGGCGACCAGTATCAGGTCGTGACCGTGTCGGAGCCGATCGAATTGCAGGCCTGGCAAGCGGTCGACGAGCTGAATCGCGCGTTCCACAACGAGAAGCCGAGCGGCTTCGTCCAGCCGCCGTTCCTCGTCACCCCGCAGAATATTCATTCGGAAGGAGGCGACCAGAACACATTCATTCCGAGCAACAACTACAAGCAGCACTACCTCGAGATCTGGGAAGTCAAGTAGGCTTACTGGTGGGCCCGCCTCAAAAGGATAAAGGCCGCGTTGTGGGGAAAGACCGATCCGCCGATGAGTCGATGTTCCCGTAAGACACAATTGCGGCCAAGAATGAGAGGAACTTGAAATGAAACTCGGTCTCTACCGAAGGTCGCTGCTCGCGGGATCGGGGGCGGCGTGCGTCGCGATTCTCGCGGCGCCGTCCGCTTTCGCCGACGCCGTCTCCGACGCCAAGGCGGCGGTCGCAAAATACGCCGGCCCGCAAACCACTTGGGAAGGGCCCACCAAAGCCCCAAAGCCGGAACCGAACAAAAAGATCGTCTATCTATCCGGCAATGAACAGAACGATATCCAGCACCTCTACGGTGTCTACATCAAACAAGCCGGCGAGAAGCTTGGCTGGACCGTCACGATCATCGACGGCAAGGGCAGTCCCACCTCGTGGCTGGCCGGCATGAACCAAGCGATTGCCCTAAAGCCGGACGGGATCGCTTTCGCTGCCGACGCCGCCAGCTTGCAGGATCCGATCAGGACCGGCGTCGCGCAGGGCATCAAATTCGTTGGCCTCCACGCTGCCGGCCTGCCCGGCCCGCAGCCCAACCTCAACCTCTTCGTCAACATCCAGGAAGATCCGCGCGAAATCGGCAAGGCCGAGGCGGATTGGGCGATTGCCGATTCGAACGGCGCCGCCCGGGTCGTGATCCTCAGTCACAACGAATACGCCATCGCCAAAGTCAAATCCATGGCGACGAAGGAAGAGATCGAGAAATGCGGCGGCTGCAAGGTTCTCGACTACGTCAACACGCCGGCATCGGAGGCGGCGCAGCGCCAGCCCCAGCTGACGACGAGCTGGGTCCAGCGCTTCGGCCTGCCGTTCTATGCCACTTCGGTCGGCGACAACGACTGGGATTTCGCCGTGCCGGTGTTGCACTCGGGCGGCGTCGATCCCTCTCAAGTGAAGCTGATCGGCGCCGACGGCAACCGCTCGGCCTATGATCGCATCCGTAAGGGCGACCAATATCAGGTGGTCACCGTCTCCGAGCCGTTCGAGTTGCAAGGCTGGCAGGCAATCGATGAGTTGAATCGCGCCTTCCACGGTGAGCCATCGAGCGGCTTCGTGCAGCCCCCGTTCCTGGTCACCAAGGACAACATCCACGCCGAAGGTGGCGACAAGAACACCTTCATCCCCGGCAACGACTATAAGGCCCACTACCTCAAGATTTGGGACGTCAAGTAGCCTGCAGGCGGCCGCAATGTTGAGCTTTGTGCCCTTTGTCTCTCGGTGAACTGAGCCACCCAGGGCGTGAAGGACACGACGTGACAATGCAGATGACTGAGCTCGATCGCCGGAACGGGGAAGACGGAATAACGCCTCTTCTCATGATGAAAGGCATCGTCAAGCATTTCACCGCGACCCTGGCGCTCGATCAGGTCGACTTCGAAGTCCGTCGCGGCGAGGTGCACGCGCTCCTCGGCCAGAACGGCGCCGGGAAGTCGACCCTGATCAAGATACTGGCGGGCGTGTACGAATCCGACGCGGGGGAGATCCGGATCGGCGGTCCGGCGGCGCAGGGAGCGCCCTCTTCGATTTCGTTCATCCACCAGGATCTCGGCCTCGTCGAGTGGATGTCGGTCGCCGAGAACGTGGCGATTCAGACCGGCTATCCCAGATCGCCGCTCGGAGTCGTCTCCTGGCGGAGGGTGCGCGACGCGGCGGCGGCGGCCCTCTCCATCCTCGGCAGCGACATCGACCCGGACGCGCCGATATCGGCGTTGCCCGCCGCCGAGCGCTCTCTGGTGGGGATCTGCCGGGCCCTCGCGATCAAGTCGGAAATCCTGGTCCTCGACGAGCCGACCGCGGCCCTCCCCGAGGCCGACGTCGAGCGGCTGCTCGAGGCGCTGCGCCGGCTGCGGGCAAACGGCATCGGCATCGTCTATGTCACGCACCGCCTCGACGAAGTGTTCCGCATCGCGGACCGCGTCACCGTTTTGCGCGACGGGCGCCGCGTAGCGACCGTGCCTGCTCGCGAGACGTCGCCGGACGCGCTCGTGCAGATGATCGTCGGCCGCTCGATGAGGGACGCCTTCGTGCGGCCCGAGCCGCCGACCGACCGCCCCGTCCTTTCGGTGACCGATCTCATCGCCGCCCATGTCGGACCGGTCTCGTTCTCCGTCGCCGCAGGCGAGACGCTCGGGCTCGTCGGCTTGCGCGGCGCAGGCCACCACACGGTCGGGCGGGCGATCTTCGGCCAAACGCCGGTCACAGCGGGCCGGATCTCGCTGGCCGGCGACCCGATCGATGCCAAGAACCCGGCCGAAGCGATGGCGCTCGGCGTGGGATTCATCTCGAGCCGCCGCGCCGAGGAAGGCGTGGCGGCGAACCTTTCGGTTCGCGAAAATATCTTCATGAATCCGACCGTCACGGGCAAGGCGGTTCTGGAAATCGTACCCCGCGGCGCGGAGGCGCGCGACGCCAGGGCGGCGCTCGATCGCTTTTCGATCAAGGCCGAGGGACCGGAGCAGCCCGTCGCGACGCTGTCGGGGGGCAACCAGCAGAAGGTCGTGGTGGCGCGCTGGATGGAAGGCCGCGTCAGACTGTTGATCCTCGAGGAGCCGACCATCGGCGTCGACGTCGGCTCCAAGGCGGAAATCTATCATCTGCTTCAGCAATCGCTGCGCGGGGGAATGGCGGCCTTGCTGATTTCGTCCGATTTCGAGGAAGTGGCGCGGATCTGTCATCGCGCGCTGGTGTTCAGCCGGGGCGGTCTGGCGGCGGAAATCCCGCACGAGCGTCTGACGATCGAGGCGCTGACCGAGGCCGCGTCGGGAGGCATGGCGGGCGCCGGGGGAGAGCCGCGATGACAGGCAAGGCGAAGCGAGCGTCGTTCGGCGAGGCGGTCGCTCGCGCGATCTCGGTGTGGGGGCTTCTCGTCCTCCTCGTCGTCCTGATCGTCGCCTTCTCGTTTCTGAAGCCCGACACCTTCGACACCTACTTCAACTTCCGCTCCATCCTCAGCAACAAGTCGGTGCAGGCGCTGGTCGCGCTGTCGGTCTTCATTCCGATGGTCGCCAATCAGTTCGACCTCTCCGCCGGCTTCAACGTCGGCATCTCCCAAGTGCTGGCGATCGGGCTCCAGGGCCAGGGATGGCCGTGGTGGGCGGCCGTGGCGGCGGTGCTCCTGATGGGGGCCGCCATCGGCCTCGTCAACGGCCTTCTGATCACCCGGGTGAAAATCGACTCTTTCATCGCCACTTTGGGAACCGGCACCGTCCTTTACGGCCTCAACGCATGGTACACGGGCGGCCAGCAGGTGCTGGCGTCCCTGCCGCGCGCGTTCCTCGACATATCCGGCAGTGTTTGGATCGTTCCCGCGCCGGCGATCTATGCGCTGATCGTGGCGCTCGCTCTTTGGGTCGTCTTCGAATACCTTCCCCTCGGCCGCTACCTTTACGTCCTCGGCGCCAGTCCGCGCGCGGCCGAGCTGAACGGCATCTCGGCCAGGCGATACGTCACCCTCGGCTTCGTCGCCGCGGGAACGCTGGCCTCGTTCGCCGGAATTGTCCTGCAGTCGCAGCTTCAGGTCGGCCAGAGCTCGGTCGGGCAGGAGTACCTGCTGCCCGCCTTCACCGCGGCGCTGCTCGGGGCGACGTCGGTGCGCCCGGGCCGCGTCAACGTCTGGGGAACGGTTCTCGCCGTCGCGGTGCTCGCCGTGACGGTGGCCGGCCTCAATCAGCTCGGCGCGCCCTTTTTCGTCGAGCCGCTGTTCGACGGCGCGATGCTGATCCTGGCCGTCGGTCTTGCGGTGCAGGCGGCGCAGCGCCGGCAGCGCCGCGGGACGGAGGCGGACAAGGCGGCGACGCATGCGAAGACGCCGATTCCCGAGACGCCGATTCCCGAGTAGCGGAGGAGCGCGATGGACGACGACAGGGTCTCCCGCCTTTTCAGTCCCGTTCTTGCCGACGGCTGGATGAACTCGCGTTGGGGGCCGGATGATCAGCGCGGCGCAGGCAACCTGATCACGCCCAGGAAGGTTCTCGAGGCGGTCGCGTTGATCAAGACCGGCGAGATCGTCAGTCTCGGCATGCCTTACGACGCGCGCATGCCGCTCGCGCCCGGACGCGCCTACGCGCTTCGCATGCCCGGCGGTCCGACCGGAGGACCCTACGGCGCCAAAAGCCGGACCATCTGGAACGACGAATTCATCGCCACCGAAATCGGCCAGATCGGCACGCAGATGGATGCGCTCGGCCATCTCGGCTGCATGTGCGGGGCGCCGGGCGACAAGACCAGCATGCTCTTCTACAACGGCAACCGCCTGTCCGACATGTGGTCGCCCTACGGCCTCAAGAAGCTCGGCATCGAGAATGCGCGGCCGTTCTTCACCCGCGGCGTCCTGTTCGACGTGCAGGGCCTCAAGGGACGCGTGCTCGACGTCGGGGAAGAGATCAGGCTGTCCGACCTGAAAGACTGCCTCGCGCGACAGGGCCTGGCGGAAGACGTGATCAGGCCGGGGGACGCCGCGTTCGTCCGCACCGGCCACGGAACCCGCTGGTACACGGAAACGCGGACCTTCTACGACGGCGCGCCCGGCATCGGCCTCGAATGCGCGCGATGGCTCTCGAGCCTCGAAGTCTCAATCGTCGGCGCGGACAATTTCGCCGTCGAGGTCGTGCCGCCGGTCGACCCCGAGGTGTTCCACCCCTGCCACCAGCATCTCATCATGGAGAACGGCATCCATCTCCAGGAAGGCATGACCTTCGAGGGTCTCGTCGAACGCGAGGCCTGGGTCTTCGCTTACGTGTTCGCGCCGATCCCGATCGTTGGCGCAACCGGCTCGCCGGGCAATCCGATCGCGGTGCTGTGAAAGCGAGGGCAGCCGATCGGCGGTCGGTTGCCCGCGTCCCAGGGCGGCCTACGCGCTCCGCGTCCAGTCCGTCAGGGTGACCTCGTCGCCGAGCCAAAGCGTCTCTTCGGCCCAGAGCCCCGCCGCCTCGAGGCAAGCCTCCGACTCGCCGCCCAACAGACTCCTGACGAAGAGGGGCAGTCCGCCCGGCAGGAGGACGTTCACCGCACGGCAGAGATGGAAGGCGTCGTAGCCCATTTTCAGGAACAGGGTGTAAACGACCGGCCCGCCGATGACGGCGACCGTCCCGGCGTCCACTCCGAGCGCGGCGCAAGCCTCCTCGAACAGGGCGCCGGCAGGGTTCCACAAAAACGCTTTCGCGTTGTTCGGATGGGGCGCCAGCGCTTCGACCGCGTGGGTCAGGACCAGGCGGCGACGCCTCAGCGTCTTCGGGTGGAACTCCTGGGAGTGGCGGCCATGGACCACCACGTCGACATGGTCGAGCGCCTCCTCGAAGTAGTGCTTGTCGGCGTCGTGCTCGAGCGAGGGCGGCATGACGCTGTCGCTGTCGGCGATCATGCCGTCGGCGGAGGCGATGACGTAGCCCTCGATGCGATAGGGTCCGATCACTCCGAGGTGTCCGCGTTGACGAGCGACAGGAACTCCGCCCGCGTCGCCGGCTGGTCGCGGAACGCCCCGAGCATGCGGCTCGTCACGAGGTCGGCGCCCCGCTTGTGGACGCCGCGGCTGATCATGCAATGATGGGCCGCCTTGACCACCACCGCCACGCCGCGAGGATTCAGAACTTCATCGATGGTGTTGGCGATCTGCGCCGTCATCCGCTCCTGGATCTGCAGGCGCTTCGAGAAGATCTCGACCACGCGGGCGAGCTTCGAGATTCCGACCACCTTGCGGTCGGGAAGATAGCCGACCCACACCCGGCCGATGATCGGCGCGATGTGATGCTCGCAATGGCTTTCGAACGTGACGCCGCGCAGCACGATGATCTCGTCATAGCCGTCGACCTCGGAGAAGGTCTTGCGCAGCACCTGCGCCGGATCCTCGTCGTAGCCGCAGAAGTACTCGCGGAAAGCCCGTGTCAACCGGTGCGGCGTATCGCGCAGGCCGTCGCGGTCTGGGTTTTCGCCGATCCACCTGATGACCGTGCGGAACGCCTCCTCGGCCTCGGCGTCGCTGACGGCCTTGACGCCGCCGGCGGAAGCCTGCTGGGTGATGCTTTCGAGCTTGTGCGTCATCTCGCCGTTCCTTTGAGCCGTCCGCGCCTCACGAACGACATATCCTCGTCGACTCTAGCCGCGGCCGGCTCGCTTCTCAAACGGCCGGTCCGCGAGCTCCTTCATCCGCGACGCCTTGCGAGGCTCATACACCATTTGCGAGAAATGCGAGGGTGGACACGTCGACTCCCGCCGGGTAACAGCCGGCCGAAGAACGAGGCTGGACAAACCGACATGGACAAATGGCGCCAAAGGGGCCTTTCCGTCCGCACGGCGCTTGTCGATGATCTCGACGCGATCGCGAAGATTGAACGCAATTCCTTCCCCGAAGATCAGGTCTCGCGGCGGTCGATCCGCTATTTCCTGCGGGTCCCGCATCTGCCGGTGATCGCCGCCGAGATCGACGGCGAGCTCACGGGCTATGCGCTCCTCTCGCTGCGCAAGGGCTCGCAGGCGGTCCGCATCTATTCGATCGCGGTCGACGCGCGCTTCGCGCGCCGCGGGGTCGGTTCTGCGCTGCTGCAGGCCTGCGAGAAATACGCCCGCGGAAGGCAAAAGTCCGAGCTCACCCTCGAGGTGCGGTACGACAACGCGCCTGCGATCGCGCTCTACGAGAAATCGGGCTTCTGCCAGTTCGGCGAACACGCGGACTACTATGCGGACGGCGCGACTGCCCTGCGCTACAAGAAGCTCCTGGTTTTCGGCGACGCGCCGGCGTTGAAGCCGCGCCGGTCGGTCCCCGCACGGAGGGGGCGGCGAACATGACCGAGAGCGGCCGGGTTGCTTTGGCCGGGGAAGCCGACTAAAAGCGCGGCTCTTGCGGGGACATCCGTATGCAGAATTCGTTGCCTGCCCACCTCAAGAGCCTCGAAGCGGAATCAATCTACATAATACGGGAGGTTGTCGCCGAACTGCGCAACCCCGTCATGTTGTATTCGATCGGAAAAGACTCGAGCGTCATGCTGCACGTGGCGATGAAGGCCTTTCATCCGGCCAAACCGCCATTTCCGCTGCTTCACGTGGACACGACCTGGAAGTTCCGCGAGATGATCGCCTTCCGCGACGAGACCGCGCGCCGGCTGGACCTCAATCTCATCGTGCACACCAACGAGGACGGCTTGCAGCGCGGCATATCCCCGATCGCCTCCGGCTCGCAGGTTCACACCCAAGTGATGAAGACGGAAGCGCTTCGCCAGGCTCTCGAGAGGGGAGGCTACGACGCGGCGTTCGGCGGGGCGCGGCGCGACGAGGAAAAGAGCCGCGCCAAAGAGCGCATTTTCTCGCACCGCTCCGCCGCGCACGCCTGGGACCCGCGCAATCAACGGCCCGAGCTGTGGCGGCTGTTCAACACGCGCGTTCGCGAGGGCGAGTCGATGCGGGTCTTCCCGCTGTCCAATTGGACGGAGCTCGACGTGTGGGAATACATTCGGGCCGAGAATATTCCAGTCGTGCCGCTCTACTTTTCCAAGCCCCGCCCGGTCGTCAAGCGCTCGGGCGCGCTCATCATGGTCGACGACGAGCGCCTGCCTCTCGAGCCGGGCGAGGAGCCTCGGATGGCGCGCGTGCGGTTCCGCACCCTCGGTTGCTATCCGTTGACCGGCGCCATCGAATCCGACGCCGAGACGCTCGACGACATCATCGCCGAAATGCGCGCCGCGACCCACTCCGAGCGACAGGGGCGCCTGATCGACACCGATGAAGCCGGCTCGATGGAAAAGAAAAAACGGGAGGGGTATTTCTGATGGACGAGGCCGTACGCAGCGCCGCTCTCCCCACCTTGCGGCTCCTGACTTGCGGGTCGGTGGACGACGGCAAGTCCACGCTCATCGGCCGGCTCCTGTATGAAAAGAGGCTGATCTTCCACGACCAGCTCGCCGCGCTCGAGCGCGACTCCAAGAAGTTCGGCACCACCGAGGACGACATCGATTTCGCCTTGCTCGTCGACGGGCTCGAGGCCGAACGGGAGCAGGGCATCACGATCGACGTCGCCTATCGCTACTTCGCCACGCCCGCGCGCTCGTTCATCGTCGCCGACACCCCCGGCCACGAACAGTACACGCGCAACATGGCGACCGGCGCATCCAACGCCGACCTCGCGATCGTCCTGGTCGACGCCCGCAAGGGGTTGCTTACGCAAACCCATCGTCACTCGATCATCGTCTCGCTGCTCGGCGTGCGGCACGTCGTCTTGGCGGTGAACAAGATCGACCTCGTCGAATACGACGAGAAGGTCTTTCGCGACATCGTCTATGATTATCGCAAGTTCGCCGAGCCGCTCGGCTTCAGCACGCTCTTCGCCGTTCCGATCTCGGCCCGCTATGGCGACAACGTCTCCTCGAAGAGCCGGCGCACCGACTGGTTCGAAGGAACCCATCTGCTCGACTATCTCGAGCAGATCGAGGTCGACGAAGACCGCCGCGCCGCGCCGTTCCGCCTCCCGGTGCAATGGGTCAACCGCCCGCATCTCGATTTTCGCGGAATCGCGGGCACAATTCCGAGCGGGCGCGTCCGGACCGGCCAGTCCGTCGTCGTCGCGAATTCCGGCCGCCTCAGCACGGTGGCGAAGATCTTCGTCGCGGATCAGGAAGTCGAGAGCGCGGAAGCGGGCGACGCCGTGACCCTGACGCTGGCCGACGAGCTCGATATCGCTCGCGGCGACGTTCTCTCGCATCCGGACAGCCGGCCCGAGGTCGCCGACCAGTTCACCGCGCACGTCATTTGGATGAGCGCCGAGCCCCTGCTGCCGGGACGCTCCTACCTGTTGAAGATCGGCGCACGCACGACGCCAGCCTCGGTCACCGAGCTCAAGCACCGCATCGACGTCAACAATTTCGACAAGCTCGCCGCCAAGCGGCTCGACCTCAACGAGGTCGGCTTCTGCAATGTCGCAACGACCATGCCGGTCGCCTACGACGCCTACGCCGACAATCGCGAAACCGGCGCCTTCATCCTCATCGACCGCCAGACCAACGAAACCGCGGCGGCGGGCATGATCGCGCACGGCCTCAGGCGCGCGACCAACGTTCATCGGCACGGACTCACGGTGACCCGCGCGGCTCACGCCGATCAGAAGCATCAGCGCCCGGCGATCTTGTGGTTCACCGGCCTGTCCGGCGCGGGGAAATCGACGATCGCCAATCTGGTCGAGAGCAAGCTGCATGAGCGCGGCCACCACACCGCTTTGCTCGACGGCGACAATGTCCGCCACGGCCTCAACAAGGATCTCGGCTTCACCGCCGCCGACCGGGTGGAGAACATCCGGCGCGTCGGCGAGGTGGCGAAGCTGATGACCGACGTCGGCCTCATCGTGCTCTGCTCGTTCATCTCGCCATTCCGGGCGGAAAGACGGCTCGTGCGCGATCTGGCCGGCGAGGGCGAGTTCATGGAGATCTTCGTCGAGGCGCCGATCGAGACCGTCATCGCGCGCGATCCGAAGGGCCTGTACAAGCGGGCGCTCGCCGGCGAGATCAAGAATTTCACCGGCGTCGATCAGGCCTACGAGGAGCCGGAGGCGGCCGAGATGGTCCTCAACTCGGCGCAGGAGACCGCCGACGCCCTGGCCGAGCGCATCATCGACGAGCTCGAGCGGCGCGGGTGTATCGCGCGGCTCTGAAGCGGGCGCGCCCGGCGCCATGCCGGTTCCAATGTCCAACAACCTAAGTTCGCTTTTGAACGGCATCATTGGAACATAACAAGAACATAAGAGGCGCCGCGTCGGCGAGAAACCTGTCCGCTCAGCGGCGCTTCCCGGCATAGCAACGGGAGGACGCCGCGCGGTTCCAAAACGCGTCGCGATCGCCGGAACAACTCTTGGTGAACG
>DASRSL010000194.1:0-24473 GCA_035656495.1 Roseiarcus sp.
ACCGAGGCGCCGAAAGTGTCGAAGCTCGCGGTCAATTGGACCGCCCGGGCCGCCGCATCCTTTGCGTCGAGCTTAAGCTTTGCAGTGGCCGCTGCGTAAAATTCCCCCACGACCTGCAGCGCCAGCGGACAATCGAGCCCGACCGCAGCCTCGATGATGCGTATCGCCGATTCGCGTTTGCGTCCTTCGCGGACATCCACGGCATAGACCAGAATGTTGGCGTCGAGCGTGAAGCGTTCAGCGCTCATGCAGCTCGTCGCGCGTCCACCGTCGCTCGCGCGACGAGTCTCCGGGACTTGCGCGCGCTTGCTCGAGAAATGCGCGAATGGCGCGCTCCTGTTCGGGGGTCCGCCTGCGGACAGCATGACTTTCGCCTGCCGGGACGATCTCGACCGCGGGCTTGCCGTTCCTGAGAACGAGCACGCGTTTCCCCGTCCTCTCGACTTCCCGCACCAGACGGGAAAATCCCTGGTTGGCTTCGCGAAGGTTGAGCTGTTTCATGCGAACTTGTGTAGCACAATCGTAGCACGGCGACAACGGCCGCGGACGGAGCCTTTGTCTCGCTCACCTCGACCAGTTCGCCCGCCATCTCTACGTAGGCGCGGAGCAAGCGTGATCACGCGCCGCAAGGCTTCGAGCCGACATCGGGCTCAGGCTGCCGACGCGATCCAGCTTGCGTCCGCAGTCGCGACCGACGCCTACGCCCCCTGGTGATGCATAACCGTGATTTCGCGGCGCTCTGCGGGTTCCGGATCATTCACCCATCGATACCGCCGCACGAGACCATCCCACCGTCGTCACGGCGAAGCGCAGTTTTCCGGCGGCATGAGCCGGCCGCGGGCGTGCCATTCCTGAGGACGAGCACACGTTCCCCGTCTGCTCGATTTTCTGCACCGGACGGGAAAATCTCTGGTTGGCTAGAGGCTCAGCACGATCGCGCCCTACAGCTTCTGGCGGTTGTAAAGGCCGGGTCGTTGACCCGACCGCGCCCCGCAGGCCTACCCCACTTCCAAGAGCCGCTCGGCCGCCGCCAGCTCGACCGAGACGAGCTGGCTCACGCCCTTCTCCGCCATGGTCACGCCGAACAGCCGATCCATGCGGGCCATGCTGATCGGGTTGTGGGTGATGGTGACGAAGCGGGTGTCGGCGCGCTTGCGCATCTCCTCGAGGAGATCGCAGAAGCGCTCGACGTTGTAGTCGTCGAGCGGGGCGTCGACCTCGTCGAGCACGCAGATCGGCGAGGGGTTGGTCAGGAACACGGCGAAGATCAGCGAGAGCGCGGTCAGCGCCTGCTCGCCGCCGGAGAGCAGCGTCAGCGTTTGCGGCCGCTTGCCGGGCGGCCGCGCCAGGAGCTCGAGCCCCGCCTCGAGCGGATCGTCGCTCTCGACCAGCTGGAGCTCAGCCTCGCCGCCTTCGAACAAAGTGGCGAACAGGCTCTTGAAATGACCGTTGACGACGCCGAAGGCAGCGAGGAGCCGCCCGCGTCCCTCCTGGTTCAGCGAGCCGATCGCCCCGCGGAGCTTGCGGATCGCCTCGCTCAAATCGTCGCGCTCGGCGATCAGCTTCAAGCGGCTCGCCTCGACCTCGGCGAGCTCGTCGTCGGCGCGCAGGTTGACCGGGCCCAGCCGCTCGCGCTCCTGCTTCAGGGATTCGAGCCGGCGCATGATCTGCTCGAGATCGGGCAGGGGTGCGCTGGGCTCATGCTTCGCCAGCGCCGCGAGGCCGGCCGGCTCGCAGTCGAGGTCGGTCTGGATCACCCGCAGGAGCTCCTCGCGCCGCGCGCCGGCCGCCTCGACCCGCGCTTCCGACGCGGCGCGCGCCTCGCGCGCTTCCGCCATCGCGTCCATGGCCCGGCGCGCCGCCCGGTCAGCCTCGGCGAGCGCGGTCTCGCCGCGCGCGCGGGCGTCGGAAGCCTCCTTCCGCGCCGCCTCGGCGCGATCGAACTCGTCGGCCAGCGCCCGGCGGCGGCGGGCGAACTCGTGCGGCGCGTCGGCGAGCCGTTCGCGCTCCTCGTCCGCCCCGGCGCGGCGCTCGCCGATCTCGGAAATCTGCGCCTCGGCCCGCGCCCGCCGCTCGTCCCACGACTTGCGCTCGGCCGCGATCGCGGCGCGGCGGGCGGCGCCCGTGGCCGCCTCGCGCTCGAAAGTCTGCGCCTCGGCGCGCGCCTCGGCGTATTCCGCCCGCGTCTGCGCCGCGGCGGCGCGGGCGCGATCGAGCGCCAGCGTCAGCTCCTCGCTTGGAACGAGACCGACCATCGCCTGCTCGGTCTCGGCCTTGCGCTCCGCCGATTCGTCGCACGCAGCTTTGGCCCGCGCGGAGGCCTCTTCCAGCGCGGTCAGTCGGGTAAGCGTCTGCGTGCGCTTGCGCTCCAAGTCGGCGAGCGCGTCGCGGGCGCCCTCGCTCGTCGCCCGTGCGGCGCGCGTGCGAGCCCGCCAGTCGGTTTCCGAGGCGGCCGCCTCCCGCAAAGCCGTGGCGGCGCGGGCCCCCTCGGCGCGCGCCGCTTCGACCGCGCCGCGCGCCGTCTCGGCCTCACGCTGCAAGTCGCCCAGCCGATTCTTCTCGGCGAGCCGGCGCGCGGCGGGCGTCGGCGCTTCGGCCGCGGCGACGAATCCGTCCCAGCGCCAGAGGTCGCCTTCGGTCGAGACGAGGCGCTGGCCGACCTCCAGCAGCGCCATCTGCCGATCGCCGTCGGCGCGGGCGACAACCCCGACCTGGGCGAGGCGGCGCGCCAGGGCGGGGGGCGCGGTCACACGGGCGGCGAGCGGCTCAACGCCGTCGGGGAGGGCAGGGTCGGCGCCGACGCCGGGGAGAAGCGACCAGTGCGCCGGCGCCTTCTCGTCGGCCGGCGCGTCGAGATCGTCGCCGAGCGCCGCGCCCAAGGCCGCCTCGAAGCCGCGCTCGACCGTGATCGCTTCGACGACCGGCGGAAACTCCCGCCCCGACGTCGCGCCCAAGAGTCCTTGGAGCGTGCGCGCCTCCGTCTCGAGCGCCTGCGCCGCACGCTCGGCCTCGGCGAGCGGCCCGCGCGAGCGCGCCTCCGCCTCTCGCGCCTGCGCATGGCGCGCCTCGGCGGCGAGCGTCGCCTCCTCGGCCGCCGCCAGCGTCTCGGCGAGCTCGGCCGCGGCCTCGGCTTGCCTTTCGCGCTCGGCGTCGTCGGGCGAGGAGGCGCGCAAGGAAGCGAGCTCGCGCTCGATCCCCGCATATTCCGCCTCGAGCCGGGCGAGACGGCGGCCTTCCTCGGCCGCCGCCGCCCCGAGCGCGTGGCGGCGGGCGTTGAGCTCGGACGCCGCGGCCTGGGCTTCCGCGAGATCGGCCTCGGAGGAGGCGAGTTTTCGCTGCGCTTCTTCCTCGCGGTCACGCGCTTCCGCGGCCACACGGCCGGCGTTCTCGAGCGCCTCGGCAAGCGAAGCGTCCTCGGCGGCGAGTCGGTCGACGACGGAAGCGGCGTCGGCGATCAGCGCCTGTTCGCGCTCGAGGTCGCGGGCGAGCTGGGCGGCGCGCCGCTCGAGCTCGGCCTCGCGCTCCTTGGCCCGCTTCTCCTCCGCCTCGAGCGCGTCGCGCGCCAGCGTGATGCGATGCAGCGCCGCGCCGCGGCGCGCTTCCTCCTCGCGCAGAGACGGGAGGTCTGCGGCGGCGAGCGCCTGCAGGCGCGCGGCCTCGCCTTGGGCGCGGGTGCGCTCGGCGACGTCGAGGAGATCCGAATCGAGCTTCTTCGCCGCCTCGGCGAAGCCCGCCTCGTGCTCCCGCCAAGCGATGAGATGGGCGAGGGCGTCGTGGCGGCGGATGTCGGCCGCGAGATTGCGGTAGCGGCTCGACTGCCGCGCCTGCCTCCTGAGACCCTCGACCTGGACGTCGATCTGCTTCAAGACGTCCTCGACGCGCAGAAGGTTGTCCTCGGCGCCCTTCAGCCTGAGCTCCGCCTCGTGCCGGCGCGAATGGAGGCCGGCAATGCCGGCCGCCTCCTCGAGGATGAGCCTTCGCGCCTGGGGCTTGGCGGCGATGATCTCGCCGATCTGGCCCTGGCGGACGAGGGCGGGCGAGCGGGCGCCGGTGGAGGCGTCGGCGAACAGGAGCTGCACGTCGCGGGCGCGCACCTCCTTGCCGTTGACGCGATAGGTCGAGCCCGCGTCGCGCTCGATGCGGCGGGTGACCTCGATCGTCTCGTGGTCGTTGAAGGCGGCGGGCGCCCTGCGGTCGGAATTGTCAAGCAGGAGGCCGACCTCGGCGATGTTGCGCGAGGGGCGCTTGCCGGAGCCGGCGAAAATGACGTCTTCCATCCCCGAGCCGCGCATCGCCTTGAACGAGCTCTCGCCCATCACCCAGCGCAGCGCCTCGACGAGGTTCGACTTGCCGCAGCCGTTCGGACCGACGACCCCGGTCAGGCCCGGCTCGATCTTGAACTCCGCGGCGTCGCAGAAGCTCTTGAAGCCGGTCAGGCGCAAGCGCTCGAATTTCATCGCGGCGACCTCTCGGTGCGGCTCCCGAGGGGTTCGCCGCGGCCCGGCGCGTCCGTCAAAGGTCTTCTCCGAATCTCATCCGAAGCGGGACGGATCGATTAGCCGCCATATCGATCCGACGCAATCAACCCCGGGCACGCGAGAAAGCTGTGCGAAACGATCATTTCGCAGGAGCCGCTAGGATTTCTTCGACTTTGTCGAGCCCATGCTCGCCGACGAGCTCGACCCCGTTCACGAAGAAAGTCGGGGTCGATTTGACGTGAAGCTTCGCCGCCGCATCGTCGTGCTCCTGCTCGACGGCCTTGAGAAGCGCCTGATTCTCCAGGCAAGCGTTGATGTCGGCCGCGGACATGCCGGCCGCCATGGCCTGCTGCTTGAGGTGAACGAGCGGCTTGGCGGAGAAGGCCCATTCGGACTGGTGGTCGAACAGCCGGTCGATCACTGCCTCGCGCTTTTCCCTGGCGCAACGGGCGAGCATGAAGGCGCCGACCGAGAGCGGATCGAGCGGAAACTCGCGCAAGGTGAACTTCGCCTTGCCCGTGTCGACGTATTTGGCCCTGATCGCGGGCCAGGCGTCCCTGTGGAAGGCTGCGCAGTGGGGGCACGTCAGCGAAGCGTATTCGATGATCGTCGCTGGCGCGTCCGCCCGGCCTTGAACGACGTCGGGCAGGGCCTGCGGCGCGTCGAGAGCCTCGAGGACGGCCGCAGGCGGGGCAGGGGTACCGGCCAGGGCGGCCGGGCCGAGGAGGGTAAAGGCGGCGCAGGCCGCGAGGCGAAGGGTGGACATAGGGGCTCTCATGGATTGGCTGAAGCTAGCGTTCGCGCCGCGATGCGGCAAAACGGAGGAGGCCGGACAACCAGCGCGCGCCCTAAACAAAAAGGCGTGAAGGCCAAACGTTCGACGACGTGCGGCTTGGCCGCAACGCATCTGAGGCGCTGGCGCGGGTCCCAACCTTCTTTGCGGCCCTAGGCGCCTGCCGCTCGGAATGACTTTATCCTTTCGACTTGGTCGTGGCGTCGGCTTCGGCGGCGAGATTCGGGCGGTCCCAAATAGAGCGCCAATCCACGGTTTTGGCCGCCGGGCAATCCACCGGCGCCTCGACCAAAAGAAGGCGCCGGGACGGCGCGTATTCCGTCAGGCCGAACATCGCGAGTTACTTGTATTTCAACCGCTGAGCAAACGCGATGCCGTTATGTCAGGTTGGAAATCGGAGAACGGATGTATACTCGGGCCCCGTGACAAAATACCTGCGGCTTTACGTTCGATTAAATTCGGACTCTTACGCTCTATTCTTGAATATCCAACACAGGGCTTTCACTTGGGCACAAGGCAACCCGCCGCGCTGGCCGACGCTTTCGACGAGCCGCGGCTCGTCGCGCTAAGCCGCGCCGTCATCCAGTCTCAGGACATCATTGTTCGTGAACAGACGGCCCTAATCGCGGGCCTCGAGGCGCAATCGTCGCGCTACGAGACGGCGATCGAAAACGTCGGGCAGGGCGTTTCCCTCTTCGATGCGGAAGGCAGACTGATCCGGTGCAACCGCCGGTTCGCCGAGATTTACGGCCTCGCTCCGCACGAGGCGCAGCCCGGCGCCACGGTGCGGGAGATCGCCGAACGCCAGTTCATCGGCGGGGACCCGCCGGACGCCGTCGCCGGTTATGTCGAACTGTACAACCCGGTCGGCGGGGAGGTGAGGTCCAAGGCCTGGTGCGCTCGGCTTCAGAATGGACGGAGCATCGAGATCCATGTCCAGCCGATGGCCGCCGGCGGCTGGGTTTCCACGCACAACGACGTGACCGAGCTGCATGAGCGCAGCGCAATCGTCGCCGAGCGGATTTCCCTGCAAAGGCTGATCGACCTCGTCCCAGACAATCTGTGGGTCAAGGACGCGGCGAGCCGCTTCGTCATCGCCAACAACGCGACGGCGCGGCAGATCGGTCTCCATGCGTCGGCCGATCTGATCGGCAAGACCGATCTTGAGCTGCATCCAGCCGATTCGGCGCGCAAATACCTCGCCGACGAACGATGCGTCGTCGAGACGGGTCGGGCGCTCATCGATTTCGAGGAATACGTCATCGACTCCAGAGGCCGGAAGGTGTGGATGTCGTCGACGAAGGTGCCGCTGCGCGACGACAGCGGTCAAGTCGTCGGAGTCATCGGGATCTCGCGCGACATCACCGCGCGCAAACTTGCCGAGTCACTGCGCGACGGCCAGGCGCAGATACTCGAAATGATCGCAACGAGCGCGCCGCTCGCCGACGTGCTCGTTCGCTTGACGCATCTCGTCGAATCCCAGCTCGAAGGGCTGCTCGCCTCGATTCTGCTTCTCGACGAGGCCGGCCTCCGCCTGCATCGCGGCGCGGCGCCGAACCTGCCCGCGGCCTACACGAGCGCGGTTGACGGCATGCTCATCGGGCCGCGCGCCGGCTCGTGCGGGACCGCGGCCTTCACCCGCCGGGCAGTGGTCGTCGCCGACCTCTCGAGCGACGAGCGCTGGACTGGACTCCGGGCGCTGGCGGCCGCTCACCGCCTTCGATCCTGCTGGTCAACGCCGATCCTCTCGCATCGCGGGCAGGTCCTAGGCACGTTTGCCCTCCATTCCGGCTCCGTGCGCGAGCCCAGCGTGGCGGAATCGCGGTTGACCGATGTCGCGACCAAGATCGCCGGCATCGCCATCGAACGCAAGCTGGCGGAAGACCGGATCCAGTTCATGGCGACCCACGACTCCCTGACCGGGCTCCCCAACCGCGCGCTGCTGAAAGAGCGCCTCACGCGGGCGATCCAGCTCGCGCAGCGGCACGACCGATGGGCGACCGTCGCCTTCGTCGATCTCGACAATTTCAAATATGTCAACGACAGCCTGGGCCACAACGCCGGCGACGGGCTGCTCAAATCGATCTCGGACCGAATGGTCGCCCGCCTGCGCGCGACCGACACCGTCGTTCGCATCGGCGGCGACGAATTCGTCGTCATCTTCTGCGATCAGGCCAAGGACGTCGAAGCCGTCACCGCCACAGTGCGCAAGCTTCAATCTGCGATCGCGGAACCGGTCCAAGTCGACGCCCGGTGGTTGACCGTGACGAGCAGCGTCGGCGTCGCAACGTACCCGAGCGACGGCCAGGATGCAGACGCCCTTCTGGCCAACGCCGACGCCGCAATGTATCGGGCCAAGGACGCGGGCCGCGACAATTTTCAGTTCTACCGGCCGGAATTCGCCGTCAGGGTTCACGAAAAGTTTCAGATGCAGGAGGAGTTGCGCGCCGCGATCGTGCGCGGCGAGTTCGTCCTGCACTATCAGCCGCAGGCCAACCTGCGCACGCGCGCAATCTTCGCCGTCGAAGCGCTCATCCGCTGGAGCCACCCGACCCTCGGGCTGCTTCCGCCGTCGCGCTTCATCCCGCTGGCCGAAGAGACCGGACTGATCGCCCCGATCGGGGAATGGGTGCTCAACGAAGCCTGTCGCCAGGCCAGGGCCTGGCAGGACCGCCGGCTGCCCCCGATCAGGATCAGCGTCAATGTCTCCGCCCGCCAGTTCAGGGACAGGCAACTGACCCCGGTCGTCGCCCGCGCGCTCGCCGAGAGCGGCCTTGAAGCGAAATTCCTCGAGCTCGAGCTCACCGAGAGCCTGATCATGCAGGACGTCGAGCAGGCGGTCGCTACAATGGAGGAGCTGGAGCGGCTCGGCGTGCAGCTGTCGATCGACGATTTCGGCACGGGCTATTCGAGCCTCAGCGCGCTCAAGACCTTTCCCGTGGCGCGGCTGAAAATCGACAAGACCTTCATCGGCGGGCTGCCGGGCGACGAGGACGATATGGCCGTAGCGACGGCCGTGATTTCGATCGGCCAGAAGCTCAACCTCAAGGTCATCGCGGAGGGGGTCGAGACGGCCGAGCAGGTCACGTTCCTGCGCGAGAACAACTGCGACGAGATCCAGGGATACCACCTTAGCAGGCCGATGCCGCCGGCGGAGCTGGAGAAGTTCATCGAGAGCTGGGCGTAGAACCGGGCGCCATCCGAATGAATTTGCGAGACGCGGGCGGAACAGCAAATTGAAGGTCCGAGTTGCCTCTGCGGGCTGGACATCGATCGAGGAGGCAATCCATGACAGGCCTGAAATTCGCATGCGCTTTACTGTTGACAAGCGCACTCGCATCCCCCGTGTGGGCTGCGCCCGGCGACGCCGGCAGCGGCACGACAATGGGCGCGACGTCCACCAATGACGCCGGCAGCGGCCCGACCCCCGGCGCCGCCGCCCTGAAGGGTCAGAGCTCGACAACCAACAGTCAGAGCTCGACGAACGGCCAGACTGGAACGAACGGACAGACTGGAATGAACAACCAGACTGGAACGAGCGGCCAGAGTGGAATGAATGGCCAAACCGGAATGAACGGCGGCCAGAACGCCGGGCCCGGCATGAAGATCAGCGAAAGGCTCCGGAACGACCTCGGCAAGGCGGGGTTCACCGACATCAAAATCATGCCGTCCTCTTTCCTGGTGCAAGCGAAGGATTCGCAAGGCAACCTGGTGGTGATGATGATCAATCCGAATTCCGTGACTGCGCTCACGGGAGGGACCCAGAGCACCAACTCGGTCAGCAACGCCAGTCATGGCCAGAGCAACAACGCTGGCGCAACGCCCGGTCCGGGCTCGACCGGAGGCGCACAGCCGGTCACCCCGGGCGGCGCGACCAAACCATAGTTCAGCCGAATCCCGTCCCGGCTGTTGCCGGCGCGAGTCGAATCAGCCGGGAATCCTCAACGGCCGCCTGACGGTGCTTGACCGCCTGGCGATAGACCGGGTCGCGGATCATCTCGACGAAAGCGGCGACGCTCGGGTATCGCGCGATGAAGCAGCGATCCCAGCGTTCCTCGGGCGGGCCGATCAGCATGAGCTCGAATTCGCCGCTCCAGACGATCGAACCGCCGATCCTGCTGAAGACGGGCAGGCTCTCGCGCCCGTAGGCCGCGTAGGCCTCCGCTCCGCTCGCCGTCCGCCCGTCCGGATAGGACGCCCGCTCGCGCAGGCGCACGAGGTTCAGCATATGCACGGGACCTTCGCGGTCAGCGGCGCGAAAGGCGGCGAAAGCTTCCTTTGTCGGATCGATGAAGCCGGCCACGCTGCTCTCCTGCTCGGCCCAATTTCTATGAGCCCGCCTGGCGGGAAACGCCGACCTTCCCCGTGGTGAGGCCGCAGTTCCGCAGAGGGTCGATGTTTACCCCTTGACGTAAAGGCGCTGTTCACGATCCTGCGTTAGTCACAGGCGGCGGAAGGCGAAAGCGCTCCCGCGGGCGGGGTTCGCCTGCTGCTCCGTTCCGACACGCATAATCTTCGGGACGCTCCATGGCTTTGTTCGATCTGTCGCTTCGCGACCTCGCGCGGCTCGGCTCGGCGCCGGCCGCGGCTTCGAGCGAAACTGACCTGAATGACGCCCTTTTGCGCGAACAATACCGGTCGCTCGCCCGCATCGCGCCCTATCATTGCGGCGTCGCCATCGTCGGGACCGCGATGCTGGGCTACTTCGCGCGAGAAACGTCGTGGCCCGTCGGCGCCATTGTGCTCGTGCCGGCGTGCGCCTACGTGCTCTTCAAGCTGGTCTACTGGCTCGCAGTGCGCCCGCGCATCGAGCGCCAGGGCCTCGACGTCATCCGCCGCGACCTTCGCCACGCCAATATCGAGATTCCGACCCTGACGTTCGTCTTCGCTCTGCTCGCGGCGACGACTTTCGGGCAAGTCGGGCCTATCGAAGAATCGCTGTTGCTGGCGGCGAGCTGGATCGTGGCCGCAGCCTGCGCGCTGTGTCTCATGCGCTTGGCGCGCTGTGCGGTTCTCGTCGTCTCCGCCGCCACGGCGCCGATCGTGCCCGCGTTCGTCCTCAGCGAGTCTCGCTACAGCCTTTGGCTGGCCGCCCTTATTCTCGTCGCCTCCGGCCTGATCAGCTACATGCTGATCGAGAATTCCCGCGCGTTCTCCGAGATCATCCGCTCCCGGTTCACGATCGCCAACATGCATCGCGCCGCGGAGGAAGCGAGGCAGACCGCCACCGCCATCGCCTACACCGACTATCTGACCGGGCTGCCGAATCGGCGCTTTCTTCTGTCGCTCTTGGCGGATCGGGCCCAGACGGCGCAAGCGGGCGCCAAGCCCTTCGCGGTCGGCCTCATCGACCTCGACGGCTTCAAGCCGATCAACGACATTCATGGACATCCGGCCGGCGACGCGGTCTTGAAGCAGGTCGGCGACCGGCTCGCCGGCGCGATGCGGGGACGAGGGTGCGCCGCCAGAATGGGCGGCGACGAATTCGCGGTCGTGTGCGAGGGCGTCGTGGGGCGGGACGAGGCGATCGCGCTCGGCCGTGAGATTCGCAAGGTCTTTGCGGCCCCGTTCCCTGTCGAAAAGCTCGCCATCCACGTCGGCTGCACGTCGGGATTTGCGCTGTTTCCGGATTCTGCCGATCAGCCCGACCAGCTCATCCGGCTGGCGGACATTGCGCTCTATCGGGCGAAGAAGGGGCGGCGTGGCGACATCGGCGTTTTCGACGTCGGCGACGAGAACGGCGCCATCGCCCGCGCGAAGCTCGAACAGGCTCTGTATCGGGCGGTCGCATGCTCGAGCATCGGCGTCCATTTCCAGCCGATCGTGGAGCTTGCGACAGGCAGGATCAGCGGTTTCGAATCGCTTGCCCGCTGGCGGGATTGCGAGCTCGGGCGGATCGCTCCGAGCGTCTTCATCCCGGTCGCAGAACAACTGGGCCTGATGGAGAAACTGTCGTTCGATCTTTTGCAAAAGGCGGTCAACGCCGCGGCGCAATGGCCGAGCGACGTGTTGCTGAGCTTCAATCTTTCGGCCGAACAATTGTTGAGACCGAACGCTGGCGCCGATATCGTCGCGGCGCTCGGGGAGTTCGGGTTCTGCGCCTCCCGGTTCGAGGTGGAGGTGACCGAAACCGCAATCATGAAGAACTTCGACGCCGCCCGCGCCACGATCGACACGCTGCGGGCGGCAGGCGTCCGGGTCGCGCTTGACGACTTCGGCGCGGGCCGTTCGAGCCTTGCCCAGGTGCGAGACCTCGCTCTCGACAGGATCAAAATCGACAAGAGCTTTGTCGATCGGGTGTGCGTCGACCCGAAGATCGCCGGTCTGACGCGGTCGATCGTCGACATGGCCTGCCGCCTCGAGCTGCCGTGCGTCGCCGAGGGGATCGAAAGCGTCGAACAGCTTGAGGAACTGAGGCAGGGCGGCTGCGCGGGCGGCCAAGGCTGGCTCTTCGCCGGGGCGATGCCAGAGGTGATCGCCGCCCGGTTCATCGCAGAGCGGCGCGGACTGCCGCATTAGATTAGACCTCGTTCGTCGCTCTGTGTGCGGCCAAGCCCGACGACCCTTTCCCGGCCTCCTTGTTTCGAGCGGGAAGCGAGGCGGCGTGATCAAAGACCGCACCCTACAGGTCCATCCAGTCGAGCACGATCTTGCCGCAGTCGCCGCTGCGCATGATCTCGAAGCCCTCGAGGAACTTTGAAGCCGGCAGGCGGTCGGTGATGACTTTGCGGACGGAAAGCCCGCTTTCCAGCATGGCGATCATCTTGTGCCAGGTCTCGAACATCTCGCGCCCGTAGACGCCTTTCAGCGTCAGCTGCTTGAAGATGACCTTGTTCCAGTCGACCGGCGCGGGCCTGGCCGGCAGGCCGAGGAGGGCGACCCGGCCACCGGTGACGACCGAATCGATGAGCTGATCGAACGCCGCCGGCGCGCCGCTCATTTCGAGCGCGACGTCGAAGCCCTCCGTCATCCTGAGCCGGCCCATCGTCTCCTTGAGGTCCTCCTTCGACACGTCGACCGCGACCAGGTCGGCGACTTCGGCCGCGAGCTTGAGCCGCCTCGGATTGACGTCGGTGATCACCACATGCCGCGCCCCGACGTGGCGCGCCACCGCCCCGGCCATGATGCCGATCGGCCCCGCCCCGGTGATCAGCACGTCCTCGCCGACGAGGTCGAAAGAAAGGGCGGTGTGGACAGCGTTGCCGAGTGGATCGAGGATCGCGCCGAGTTCGTCGTCGACGTCGCCGGGCAGGGGCACGATGTTGAAGGCGGGGACGCGCACGTATTCGGCGAAGGCGCCGGGGATGTTGACGCCGATGCCGCGCGTCTCCGGGTCGAGGTGATAGCGCCCGCCGCGCGCCGCCCGGCTCCTCATGCCGATGACATGACCCTCGCCCGACACCCGCTGGCCGATGGCAAGCCGGCGCACGTTCGTCCCAACCGCGGCAATCTCGCCGGCATATTCGTGGCCGATCGTCATCGGCGTCGGGATCGTCTTCTGCGCCCACTCGTCCCAGTTGAAGATGTGGATGTCGGTGCCGCAGATGCCCGTCTTGTGGACCTTGACCAGGACGTCGTCGGGGCCGATCGAGGGAATCGGCTCGTCGCTCAGCCAAAGGCCGGGTTCGGGCTTCTCCTTGACGAGGGCTTTCATGCGCGCTCCGTTGTCAAGGCGGTCGCTGACCGCGTCGGCCGGCGAGCGCGGCTACAATATACCAATGGCCTTGCCCGCGTCCGCGAAGGCGGCGATCGCGAAGTCGACGTCCGCCGCGGTCAGCGCCGCCGACATCTGGGTGCGAATGCGCGCCCTGCCTTTCGGCACCACCGGATAGAAGAAGCCCGCGACATAGACGCCACGCTCGTCGAGCGCCTTGGCGAGGTCTTGTGTGAGCCGCGCCTCGCCGAGCATGACCGGGATGATCGGCGTCACGCCCGGCAGCGTGTTGAAGCCGGCCGCTTCGATCCCGGCGCGGAAGCGGCGCGCGTGATCCTGCAAAAGCGCCCGCCGGTCGTCGGCGGCAATGGCGATCTCGAGCGCCTTGAGCGCCCCGGCCGCGACGGGCGGCGCGAGCGAGTTCGAGAAGAGATAGGGCCGCGCGCGCTGGCGCAAAAGGTCGACGATCGGCTGCGCCGCCGCGACAAAGCCGCCCATGCCGCCGCCGAGAGTCTTGCCGAAGGTGCCGGTGACGATGTCGACTTTGCCGCCCGCGCCGGTCAGCGCCGGCGTGCCGCGGCCCTTCTCGCCGAGGTGACCAGTCGCATGGGCGTCATCGATCAGCACCAGCGCTCCGTACCGGTCGGCAAGCGCGCAGATCTCGGGGAGCTTCGCGACGTAACCGTCCATCGAGAACACCCCGTCGGTCGCGATCAGCTTGAACCGCGCGCCGTCCGCCTCGGCCTCTTTCAGCCGGTCCTCGAGCTCGTTCATGTCGGAATTGGCGAAGCGGTAGCGCCTGGCCTTGGACAGCCGGACGCCGTCGATGATCGAGGCGTGGTTGAGGCTGTCCGAAATGATCACGTCCTCTTCGCCCATGAGCGGCTCGAACACGCCGCCGTTGGCGTCGAAGCAGGCGGCGAAGATGATCGCGTCGTCCTTGCTGAGGTGTCTTGCGATCGCCTGTTCGAGCTCGCGGTGCAGAGTCTGCGCGCCGCAGATGAACCTGACCGAGGCCATGCCGAAGCCGAACGCGTCCATCGCCCGCGCCGCCGCGGCGACGACGTCGGGATGATCGGCGAGGCCGAGATAATTGTTGGCGCAGAGGTTCAGCATCTCGCGCGCGCCGGAAGCCGAGGCGACGCGGATGCGACCGCCCTGCGGCCCCGCCAGCAGGCGCTCTCGCTTGAGAAGGCCGGCTGCGTCGATCTCGTCGAGCGTCGTCCGGATGTGCCTCAGGAACGCGTCGGACATGTCGGCCTCGCGGATTTGCCGGAACAGCAGCATAGCAGGGCAAGACGGCCGCTCAAGCCAAACGCGCCGAGCGCGGACTCGACGCTCTCAACCTCCCCAATCGATCAGCGCCTCGCCGCGGTGGATCGCCTCCGCCTCATCCGTCAGCCGGCCGTCCCCCTCGTGCAGGACGAGGCCCGGGGCGATCCGGAGCGGCGCCTTCGAGCCCTTGATTCCCGAGACGAGCAGCCGGTGGGCGGACGCGCCGGCACGCGGATGAATGGGCATCAGCGCGAGCGCGCCGAGCCGGTTCTCCGCCGCCGCGAGGATCGCCGCCAGCGCGTCCGGACGATGGATCATGACGAAGCGACCGTCGGGCCTCAGGACGGCGAGGCAGGCGCGCATCCAGGGGACGAGCGGGACCCCGCCTGCTTCGCCCGCAAAGACATGCGCGCGCGCCCGAGCCGTGTCGGGCGAGGCGCGCACCGTCCCGGGATCGAAGAAGGGCGGGTTGGTCACGACGGCATCGGCTTGCCCGTCGAGGAGTCCCGCTTCCCGCCGTGCGCGGGCGTCGCAGACGTCGAGGCGGAGGATCCGCGCGCGTCCGGCGAATCCGTTGCGTTCGGCGTTGCCCGCGGCGAGTCTTGCGAGATCGGAATCGATTTCGACGAGGTCCGCGTTCAGGCGCGGGCGGCGGCCGAGGATGGCGAGGGCGACCGCGCCGACGCCGGCGCCGACGTCAACGAATCGACCCTCCGGAAAATCCGCCGCTGCGGCGAGCAGGGCGGCGTCGGTGCCGGCCCGGTGGCCGCGCTTCGGCTGGACGAGGGTCAGACGTCCACCGAGCCAGGCGTCGCAAGACGACCCGTCCTTTCGTGTGCCGACGCCGCAGCCGTCGGCGGATTCAGCCATGGCGCAGTTCGGCGGCGAGGCCCGCCTCGGTCAGGAGCCGGCGCGTCCGCGCTTCGTCGCGCGCCTCGACCAGGATCCGCCTCGGCAAAAATCCGAGCGAGCCCTCAACCGCCGCCATGTGCTGGTCGGCGATAAAGAAGCCCACTCCCGCCGCCCTCATGAGCGATTCGATCGCGCTGATGAGGACGAGGTCGTTGGTGCGCAGTATTTCGACCAATGGCGAACCCTTTGGGGGCGCACTTGCCCCGTCGTTTCCGCGTCTTTATGGTCGAATGAGGGGGTCTGGCAAGGGAAAGCAGCTCGTGGGCGTCGTCATTCCGCTGGGAGAAAGGCCGGTTGATCGTCTGATCGAGCCGCTGACGGCGCTCGTGGCGGATGACATGGAGAGGGTGAACCAGACTATTCTTTCGCGCACCGGATCAGAGGCCGCGATGATCCCGGAAGTCGCCAACCATCTCATTTCGTCCGGCGGCAAGAGGCTGCGCCCCATCCTCACGCTCGCGGCCGCGGGGTTGTGCGACTACGCCGGATCGGGCCACGTCAAGCTCGCCGCCGCGGTCGAATTCATGCACACGGCGACGCTCCTGCATGACGACGTGGTCGACGAAAGCGACATGCGGCGCGGCAGGGCGGCGGCCCGGGTGCTGTGGGGCAACGAGGCGAGCGTGCTCGTCGGCGACTTTCTGCTCGGCCAGGCGTTCAAGATGATGGTCGAGGTCGGCTCGCTGCCCTGCCTCGAGGCGCTCTCGCACGCGGCCGCCGTGATCGCCGAGGGCGAGGTGATGCAGCTGTCGGCGGCCAAGGACACCGAGACAACCGAGGACGCCTATCTCGCCGTCATCCGCGCCAAGACCGCCGCCCTGTTCGCCGCCGCCTGCGAGGTCGGACCGATTCTGGCCAGTCGCTCCAAGGCGGAGGCCGCCGCCTGTCGCGGCTACGGCGCCAATCTCGGCATCGCCTTCCAGCTGATCGACGACGCGCTCGACTACGGCGGTTCGTCGGCCAAGCTCGGCAAGAACGTCGGCGACGATTTCCGCGAAGGCAAGATCACGCTTCCGGTGGTGCTCTCTTTCCGCCGCGGTACGCCGACTGAGCGCGAATTCTGGCGTCGTACGCTTGAAGTGGGAGAGGTCGTCGAGGGGGATCTCGAGATCGCGCTTTCGACGATGAGGAAGCACCGCGCTCTCGAGGACACGATCGAGCGCGCCCGTCACTACGGCGCCATGGCTATCGATGCGTTGGAGCTCTTCCCCGCTTCGCCCTGGAAGCACGCGCTGCGCGACGCGGTCGAATTCGCGGTGAGCCGGGCGCACTGAGAGAACTGCCGATCGACAAGGGCGTTTGACGTCCGCCGGCCGCCGGCGGAACATGTTACGACGAGGATCAAATGCCCCGCACGACCCGTAAGCCCGTTCCGCCGTCGAAGCGCATGGCGAACTATCGCCGAAGAATGCGCGTGGCGGGCCTCCGACCGGTTCAGATTTGGGCGCCGGATGTCAAGGCGCCCGGTTTCGCTGAAACCTGTCGCAGTCAGGCCCGAGCGATCGCCGCAAGTGATCCGGCGGGAGACGAAATCATGCGTTTTATCGCTGGTGTCTATCGCCTTTAACGCAGATATTCCCGCCGATACCTGCTTCCGAGGCCGGTCAACAGGTTGTAGCCGATTGTGCCGCTTCTCGCGGCGAAATCGTCGAGGTCGCCGAGCGCGCCGAAGAACTCCGCCCGGTCGCCGGGCCTCGCAACCTCCTCCGGGAGATCGGTGACGTCGGCGACGCTGAGATCCATCGAAATGCGGCCGACGAGCGGGCAGCGCTTACCCCCGATCACGACCTCGGCTCCCGGCCGCTCGTCGGTCGCCCCGGCGCCGCGCGGCAGGCCGTCTGCGTAGCCCGCCAGAAGCGTTGCGAGCCGCGTCCTGCGCCGCGCGGTCCATTGGGCGTTGTAGCCGCAGGTCGCGCCCGCCTCGACCCAGCGCGTCTGCTGGATGGCGACGGAAAGCGTGACGACCGGGCGCATCGGGTTCGGCTCGCCCGGCGCCGGATTGCCGCCATAGAGCGCATAGCCTGGCCGGGCGAGGTCGTAGATCGGGCGCGGGGGAAGAAAGATCCCGGAGGAATTGGCGAGCGAAGCCGGAAGGCGCGGAAACGCCTTCCGCGCGGCTTCGAACGCAGAAATCTGCGCCTCATTGAGCGGATCGGCTGATCGTTCCGACGAGACGAAGTGGCTCATCAGGAGGTCGGCGCCGCTCGCCGCGCCGTGCCGCTCCATCGCCCGTTGCAGGATGGAGAGCGAATCGAAGCCGAGCCGGCTCATGCCGGTGTCGAGATGCATGGCGCAGGGGCTCGGCCGTCCGCGCGCTTTCGCCAGGGCGGACCAGCGCTCGAGCTCGCCCGCGCTTCCGATGACCGGCTTCAAGCGATGTCGGGCGTAATCGGCCGGGTCGGCGCCCGCCTCGAGGCCGTTCAGCACGTAGACCTCCGCCTCGTCCGGCAGCAGCCCCCGCGCGGCGAAACCCTCGCCGAGATGGGCGACGAAGAAGACGCGGGCGCCCGCCGCCCACAACGCCGGCGCCGCCCTGTCGAGCCCAATTCCGTAGGCGTTCGCCTTCACCACCGCCGCGCATCGCCCGGGCTCGGCGCGATTGGCGAGCTTGCGCCAATTGTCCGCGAGCGCGCCGAGATCGATCGTCAGACGCCCAGGCGCGCTATCCAGGGAAAGAGAGTCGGTCACGAAAGCCGCTTCTCCATCACCGCCGTGGTCGGCGCGTCGAAGCCTTCGTGCGCCTCGGCGCCACAGCGCGCGAAACCGAATCGCTCGAACAGCCGCTCGTTTTCCGGCAGTTCGAGCCGGACTCGCAGAGTCAAGCGCCTAAGGCCGAGCCCCCGCGCCGCGTCCTCGCAAGCCTGCAGGAGCCACCGGCAAAGGCCCTCGCCCCGCCGTTCAGGCAGGACCGACACGCGCCCGACATGAAGCGCGTCGCCGACAACCTGCCACAAAGCCAAGCCCGTCAGGCGCCCGTTGGCCCAGGCGCCGACGCCTCCGCCCGCTTCGATCTTGCCCGCGATCGAGGCGGCGCTCTCGCTGAGCGCGGAGGACGGCGGTCGGGTCGGCCGGGGCTGGGCCGCGAAAGCCGCGCGAATGACTTCGACCGCCACGGCGGCCTCGGAGATCGTAAGCGGCCGCAAGGCGACGGCGTCGGCCACTCGATTTGCGGTTGCAGACGAAGAGATCATGCCTCTTGAGCGCCATGCGCGATCGGGTTGGCGCCGCAAGCCGACGGCGCCAGCGCCTTCGCCATTGGATAGCCGGACTCCATGCCGAATTTCCGGGTCGGCGCGCCTGTCTCCTGATATCCTCGCGCACGGTAGAAGCGGCGGGCGGTTTCGGTGCTGATCAGCGTGCATTGCGTTGCGCCGCGCTCGCTCGCGCGTCTTTCGAGGGCGCCGAGCAGGATCCGGCTTGCGCCGAGAAATCGCGCGTCAGGCGAGACGTAGTTGAGAAGGACCTCGCCGTCGTCAGTGACGGCCCCGACCGCGGCGATCCCGCCGCCTATTGCGAGCAGGTACGAAGCGTCGGCGCGCTGCATCCACACGGTGAAATTCTCGGGCGTCTTGTTGGCGAGCCAAGCCGCGAGGAGCTTCGGGTCGTGGCCATGGTCCGCCGAGCAAAGCTCGACGATCGAGCGTCTGAGAACCGCGCAGGCCTCCTGCGCGTCGTCCGGTGTGGCCTCGCGCACCTTCATAGCTGCAGTTAACGCCGGTCAGGACTGAAGACAAGGTGGCCGAAAGCGAGCAGGTCTCGTCGCATGAACGAACTTTAACCTCTCTTGTCATCCATGCTCCGCTACGTCGCCTCGCTTTCGCCGCGGTCGCTGGTAATGAGCCTCTGCGGGCGGTAGATCGCGGCAACGGAGTTGACCCCATGGCCACAATCCTGACGCGAAGGGCGGCGCTGAAGGCGGGCGCCGGCGGCGCGCTCGCCGCGCTTCTCGTCCGCCCGCTCGCCGCCTTCGCCGACGATTCGGTGGTGGCCCATGGCCTCTCGTCCTTCGGCGACCTCGCCCTGCCGCCCGACTTCCCCCATTTCGCCTACGTCAACCCGGGAGCGCCGACCGGCGGGCTCCTGTCGATGCAGATCACCACCACCAGCGGCAACCAGACGTTCGACACCTTCGACACGCTCAACATCTACAGCTGGAAGGGCAACGGCGCGGCCGGGATGGGCGCGACCTTCGACACCCTGATGACGGCCAACGGCGACGAGCCCGATTCCGTCTATGGGTTGCTTGCGCAATCGGTGCGGGTGTCGGGCGACAAGCTCGACTATTGGTTTCGCCTGAGGCCCGAGGCGCGGTTCTTCGATGGATCGCGGGTGACCGCGGCCGACGTCGCCTTCTCGCTCAACGTTCTGAAGGAGAAGGGCCACCCGATCTACTCCCAGCTTTTGAGAGAGGTGGAGTCGGCCGCCGCCGATGGCGACGACGTCGCCCACGTGCGCTTCGTCAAAGGTCGCTCGCGCGACGCTCATCTCATCGTCGTCGGCATGCCGGTGTTCTCGGCGGCCTGGTGGAAGGGACGCGACTTCACCGCGGCGACCCTCGACCCGCCGCTCGGCTCCGGCCCCTATAAGGTCAAGTCGTTCGAGCAGGGGCGCTTCATCGAGTTCGAGCGCGATCCCAACTACTGGGGCGCCAAGCTGCCGGTCAATCTAGGGCAGAACAATTTCGACCGGCTCCGCTTCGAATATTACCGCGAGCGGCAGGTCGCGTTCGAGGCCTTCAAGGCCGGGGCGATCAACTATCACGAGGAATACACCTCGCGTTTCTGGGCGACCGCCTACGACTTCCCTGCCGCCAAGGACGGCCGGGTGAAGAAGGAGACGCTGCACGACGGCGCGCCGTCGCGCACACAAGGCTGGTATCTCAACACCCGCCGCGAGCAGTTCAAGGATCCGCGCATTCGGGAGGCGATCGGCCTCGCCTTCGATTTCGAATGGACCAACAAGAACATCATGTATTCCGCCTATAAGCGGATCGTCTCCTTCTTTCCCAACACCGACATGGAGGCGAAGGGCGAGCCCGGCCCGGACGAGCTCAGGCTGCTCGAGCCGTTCCGCGACAAGCTCGCGCCTGCGGTGTTCGGCGAGCCCTACACGCCGCCCGAGAGCGACGGCTCGGGCTTCGACCGCAAGCTGCTCAAGCAGGCCTACGAGCTCCTGCTGTCGGCGGGCTGCAAGCGCGACGGCGGATCGATGACGCTGCCGAGCGGCAAGCCGCTGACGATCGAGTTTCTCGACTCCTCGAGCTCCCTTCAGCCCCACACCATGCCGTTCATCCAGAACCTCGGCAAGCTCGGCATAAGGGCGAACATGCGTATCGTCGACGCCGCGCAATACAAGAGCCGCACCGACGCCTTCGACTTCGACGTCATCACCACGGCGATGGGCGGCTCGACGACGCCGGGCGTCGACCTGCGGGTTGTCTATACCTCTCAGGCCGCGGCCGAGAACGGCTCACGCAATCTGGCGGGAATTTCCGATCCCGCGGTCGACGCGCTGGTCGAGACGATCGCCGACGCAAAATCGCGGGAAGATCTGAACGCCGCCTGCCGCGCGCTCGATCGCGTCCTGCGGGCGGGGCACTATTGGGTCCCCATGTGGTATCGCGACACCGCCTGGATCGCCTATTGGGACGCTTTCTCCCGCCCCGAGCGGCAGCCGAAGCTCGGCGTCGGCGCGCCCGGCGCCTGGTGGTGGGACGAAGCGAAGGCCAAGGCGATCGGATTGTGACAACGGGGTCGATAGTGGGCAATGGTCTGACTCCCCCTCGCCCCGCTCTGCGGGGAGAGGGCCGGGATGAGGGGCTACGGCGAACGGTTGGGGGTCCCCGCGCCGCCCCTCATCCGGCGCTTCGCGCCACCTTCTCCCCGCAAGCGGGGAGAAGGACCGCCTGCTGCTGACGGGCTAGACATGTTCGCCTATCTCGTCCGCCGCCTCCTGCTGATGATCCCGACGATCCTCGGCATCATGGCGGTCTCGTTCGCCATCGTTCAGTTCGTGCCGGGCGGTCCCGTCGAACGCGCGATCGCGCAGCTGCAGGGCGCGGACCAGGGCTCGATGGCCGGATTGGGCGGCGGAGGCGGTCGGATCGGCGCGGGCGGGCCTCAGGCGGGCGGCGACATCGCGTCGCGCTACCGCGGCGCCCAGGGGCTCGATCCGAAATTCATCAAGGAGCTGGAGAAGCAATACGGCTTCGACAAGCCGGTGTGGGAGCGGTTCTGGATTCTGGTGCGCGACTACGCGACCTTCCATTTCGGCAAGAGCTACTACCGCGACACGCCGGTCTTGACGCTGATCGAGGAGAAGCTGCCGGTTTCGATCTCGCTCGGCCTGTGGATGACGTTCATCTCCTATGCGATCTCGATTCCGCTCGGCATCCGCAAGGCGGTCAAGGACGGCACGCGCTTCGACACCGCAACGTCGGCGGTCGTCATCTTCGGCTATGCGATCCCGAATTTCCTGTTCGCGGTGCTCTTGATCGTGCTCTTCTGCGGAGGCTCGTTCTGGCAGATCTTTCCCTTGCGCGGGCTCACCTCCGACAATTTCGCCGACCTCGACTGGCCCCATAAGATTCTCGACTACCTCTGGCACATCACGCTGCCGGTGACGGCGCTGGTCCTCGGCTCCTTCGCCACCACGACCCTGCTCACCAAGAACTCCTTCCTCGACGAGATCAAGAAGTCCTATGTGCAGACGGCGCGGATGAAGGGCCTGAGCGAGCGGCGCGTGCTCTACGGCCACGTATTCCGCAACGCGATGCTGATCGTCATCGCCGGCTTCCCGGGCGCCTTCATCGCCGCCTTCTTCACCGGCTCGCTCCTGATCGAGCAGGTGTTCTCGCTCGACGGCCTCGGGTATCTCTCTTACGATTCGCTCATTCAGCGCGATTATCCGGTGGTGCTCGCCAACCTCTACATTTACGCGCTGATCGGGCTCGTCGTGAACCTCATCTCCGACCTCACCTATACCGTGATCGATCCGCGCATCGATTTCGAGACTCGCGAGGTGTGAGGTGAAGGCGCGGTCCTCTCAACGCCTCGTCATGACCGACCTTGAGCCGGCCATCCGCGCGGTTCCGTTTCGCCGACGGGCCGCTAGAGACGCGGCGCCGTTCGGGCGCTTGTCGCCCAGGTTCGGCAGTGAATCATGACAGACTTGGAGGCTAACGACAGCGTGGATGGCCGGGAGAAGCCCGCTCATGCCGGCGTCGTATCTCCGGCCCAAAGGAAGGCGGCCGGGCGCCGGCCCTGGCTCAATCTTTCGCCGATGAACCGACGGCGGCTCGACAACTTCCGCCGCAACCGGCGCGGAGCCTGGTCGCTGCGCATCTTCCTCGTCCTGTTCGCCTGCTCGCTCTGCGCGGAATTCATCGCCAACGACCGGCCCCTGATTGCTTCCTACAAGGGCGAGCTCCTTTTTCCGGTGTTCGTCGACTATCCGGAGGACAAGTTCGGCGGCTTCCAGGCGAGCGCCGACTATCGCGATCCGTTCGTCGCCGACGAGATCAAGGCGCACGGCTGGATGATCTGGCCGCCGATCCGCTTCGCCAACAACACCACCATTCTCAACCCTGCGACCCCGTTGCCGACCCCGCCGACCTGGATGCTGACCGACGCCCAGTGCCGCGCGGCGCTCACGAAGCAGGGCGTCAAGGACGCGGCGACCGCCGCCTCCCCCTGCCGGCGGCTCGAGCCGCTGTGGCTCGGCTCCGACCAGGACGGGCACGACATCGTCGCGCGCCTCATCTACGGCTTCCGCATCTCGGTGCTGTTCGGACTCATTCTGGCGGGCGTTTCGTCGGTGATCGGCGTGTTCGCCGGGGCGGTGCAGGGCTATTTCGGCGGCTGGCTCGACCTCATGATGCAGCGGGTGATCGAGATCTGGTCGTCGCTGCCCCATCTCTACATCCTCATCATCCTCTCGGCGATCCTGGCGCCGAGCTTCTTCGTGCTTCTGACGATCCTCCTGCTCTTCTCCTGGGTGAGCCTCGTCCATGTCGTGCGGGCGGAATTCCTGCGCGCGCGCAATTTCGAATACGTCAACGCGGCGCGCGCGCTCGGGCTGTCCAACGCCAAGATCATCGTCAAGCACGTGCTGCCGAACGCGATGGTGGCGACGCTGACCTTTCTGCCGTTCATCGTCAATTCGTCGATCAGCACGCTGACCTCGCTCGACTTTCTCGGACTCGGCATGCCCCCTGGGTCCCCCTCGCTCGGCGAGCTCCTGCTCGAGGGCAAGTCCAATCTCTCGGCGCCGTGGATCGGCATCTCGGCCTTCGCCGTCATCGCGCTCTTGCTGTCGCTACTCATCTTCATCGGCGAGGCGGTGCGCGACGCCTTCGATCCCAGGAAGACCTTCTCATGAAGGCGAACGCTCCTCTCATCGACGTGCGCGAGCTCTCGATCGCTTTCGCGCAGGGGAGCGAACGCAATGTCGTGGTCGACCGCGTGTCGTTCCGGCTGGAAAAGGGCAGGGCGCTGGCGCTGGTCGGCGAGTCCGGCTCCGGCAAGACGGTGACGGCTCAGGCGCTCGTCCGTCTCCTGCCGCAGCCCGCGGCGAGCTACCCGACCGGCGAGATTCTCTTTCGCGGCCGCGACGTCTTGAAGATGTCGGAGGGCGAGCTGCGCGACATGCGGGGCGCCGAGGTCACGATGGTGTTCCAGGAGCCGATGACCTCGCTCAATCCCCTGCACACCATCGCGCGGCAGATCGGCGAGATCATCGCGCTCCACCACCGGCGCGCAGCGGCGACGAACGCGCGCATCGTCGAGCTTTTGACCGATGTCGGCATCGTCGATCCGGGCCATCGGCTCGGCGCCTACCCGCATCAGCTCTCGGGCGGCCAGCGCCAGCGCGTGATGATCGCGATGGCGCTCGCCAACCGGCCGGACCTGCTCATCGCCGACGAGCCGACCACCGCGCTCGACGTCACCGTGCAGGCGCAGATCCTCGACCTCATCCGGGATCTGCAACAGGAGTTCAACTCCGCGGTCGTCATCATCACCCACGACCTCGGCGTCGTCGCCGAACTGGCCGACGACATCCTCGTGATGTACGCGGGCCGGATGGCCGAATACGGCACCGCGGAGGAGATCTTCCATACCCCGCAACACCCCTACACGTGGGGCCTACTGGGCTCGATGCCCCGGCTCGACCGGGAACGCGCCGACCGGCTGCTGCCCATCAAGGGCACGCCGCCCAGCCTCATCAACGTGCCGTCGGGCTGCCCGTTCCACCCTCGCTGCTCCTACGCCGAGCTGACCAACGGCGCGAGCACCGACGAGGTCCCCGCACTGCGCGACGTGGGCGACGGCCACCAGGTGGCCTGCCACCTCACGGCCGAACA
>DASRSL010000195.1:0-25516 GCA_035656495.1 Roseiarcus sp.
GGCGGCTCCTCAGCGCAGCGATGCTGCAGGCGCCCCATCCGGCGATCTGGATTCACGCCATGCGCACCAATCCGGACCAGCGGCAGAGGGGCCGTTACGTGCAGATCCTGCGGCTGCCCTGGCTTTCGGAAATGACGTTGAGGCTTGGAAACTATCAGCTCTGGCGCGGGCGTTCAGAAGCTCGACCCGCCGCGACGCCTTCTCGCCCGAGATTCTCGAAGTCTATCGCCAAGCCTGGCGTCAGCCGGGCGCCGTCGCCGGCATGCTGAACTGGTACCGCGCGCTCTTCGTCGCGGAGCCGCCGACGCCCGCCCAGGGCAACCTGATCCCGCCCGCTCGTCCTCTGGGGCGACAAAGACGACTTGGCCGTTCCGCGGCTCGCCGACGACAGCGCTGCCCTGTGCAAGAACGTCCGCATCCGGCATCTGCCGCAAGCGACCCACTGGATCATCCACGACGCGCCGGACGTCGTTCGCGACGCGCTGCTCGACCATCTGTAGCGGCCTGCAGCGGCAGCAAGCCCGCCTCAGCGAACCGGCTCCGCCGCGGGCAAGGTCCAGGCGCCCGCGAGGATCTCGGGTCGGGGACGATAGAGGCGGACCATGTAGCTGAAGTCCGGCGGGGTCGGCAGGCAGTTGGCGACCTTGCCGTCACAGCCGCCGAACTGAATGACGGTCGAGCCGTCGGGCTCGGCCGTGGCGGTGACGCTGTTGACCGTGTAGGCCTTCTTGGGATTGGGAGCGAAGCGGCCGTCGGCGTCGTAGACGCTGACCGACCAGAGACCATCGACCGGCACGTTCTTCAGCGTGAGCCTCAAGACAGTGCTGCCGTCGTTCCGGGCAGGCGCGACATTCAGATAGAGCGCGTCCTTCTGGGGCACGCCGCCCCAGGCGGCGCCCGAGCCGATCAGGCGCCGCACCGGGTCGACTTCGCCTCGCGGTCCGAACATGCCCTTCGCGTCGGGCAGCGTGTCGGCAAGCACGATCAGCGCCGTGCGCACGTCGACCTGGGACGAGGCGTCCCAGTTGGTAACCCGAAAGAGGCCGGGGCCGCCCGGCTGCTCGACCTTGATTGCGTCCTGCAGGGCGTTGACGGCCGCGACGTCCTTAGGATCGCCGGCGTCGACGAAGATGCGCACCGCGGCGAGAACATAGCGCGTGCCGATCTTTTCCTTGGTCAGCGTATAGCGGCCGGGCCCATAGACGACCTCGGGCGTGTAGGCGTCCTCGTCCACAGTCTGCATCGACATGAAGCGCCGGCCGGCGTCGGGAAGCGTGATCGTCACCGGGCCGGCGTCGAGATCGAACACCGCGCCGGAATAGAGCGTGTCGCGATTCATCCGCGTGACCGTCTGCCGGTCGAGCGAGGTGGGCTCGCGGCGGTGGAGGAATTTTCCGAGGCCCCCGTCCTTGACGATACTGGCGAAGTTAAGGTCCGACTCGGCGTGGGGAAAATTGTCGGGCGTCACCGGGACGGCGGTCCCCAGCGGGCGCGCCGGCGCTGCTCCGGTCAGGAGCGCCGCTGCGGCGAGCGGCAGAACGAGCCTCATCGTCGTCTCCTCCTGCGAATGCGAGTTCGCTGGTTCAACCCGAAGCTTTCGGTGCGGATATGGACGCCGCTAGGCGCGAATTCTGTCCGTTTGACGGTGATACGGCGCCTAGTCTAGGCGGCGGCCCGCGTGGGGCTCAAGGAGCGCAACGAATGGTTCGCCGCGACGGATTGCGCGATCCGCGTGGCTTCGATCCCGATCTCGCGAAATTGCCCTGTCGGCGAGGCTATCGCACCGCAGAAGAAGAGGCCCGGCTCGGCGGACCGGCGCGCCGCTCACGAGCGGCTTGCCGGCGTCGCTCAGCACGCCTTTGGCGTCGGGCAGCAGCGGGCGCAGGTCGGGACGGAAGCCGGTCGCGAGAATGACGGCGTCGAAACGCTCGGGTGGCGATTGTGCGAACACGACGGCTTTCGACGCGAAGCGCAAAACGTCTCCGCGAACTTTGATTCGTCCGGCGCGGATCATCGCCACCGTGCCGATGTCGAGGGAGGGAATGCGCCCATTTTCCTCGATCATTCGGCGCGGACCTTTGGCCGCGCGGGTCAGCCCCAGCCGTTCGAGGGAGCCGACGGCGAGGCGGATGGCTGGCGCATTGAGCGCATCGGCGACCCGCGCGGGCAGACGGCGCTCCGCGATCGCAAAGGTCAGGATCGGCAGGCCGAGCAGGTCGCGGGGCAAGATGTTGACCGGGCCGCGCACCGAGAGCGTGGCGTCGATGCCGGCTTCGGTGAGGTCGAGCGCGATTTCGCCGCCGGAATTGCCAAATCCGACGACGAGCACGCGTTGGCCCGCATAGGGTTGCGGATTGCGGTAGCGGCTCGAATGGGCGATCGGGCCGTCGAACGTCTCCATGCCGGGTCAGGCCGGCGAATAGGGATACTCGGCCCAGCCGGTCGCCACGACGACGACGGGAGCCTCGGCGGTCGCCTCTCCGGCCTCGGCGACCCAGAAACCGCCGCTACGGCGGACTTTCCCGACGGGCGCGTTGAATCGAGGCTTCAGATCGAATCTCGCCGTGTAGCTTTCCAGGTATTCGACCACTTGCGCCCTCGATGGATAGCGGCCGTAGGACGACGGCATCGGCAGGCCCGGCAGGCCGGAATGGCTACGATCGGTGTGGAGATGGAGCCGGTCGTAATGGCGCCGCCAGACCGCGCCGACGGCGTCCGATTTCTCCAGGATGGCCGCCTCGAAGCCCCTTTTCTTGAGGGAGGCCGCGGCCGCAAGCCCCGCCGGACCGGCGCCAATGACGATCGCGTCGAATTCTTCCGACATGAAGCCCAGTTTAGCATCCCGGTGAGGAGGCGAACCAGTCTTCACCGGGCGCCAATCGCCCTGCCACGCTTGCGAATGCAGCTGCCGAACTCGCCAGAGTCCGCGGCTGCGGTCGACGGCTGCATGTTTGCATTGGTCCACACGGATGGGCTAGGCGACGCCGAACCGTGGAGGAAACGACGATGCCTGCGCTCGACAATTGCCTGACCATCGAAGACCTGAAGAGGGCGGCGCGACGGCGGGTGCCGAAAATGTTCTTCGACTATGCCGACTCGGGCAGCTGGACCGAGACCACCTATCGCGAGAACGAGAGCGACTTTCGGAAGATCAAGCTGCGCCAGCGCGTCGCGGTGAACATGCAGGATCGGACGCTCAAGACCGATATGCTCGGTATCCCGGTCGCCATGCCTGTTGCGCTGGCGCCGACGGGACTGGCCGGAATGCAGTTCGCCGACGGCGAGATTCTGGCGGCGAAAGCGGCGGAGAAGTTCGGCGTTCCCTTCACGCTCTCGACCATGAGCATCTGCTCGATCGAAGACGTCGCGGAGAACACGAACGCGCCGTTCTGGTTCCAACTCTACGTGATGCGCGACCGCGGCTTCATCGAGCGGCTCATCGACCGCGCAAAGGCCGCCAAATGCTCGGCGCTCGTGCTGACCATGGATCTGCAGATCCTCGGCCAGCGCCACAAGGACATCCGCAACGGACTGTCGGCGCCGCCGAAATTCACTCTGAAACACGTCTGGCAAGTCGCGACTCGGCCGCGCTGGGCGCTCGGCATGCTGGGCACGCAGAGGCGAACCTTCCGCAATCTCGTCGGCCATGTCGAGAACGCCGGCGACCTGAGCCAGCTCGCCGCCTGGACGAATTCTCAGTTCGATCCGACGCTCTCCTGGAAGGATGTCGGCTGGGTCAAGCAGCGTTTCGGCGGCAGGATCATCGTCAAGGGCGTGCTCGACCGCGAGGACGCCAAGCAGGCGGTCGCCAACGGCGCCGACGCCATCATCGTCTCCAACCACGGCGGACGGCAGCTGGACGGCGCGCCCTCGTCGATCAAGGTCCTACCGGAGATCGTGGACGCCGTCAGCGGCCGGGCGGAGGTCTATCTCGACGGCGGAATCCGCTCGGGACAGGACATCCTGAAAGCGCTGGCGCTCGGCGCGAAATCGACCTTCATCGGCCGCGCGTTCCTCTACGGCTTAGGCGCGAGCGGGGAGGCGGGCGTGAGTCGAGTGCTGGAAATCCTGCGCCGTGAGTTGGATATCACAATGGCGCTGTGCGGCGAGCGGGACGTCAAGAAGCTCAGCTCACGCAACATCTATCATAACGGACTGGTCCCTTGAGCTCGAGCGTCGTGAGCCGCATCGGCGGCGCGCTGCCCTTGAATGGCCTTGCGTCGGCGCCACACCATGGCCGCTTAGCGACGCGATCATGATTACCGATGCGATCCAAGAGGAGAGGACGATGCAGATCAACCCTTATTTGAACTTCAATGGAAATTGCGCCGAGGCCATGCCTTTCTACGCGGAAGTTCTCGGCGGAAAGGATTTGCGGATCATGATGTTCCGGGATTCGCCGATGGCCGAACGCATGGCGGACAGCGAGAAGGACATGGTGATGCATGCGCGCTTTGCGGTCGGCGATTCCACCATCATGGCGTCGGATTCGCCGGGCGGGCGTTACAGCAGGCCGCAAGGCTACGCCGTCTGCATCGGCGTCGACACGCCCGAGGACGCCGAACGCATCTTCGAGGCCCTGTCGAAAGGCGGAAACGTCGGCATGCCGATCGCCGAGACCTTCTGGGCTCAACGCTTTGGCATGGTCACCGACAGGTTCGGCACACCCTGGCTGGTGAACTGCGAAAAGCCGAGGTGACGCCGCCGGAGCGAATCGCATGCTTCTTGCGAAACGGCGGCGACGGCCTGACGTTTAGAGCTAAACCGGCGCTAAACCCGGCGAACTGGGTCATCCGAGGCGGGGCTTTCGCCTGCCGCCTTGCCGCTCCCTCGCTTGTACCCCTGCTCGATCCGCGCGTAGGTCGCATGGGTGAAGGCCGAAAACTTGCCGCCGACGAAGCTCGCGGTCAGGCTCGCGACGACGAAGATGGCGATCATCTTCGGCACGAAAGTCAGCGTCATTTCCTGCACCTGGGTCAGGGCCTGCGGGATCGCGATGGCGACCCCGACCACCATCGCCGCGCCGACCGCGGGCCCGGCGCCGACGATGATCATCCAGATCGCCGACTGGACGAGATCGACCGCGTCGCCTTCGTTCACTGCACGCTCGCGCCGTTGGCGAGCGAGACGGTCGCGCCGGTGGTCAGCGTCGCCACGGCGCCCGAGCCCGTCACGCTGACGGACGCCACCTGCCCGAAGTCGTGCCGTCGGCCGAAGTGATCATCCGGCCGACGAGATTCTCGGCCTGGGTCAGCGAGGTGGCGGTCAAGAGCGAGGCGAGGTTGGTGTTCGTCTGCACCGCCTGGCCGACCTCGGAGACGGTCGCGAGCTGCGACACCATTTGCGCCGGGTCCATCGGCTGGGGTGGGTCCTGGTTCTTCATCTCCGCCATCAGGAGCGTGAGGAAGTCGTTGTAGCTCAGCGAATTGGTCGCGGCGGCCGACGAAGCGGTCGAGGCGGGCGCGGCGGCGCTCGCGACGGGGGAGGCGGCGGTTACGGTCATCGGGTGATTTCTCCTCTTCTTCAGGCGGCGCTCTGCTCCGCCTCGTCCTTCAGCTCACGGTCCTCCAGCGGAAAGAGGAGGCGCAGCGCCTTCATCGCCTCGAAATTTCGGCCCCTGGCGACCGAGTGCGCGACGACCCTCAGACCCGAGATCAATTCCTTCATGCGGTAGGCGCCGAGCGCCGTATCGAGCGCGCGAGCGCGCGAGCGGCGTCGCGGTCGCGGTCGCCGTCGGGTCCATCAGCATGATCTGCACGGCGAAATAGATCTGGCGGGTCAGCGTGGTCGCGTCCTTCGCCTGCATGACGTGGGTCTCGAGCAGGAACGTCACGTCATTGAGGAGCTCGACCGTCGCCTTGCGATCGATGCGGATCACCGCGCCGTTGATGAAGAAGCGCTCGCCGGCTCTGAGCGTGATGTTCAGCGCCGCCTCACTCGAGCCCGCCGCGGATGATCTCGTTGATCTCGATCATCGGCGCGAGATCGTCGGTCGCGCGCGTGCGCACCCGGTCGATCTCCTTCATCATCCAGATGCCGATCGAGATGATGCCGGCGCGCAGCTGGGCGGGCAGCTCGTTGTTCGGGTCCTGGAGGTCGTCGAGGAAGATCGTCCACAGCCGGCGCAGATAGAACAGCGCCTCGACCCGCTCGCGCGACAGCGGCCCCTTCTCCTGCGCCACGCGCAATATGCCGATGACCCGGTCCAACGCCGCGCGCTCGCGCGCCCGCATCGTCTGATGCGAATCCTCGACCGCTTCATTGTAGGCGAATTCGTACATCGCAATCCCGGCGGGTTCAGGGGACGGGCAGGTATTGGGCGAGATTGAGCTGCTGGAGCCGGGCGGTCAGCTCGTAGGCCATCTGGATCTGGGGGGTCAGGCTGCTGATCTTCGCCGCCGTCACGCCCTGGTCGACGTCGTCGAGACCGTTGACCTGCTGTTGCAGAAGGGTGAGCTGCGAGCTCATCGAGCTGTTGGCGTCCGTCACCGCGCTCTGGGCCGCGCCGAGGGCTGCCTGCGTATCGGTGAGCGCGGCCTGGCCTTGCGTGATGAGCGAGGTCGCCGCCGAGACGACGGCCCCTTGCGCGCTTGAGCTGAGCTGAGAGCCGCCGAATTCGGCGAGCATCGTGTAGGCCTGGGCGAGGTCCTGGAACGCCGGCCCGTTCGCATTGGTCGAGGTTGTGACCGTCTGTCCGGGCGCGATCTCCGCCGTCGTGTTGACGCTCGAGGCTGACGACCAGTCCGACGTCCAGTTCGTTCCGGAGAACAGCGCCGCGAAGGGCCCGCTGAGAAAGGCCTGCATCTGCGCGGAGGTGATGCTCGCGGCCGCCGGGTCGGTCGGCAGGCAGCCGAAGGCGGTCTGAAAGGCGGCGTCGACGGCGCTCTTCGCGGCCGACGGCGGCGTCGAATAATAGTTCGCCGTGGGCGCGACGGAGGAGTTGATCCCGCCGAACACATATTGATCGCCTGAGGTCGCATTGGCCGAGGCGATCAGCCCCTGCAAGGCCGATTGGCCCATCGTCTGCAGCGTCGCGCCGGAGTTGGCCCCGGGCGTCCAGGCAATGAGATCGGAGAGCGTCGACTGGGCGCTCGAACTCATCGCCGACAAGGCGTTCTGCGCCGTCGACAGGTTCGTCGAGACGAGACTGTTTCCGGCGGCGAACCTCTGAAGCTCTTGCACCTGTTCCCTGAGCGACAGCTCGTAGCCCGACTGATCGCCGAGCTGAAGTCCGAGGTCGGCGTATTGCCCGGTTGATTCCTCGGTCATCGCCGTGGCCAGCGCGGCCTCCGCCTGCTGCACCGGCAGGACGAGGCTGTTGGCCAGGAGCTGGCTCGAAACGAAAGTCGGGGTCATCGTCATGCGGCGGCGAGAAGGGCGGAGTACATGCTGGTGACGGTCGTGAGCAGCTTCGCCGATGAGGCGTAGGAATTTTCGAGATTCAGCATGTTGGTCAGCTGCGCGTCGAGATTGACGCCGGTCGCGTTCGACAACGCCGAGGTCGCCTGGGACGCGAGCGCATTTTGAAAGGTATCGTTGACGAGGTTGCCCGAGGCGTCGGGCGTGAAGGAGCCGTCGCGCGTGAGGAACATGGCGCGCCGCTCGAATTGGAGACGACGAAGTATCCCGCCCCTTGAACGGCGAGGTTGGTCGAAGTCGTCGTCGATACGAGATTGCCTTGGGCGGTGTTGAGCGAGGTCAAGCTGGTCGTCACGCCTCCCCCCGGAGCGGCGCTTGAGACCGAATCGACCACGGCCTCGAAATTCGTTTCGAGATCCTTGTACCCGGTCGTATTGGCGTTCGCGACGTTCGGGGAGATGGACGAGAGCCAGTTGGAATCGCCCAGCATACCCGAAACGCTGGTGTTCAGAATGCTCATGGCAGCTCCTCTGCAAGCCGGCGCATTTGAGGCGAAGGGTCTTGCGCGAAACTGACCGTCACGTCGCCGACCGGACCAGGCTGCCGACGAGGAGATTCCAGCCGTCGACCAGCACGAAGAAGAGGATCTTCACCGGCAGCGAGATGACCGAAGGCGGCAGCATCATCATGCCCATCGACATGGTGAGCGTCGCCACGATCGTGTCGATGACGAGGAAGGGCAGCACCACGAGAAAGCCGATTTCGAAGCCGCGCCTCAGCTCCGAGATCATGTAAGCCGGGATGAGAAGCCTCAGATCGATCTTGGCGCGGTCGCCCGCGTCGAAACGGCCTTTCGACAGGCTCTCGAACAAGGCGATGTCCTTCTCCCGCACCTGCGACAGCATGAATTCGCGGAAGGGCTGCGCGACCCGCGGCGAGCGCGTCCTGCTGGCTGATCTCATTGTCCAGCATCGGCTTAAGGCCGTTCTGCCAGGCGCGGTCGAAAGTCGGCGCCATGACGAAGAAGGTCATGAACAAGGCGAGGCTGATCAGCACGAGATTGGCCGGCGCGCTCTGAACGCCGAGGCCGGAGCGCAGGAATGAAAGGGCGACGATGAAGCGGGTGAAGCTGGTCACCATGATGAGAAGGCCGGGCGCGACCGAGAGCACAGTCAGGAGCGCGACCATCTCGATGATCCGGCCGCTGGCCGAGGCGCCGCCGGCCGGGATCAGGGCGTTGAGATCGACCGTCTGCGCCGCCGCGGGAGAGAGAGAGACGCCAGGAGCGCGGCGGCCGCGACGACCAGACGTTTCATTGCACCACCAGCGTCCGGATGACGAATTCGCTCGCCTTGCCCGCAGTGCGGGTGGCGGCGCGCTCTGTGAGATCCTGGCGGAGGCTCTCGAGCCCGATCGGGCCCTCGAGCTCTTTCAGCGTCAGGGTGCGCAGATAGGCGAGAATGTCCTCCGCGAGCTTGGCCGCCGTCGCCTCGGGATGCGGCAGTGCCTTGGGGTCGAAGACGATCGAGCCTTCGAGCCGGATCCAGGTGTCCTGCGGCTGGCCGAGATTGGTGACGATCGGCGGCAGGTCGTAGATGGAGGACGGCGCGCGTTGATGTCGTGGAATTTCTGGAGCTTGTTGAAGTACTCGGGTTCGATCCGGACGAAGCAATTGCAGCGTTGAAAAAAGATGACTTAGGTGCTCGGGGGTCAGAAGAGTCGTATTCGCTCGATCGGCTGAGCGCTGCCGGAACAAGAGTCTTTCGCGGGCGGTCGGGTGGCGAGTTCTCGATTCCTCTTTGGGCGGCGGCAAAAGTTCACCAGACCCACCTGAGCGGCAGGAATAGGCAACACAGCGCGGCGATGAACAAGAAGCCCGAGGCGCTGGTCGAGGTGCTGGAGAACCTGTTCGATTGAACGAGGATCGGGCGCGCACGATCAGTTTTTCGTTTGGGAACGGGATTTGAACAAGCCCTCCCCCATCTTGTCCTAGGGTGGGGGAAAAATGACGAAAAACCCAATGATCTCAATGACGATTTTCATGAATGGTGCCCAGGAAAGGACTCGAACCTTCACGGCTTTCACCGCTGGTACCTGAAACCAGTGCGTCTACCAATTCCGCCACCTGGGCAAGGCGCAGTGTCTTAGGGGCGGGGGCCCCGCGGTGTCAATGCTGCGTCTGAGCTCATCGCACCAGCTAAGCAGGCGTTCCTGAACCGGTCAACGGATCGAAGCTGTTCTCCAAAAAACACCACGGATGCACGATGGGCGCGAGCGGACCATGCCCTTCGTACAAACCCCGTGCTCTTGGTGGCGAAAAAATGGTCTTGCACTGTTCATTGGTCAGAGCGCCGTGAACGGGTTCGTCCAGGCTCTGCCTTGCCGGCCGGGCCGGCGCGTGGCAAGGCAAGCCGATGACCGACATCGCAACTCCCATGGGCCGCGCGGCGCCGCGCGTCTCCTTCGTCTCGCTCGGCTGCCCGAAGGCGCTGGTCGACAGCGAGCGGATCCTGACGCAGCTCCGCGCGGAAGGCTACGAGCTCGCGAAACACCACGCTGGCGCTGACGCGGTCATCGTCAACACCTGCGGCTTTCTCGACAGCGCGAAAAAGGAGTCGCTCGCCACGATCGGCCAGGCGATGAGCGAGAACGGCAAAGTCATCGTCACCGGCTGCATGGGGGCCGAGCCGGAGGCGATCCGCGACGCCTATCCGAACGTCTCGGCGATCACCGGCCCGCAGGCCTTCGAGAGCGTGATGGCGGCAGTGCACGCGGCTGCGCCCGCACTGCACGACCCGTACGTCGACCTCATCCCGGAGCAGGGGGTGAAGCTGACGCCGCGCCACTACGCCTATCTCAAGATCTCCGAAGGCTGCCGCAACCGCTGTTCGTTCTGCATTATCCCGAAGCTGCGCGGCGACCTCGTCTCCCGTCCGGCGGCGGAGGCGCTGCGCGAAGCGGAGAGGCTGGTCAAGGCGGGGGTCAAGGAGCTTCTCGTTATTTCGCAGGACACGAGCGCCTACGGGCTCGACATCAAATACGCCGCGAGCCGGTGGCGCGATCGCGAGGTCGCCGCGCGGTTTCTCGATCTCGCGCGCGAGCTCGGCTCGCTCGGCGCCTGGGTCCGGCTGCATTATGTCTATCCCTACCCGCATGTGGACGAGGTCGTCGCGCTGATGGGCGAAGGCAATCTGCTGCCCTACCTCGACGTCCCTTTCCAGCACGCTTCGCCCCGCGTTCTCAAATCCATGCGTCGTCCGGGCAAACAGGAAAAAACGCTCGAGCGTATCCGCGCCTGGCGGGCGATCTGCCCAGACCTCACCATCCGTTCGACCTTCATCGTCGGCTTCCCGGGCGAGACGGAGGAGGATTTTCAGCTCCTGCTCGACTGGCTCGACGAAGCGAAGCTCGACCGGGTCGGCTCCTTCGAATACGAGCCGGTCAAGGGAGCGGCGGCCAACGATCTCAGGCTCGAGCCGGTCCCCCCCGAGGTCAAGGCGGCCCGCCGCAAGCGCTTCATGCTGCGCGCCCAGGCGATCAGCGCCAAGAAGCTCGCGGCGAAAGTCGGCAGGCGGCTTCCGGTTCTCGTCGACGAGGGCGGCGCGCATGAAGCAAGGGGCCGCACCAAGGGCGACGCGCCCGGGATCGACGGGACGGTCCGCATCTCGACCCGCCGCCCGTTGCGGGCGGGCGACGTCGTGACGGTGAGAATCGACCGCGCCGACGCTTACGATCTCTGGGGAACGGCCGCTTGACCGAATCGCGGAGCCTGCGGCGACAGCGGACAGGCTACGCTATTCCGCCGCGGCCTCGGGCCTTTTCAGCCTGAGAGCGGGTGGAGCAAGCCGCCGCCGCTGCGGCTTGTCCGGCGCGGCTGGCCGCCGAGACCATCGCGGCGCGGTCGCGCGCGACGATCTGGTGCGGCTCCCGCCCCGCCGCGACGTCCGCCAGGATCGAGGCGAACACCTTGCCGGGTCAGATGAAGTCGTTAAAGCGCGGAACTTTCGCGGTGAACTGCGAGCTGACCTCGTTGTGGCGCGAAAGCGGGGTCCAGATCAAATGCGCGATCGGGCGCCGTGGCTTGGCGTCCGCGGATGTTCTCTGGACACTGTTTTCGCGGGGGGTGACGCGATGGATCCGGGGCAAGGGCGCCCGCTATTCGCCGATGACCTTGATCAGCGCCCTCTTGCGGCGGCCGCCGTCGAACTCGTCGTAGAAGATCTGCTCCCAGGGGCCGAAGTCGAGCTTGCTCGCCGTAATGGCGACCACTACCTCCCGCCCCATGATCTGGCGTTTCAAATGGGCGTCGGCGTTGTCCTCGCCGGTTCGATTACGGCGGTAGCCTGAAACGGGGTCGTGCGGCGCGAGCCTTTCGAGCTAGGCGTCGTAATCGGCGTGCAGCCCGCTCTCGTCGTCGTGATGAAAACGGATGCGGTGATGTGCATGGCGTTGACGAGCGCCAGGCCCTCCCGGACGCCGCTCTACTTGAGGGCGGCCTCGACCTGGCGGATGATGTTGAGAAAGGCGCGACGCCCCCGGCGCTTCGAACCAAAGCTCCTCGCGATACGACTTCATTGACTTACCCTCTCAACGCAGGGATTCGCCCGGACCCGGCTTGCGGCGTGATCGTGCCGAAACGGACTTCGATCCACAGCGTCCTTTGCGGCGATATTACCACCAAAGAACACAAAGAACCACGAAGGAGAACTTGCGGCCATTCGCATCCTTCGTGGTCCTTGATGAAACTTCGTGGTGAAATTCCGACGAGGAACTGTCGCTGACGCACGGGTAGCCCAACTTGAGCCAGTTTCGGGGCAGTTTTCGCGTTTTTGCGTTTTTGCCCCAGACCGAAGCAGCCTTTCGCATCCAGAAAGATCAACTGAACGTTCGACCGATCTGGCATCAGCGCGAGGAGAGGGTCCAGGCCAACATCCTCGTTTGCTTCCTTGCCTTCCTGCTCTGGAAGAGCCTGGAGATGTGGCAGCAGCGCGCCGGGCTCGGCAACTCACCGCGGACCATCCTCGAAGAGCTTGCCCGCATCCAGCCGCCCAGGCCGCGCTCCTCGACCGCCTCGATCTCAACCTGCTTAAGCGCATGCGCCTTCCAGATAACGAGCCCCCGATCCTCGCCATCAGCGCCTAGCTCCCTACTGCTCAGAAATGTAGTGGCGAGGCCGTGTCCAGGGGGGCGGAACAGCGAACTGGCTTCCGGAATGACCATAGAACAGTGAACTTGCTCGGCGCGGAGCGGGACCATGTCCGCCGCTCGCCTTGTCCCGGAACAAACTGCTGGCGCCGGCGCGAAAAATCTGTATAAGCGCGCAGTCCGCGAGGCGATCGGCGCGCGGATTCCTGTTGCGACCGACCTGGACGACATCCCGGCTCGGCCGTCTTTTCGACTACCAGGCGGGCGCTGTCCGCCAAAAGACCAAGGAACAGTCCGATGTCGATTACCGCCGAGCGCAAGAGTGCGCTCATCAACCAATATGCCCGCAAGGTCGGCGACACGGGGTCTCCTGAAGTCCAGATAGCCATCCTCACCGAGCGGATCGCCAATCTGACCAGCCATTTCAAGACTCACGTGAAAGACAACCACTCCCGTCGCGGCCTTTTGAAAATGGTCTCGCAGCGCCGCACGCTTCTCGACTATTTCAAGAAGCAGGACGAGGCGCGCTACAAGACCCTCATCGAGCGGCTCGGCCTTCGCCGCTGACGCGGCGGCTCGGGGCGCTTTTTCTGCGCTCCACCCAAGACCGGGCGGCGGCATGGGGCCGTCGCTCGCATGACATGCGAGAGCCGCGCGTCATGGCAGGATCGCCGGGGGCTGGCGTACTCATCCGCCAACCCCCCGCCGTCTTGCCGATGACGAGCTTAAATCGCGGCCGAGCCGCCGGCTTTCGCATCCTTAACTGCAGGATGTAGAAAAGATGTTTGACATTCAACGAGAAGAACTCGACTGGTGCGGGCGCAAGCTCGTGTTGGAAACCGGCCGCTTGGCGCGTCAGGCCGACGGCGCGGTGCTCGCCAGTTGGGGCGAAACCACGGTGCTCTCGACGGTCGTCGCGCTGAAGGAGGCCAAGCCCGGGCAAGACTTTTTTCCCCTCACCGTTCACTATCAGGAAAAGGCGTTCGCGGCGGGCCGCATTCCGGGCGGCTATCTGAAGCGCGAGGGACGCCCGTCGGACCGCGAGACGCTCACATCCCGCCTTATCGATCGGCCGATCCGCCCGCTTTTTCCTGACGAATTCCGCTGCGAGACCCAGGTCATCGCGACGGTGCTCTCCTATGACCTCGAGACGGATTCGGACATCCTGGCGATGATCGCCTCCTCCGCGGCGCTCACCCTTTCCGGCGTGCCGTTCATGGGGCCGGTCGGGGCGGCGCGCGTCGGCTTCATCAAGGGCGAAATCAGGCTCAATCCGACGGTCGAAGAGATGCAGGACTCGACCCTCGACCTTGTCGTTGCGGGAACGGCGGATGCGGTTCTGATGGTCGAATCGGAAGCAAGAGAGCTGTCCGAGGAGACCATGCTGAAAGCGGTGACGACCGGCCACGCCGGTTTTCAGCCGGTCATCCAGGCGATCATCCGCCTCGCTGAGAAAGCCGCGAAGGACCCGCGCGAACTGTCCGCGACCGATCGCGGCGCAGTCGAAAAGACCGTGCTCGAGATCGCCGAGGCGGATCTGCGCGCCGCCTATTCGATCACCGAGAAGCAGCAGCGCTACGCCGCGGTCGACGCCGTTAAGGCGAAGGTCATGGCCGCGCTCGCTCCCGACGGCGGCGAGGCCAGGTTCCCGGCCTCGGAGGTCGCTGAAGCGTTCCATAACGCCCAGGCGAAGGTGGTGCGCTGGAACATCCTCGACCACAAGCGCCGCATCGACGGCCGCGACCTGACGACCGTCCGTCCGATCCTGGCCCAGGTCGGGGTCCTCCCGCGGACCCACGGTTCGGCCCTGTTCACCCGCGGCGAGACCCAGGCGCTCGTCGTCGCGACGCTCGGCACCGGCGAGGACGAGCAGTACGTCGATGCGTTGGACGGCACCTACAAGGAGCGCTTCCTGCTCCACTACAACTTCCCGCCCTATTCGGTCGGCGAGACGGGCCGCATGGGCTCGCCCGGCCGGCGGGAGATCGGGCACGGCAAGCTCGCCTGGCGCGCGATCCACCCCATGCTGCCGACCGCGGCGGAGTTCCCCTACACGATCCGCGTCGTGTCGGAGATTACCGAGTCGAACGGCTCGTCCTCGATGGCGACGGTGTGCGGCTCGTCGCTCGCGCTGATGGACGCCGGGGTGCCGCTGAAGCGCCCGACGGCCGGCATCGCGATGGGGCTGATCCTCGAGGGCTCGCGCTACGCGGTCCTGTCCGACATTCTCGGCGACGAGGACCATCTCGGCGACATGGACTTCAAAGTCGCAGGGACGAGCGAAGGCGTCACGTCGCTGCAGATGGACATCAAGATCGCCGGGATCACCGAGGAGATCATGAGAATGGCGCTCGGCCAGGCGCGCGAGGGCCGCATGCACATCCTCGGCGAGATGAGCAAGGCGATCGCCGGCGCCCGCGCCGAGCTCGGCGAGTTCGCCCCGCGCATCGAGACGATGAAGATTCCGACCGACAAGATCCGCGAGGTGATCGGCACGGGTGGCAAGGTGATCCGCGAGATCGTCGAGAAGACCGGCGCCAAGATCAATATCGAGGATGACGGGACGGTGAAGATCGCCTCGAGCGACGGCGCCAAGATCAAGGCCGCGGTCAACTGGATCAAGTCCATCGCCTCCGAGCCGGAAGTCGGCCAGATTTACGACGGCACGGTGGTGAAGACGGTCGAGTTCGGGGCCTTTGTCAATTTCTTCGGCTCGAAGGACGGCCTCGTCCACATTTCGCAGCTCGCCAAAGGGCGCGTCGCCAAGACGACCGACCTGGTCAAGGAGGGCGACAAGGTCAAGGTTAAGGTGCTGGGCTACGACGATCGCGGCAAGGTGAAGCTTTCGATGCGCGCGGTCGATCAACAGACCGGCGCAGACCTGGAGAAGGCTCAGACGGCGGATTCCGCGGCTGCGAATGAATAACGGTCATCCCTGTCCTGGCTCCAGCCGGAGCGGCGCCGCGGGCGCCGCTCCTTTTTTCAGGCGGCCCGCCCGGCTCCCAAGCGGTCCTTACCAACATTCCACGGTTTCTTAACCGGCCGGAAAGGCGCCGCGCGCTATTGGCGCGGCGCAGTCGACAACGGATCGGGCGGATGCAGATCAGCTTTTCAAGCGGTCTCGGAGACGGCCGCGAGACGACGGCGATCGGACGCGTCAAGGCCGCCGCCCGCTGGCGCGCCGCCGACGAGCCCGGCTCGGAAGCCGAACGTCAGGCGGCGATCGAGGCCTTGAAGCGCGAGGCGGCGGAGTACGGGGCCGACGCGATCGTCGACGTGCGGTTCGAGGCGGACGACGTCAAGGGCGCCGACATCGATGGCGTCGCACTCAAGCGGGTCACCGTCACCGGGCTCGCTGTCCGCATCGCCCGGGCCGCCTGACGGGGTCCCGGCGCACTGTCACAGGCTTCATTCTGCTGCTTGGCGAAAGGCGGGAAGGGCCACCTCGCGGCGACGCAGATCGGCCTCTCGTTCGAGGATGTAGTCGCGCGTGAGCGGAACTGCGTCCTGCCGCCTGGCGAGCTGGATCTGAAAGACCATGTGGCCGTCGACCCGGAACGACGTCTCCGCCCCGGCCAGGTAAAATTCCCACATTCGGCAGAATCGCTCGTCGTGGATGCGCGCCGCTTCCGCCCGGTTGGCCATGAAGCGCTCGCGCCAGGCGCGCAACGTGTTGGCGTAGTGAAGGCGAAGGATCTCGACATCCGTCACGTAAAGGCGGGCCCGCTCGATCGCGGGCAGGACTTCGGAGAGGCTCGGGATGTAGCCGCCCGGAAAGATGTATTTGCGGATCCACGGATTGGTCGCGCCCGGCGTGGAGTTGCGGCCGATCGCGTGAAGCAGCATGACCCCGTCGTCCTTGAGCTGACGGCGAACGGTCCGAAAATATTCGTCGTAGGAGGGCGCGCCGACGTGCTCGAACATGCCGACAGAGACGATGCGGTCGAATGTTTCGCGGACGTCGCGGTAATCCTGAAGGCGGAATTCGACACGGTCGGCAAACCCCGACAGCCGCGCTCGCTTCGTCGCGACGCCGAACTGGTCCTCCGACAGCGTGACGCCGGTCACCTTCGCGTCCGCGACACCAGCGAGATAGAGCGCCATGCCGCCAAACCCGCAGCCGATGTCGAGCACGGAGGCGCCGTCGTTCAGCAGGAGCTTTGCCGCGATATGGCGCTTTTTCGCCTTCTGCGCGTCGTCAAGGGACTGTCCGGGATGCTCGAAATAAGCGCAGGAATATTGCTGGTCGGAGTCGAGGAAGAGCTCGTAAAGGCGCGCGTCGTTGTCGTAGTGGCGAGCGATATTCCTCTTCGCGCGGCGCCGGTCGTTGCGCTGATGAAGGCCGCGGAATGCGAGGCGGATTCTCTCGAGCGCCTTTATCCATGCCACATCCTCGAATTCGGCGAGATTTTTCGCTCCAAGCTCGAGCACGTCGTAGAGCGAGCCTCGCGTCACGAGGAGGCGCCCGTCCATGAAGAGCTCGCCGAAGGTCAGCGCTGGGTTCACGAGCAATTCCCACTCGGCGCGCCGGTCCATGAACTTGACGGCGAGCGACGGGCCCGAACCGTCGCCGAAGCTGCGTTTGGCGCCGTCCGCAGTTTCGACCTCGACATTCCCCGTTCGCACAAGCTTTCCGAGCAACGCTACGAAGGAAATCGGCATCGCCTTACTCCCATCGGTTTGAACGCCTTCATTGCAAAATAGTTACAAAAATCTGGGCAGGTAATTCAAGAGCCGCGGTCATGGCGCCGCCGCCCGCGTCTTCGTTTGGCCCTAATCGTCAGAGCATGTCGACGGGCGTTTTCCTTTCGCGCCTTTTGCGATAGACGACGAGCAAATCGGCTAGGGATTTCCTGTTCGTGCAATACATTTCGACGCGCGGAGCGGCGCCGGATCTCGGCTTCGCAGCCGCGCTTTTGACAGGCCTGGCGCGGGACGGCGGGCTCTATACGCCGTCGAGGCTTCCCTCGTGGCCGACGGAGGCCGTTCGAGCTCTGCGCGGCGTCGCATACGCCGAGGCCGCCTTCCGGATCATGGCGCCCTTCGTCGGCGGCGATTTCGGCGAGGCCGAACTCAGGGCGATGACCGAGGACGCCTATCGGGGCTTCCGGCACGCCGCCACCGCCCCGCTCGTGCAGATCGAGCCCAATCTGTTCGCGCTCGAACTCTTCCACGGGCCGACGCTAGCGTTCAAGGATTTCGCCATGCAATGGCTGGCGCGGGCGATGAACGGCGCGCTCGCACGGCGCCGCGCGCGGGCGACGATTCTCGGGGCGACCTCGGGCGACACCGGCGCGGCGGCGATCGAGGCGTTCGGCGGCCAGTCGCAGACTGAGGTCTACATCCTCTATCCGCACCGCCGCGTGTCCGACGTCCAGCGCCGTCAGATGACGACGGTCGGCAAGCCCAACGTCCATGCACTGGCGATCGAGGGAACGTTCGACGACTGTCAGCGCATCGTCAAGCAGTTGTTCGGCGATCTGGCGTTGCGCGACGAGATGAGCCTATCGGGGGTCAACTCGATCAATTGGGCCCGAATCCTCGCCCAGATCGTCTATTATTTCGTCGCCGCAGTGGCTCTCGGCGCGCCGGACCGGCCCGTCTCCTTCTCCGTTCCGACCGGCAACTTCGGCGACATCCTCGCCGGATACTACGCCAAGCGCATGGGCCTGCCGATCGAGCGTCTCATGATCGCGACCAACGAGAACGACATCCTCGCCAGGACGCTGGCGAGCGGCCGTTACGAACCGCGTGGGGTCAGGACGACCCAGTCGCCGTCGATGGACATCCAGGTCTCGTCGAACTTCGAGCGCCTTCTTTTCGAAGCTTGCGAACAACGCCCCGCGGCGGTCGGGCCGCTGATGGCCGACTTCGCCGTCGATGGCTCTTATGCGATTCCCGCAGCGGCGCTCGAGCGCATTCGCGCCGACTTCACCGCCGAACGGGTCGACGAGAGTGAGTGCGCGGCGGAGATGGGCCGCATCTATCGCGAATGCCGCCTCGTCGTGGATCCGCACAGCGCCGTCGGCCTCGCCGCTTCGCGCCGCCTGATCGCAGCCTCTCCGGCGACGCCGGTCGTCGCGCTCGGCACCGCCCATCCGGCCAAGTTTCCCGACGCTGTCGAGCGCGCCACGGGCGTGCGCCCCGCGCTGCCGCCGCACCTGGGCGATCTCATGGACTGCGAGGAGAGGATCGTCGTCCTGCCGAACGATCGGGGCGCGGTCGCCAATTACCTTCGTAAGACTGCGCGGGCGCCAGCGTGAGCGTTCGAGCCGCCACCCTGCCCTCCGGCCTCGTCGTCGTCACCGACGCGACGCAGCATGTGAAGACCGCAGCCGTCGGCGTCTTCGTCGCCGCAGGCTCGCGCCACGAGAGCGCGAGCGAGCACGGGCTGTCACACCTCCTCGAGCATATGGCCTTCAAGGGCACGCGCAGGCGAAACGCGCGCGATATCGCCGAAGCGATCGAAAACGTCGGCGGCGACCTCAACGCCGAAACCGGCGTCGAGCGGACCGGCTATTTCGCCCGCGTGATGGGCGACGACGTTGGGCTGGCGCTCGACGTCATCGGCGATATCCTGACCGAAAGCCAGTTCGACTCCGACGAACTCGAGCGGGAGAAGAACGTCATCGTGCAGGAGATCGGCGCGGTCGAAGACACGCCGGACGATCTCGTGTTCGATCTCTTCACCGCCGCAGCCTGGCCGGACCAGGCGATCGGCCGTCCGATTCTTGGCACACGCGAGGGCGTCGGCGCCTTCAACCGCGACGCGATCGGCCTTTATCTGAGGCGACACTATCGCGCGTCGGCAATGACGGTCACCGCCGCCGGCGCCGTCGAGCACGACGCGGTCGTCTCGCTGACCGAATCCCGCCTCGAGGGGTTGTCCAGAGCGCCCTTCGCGCCGCAGGCGCCGGCGGATTACCGAGGCGGCGAGGCGCGCTTGCGCAAGCGGCTGGAGCAGACCCACATCGTCGTCGGATTCGAGGGGCGGCCGGTCGGCGCGTCGGACCGCGACGCCGCGCAGGTCTTCGCCGCCGCCGCCGGCGGAGGCATGTCCTCCCGCCTCTTCCAGGAGGTGCGGGAGAAGCGCGGCCTCGCCTACTCGATCTACTCGTTTCACTGGGACTATTCCGACACCGGTCTGTTCGGCTTCTACGCCGGTTCGGCCGGCCGCGACGCCGCCGAGGTGGTCGCAGCCTCGCTCGACTGTCTGGCCGAGGCGGCGCACGGACTCAGCGAGGCCGAGATCCGCCGGGCGAAAGCGCAGATGACGGTGTCGCTGGTCGCCGCGCTCGAATCGCCCGGAGCGCGCGCGCAGCAACTCGCGCGGCAGATGCAGGTCTACGGGCGGCCGCTCCCGGTCGAAGAGATGGTCGCGCGGGTCGAGGCGATCTCGGTCGACGAGGTTCGCAAATCCGGCGCAGCCATGCTTAGATCGGCGCCGACGATCGCAGCGATCGGCGCCATCGGCGGGATCCCCGGCCAGGCCAAGGTCGCCGAAGCGCTGAGGGGAGTTTGATGGCGCTATTCGGCCTGACGCGGTCCATCAGTCCCGAGCCGCTCGTTCGCGGCGACGGGCTCTATCTGCGCCCGGCGACGCCCGCGGACTACCCGTCGTGGTCGCGGCTAAGGTCGGTAAGCCGCGCCTTTCTCGAGCCCTGGGAGCCGACCTGGCCAGAGGACGACCTGACTCAGACCGCCTTCCGCCGCCGCCTACGCCGCCAGGAGGAGGACATCTCGCGCGACGAGGCCTATGCGCTTCTCATTTTCGATCAGACGTCGGATCAATTGCTGGGCGGCATCACGCTCGGCGGCGTTCGCCGGGGCGTGTCGCAGACCGGCACCCTGGGTTACTGGATGGGTGCGCCACACGCCGGCAAAGGGCGTATGACCCGCGCCGTCGCCGCTATCGTCGAATTTGCATTCTCCAAATTGAGGCTGCACAGGGTGGAGGCGGCCTGCATTCCCGACAATGCGCCTTCCATCGCCATTCTCGAACGCAACGGCTTCCAGCGCGAAGGCTATGCACGAGGCTACCTCAAGATCGACGGGGCATGGCGCGACCACATTCTTTTCGGCCTGCTCGAGAGCGACGCCCGAGCGCGGCGGGCGGCGTCCTGATTTGTCCGGGATCAATTTGCGCGCCGCCGAGCCGACTCGTTTTTGCGCCGTTCCCGACAATGGGCTCGTTTGCGGCGGCGCGCCGACAGGCCGAGCCCGACGCTTCCTCGTTCGTCTCGTTCTCCTGTTCGCCCTCGCCTTGGCCGGCGCGACGCCAGCGCTCGCGGTCCGTTCGGTCAGGGTTTCGGCTGATTCCGACGCGATCGATCTCACCAGGGCGGTCGAGCGCTACAGCGCCCAGGGCGATCGGATTCAGGTCTCGACCGCGCCTGGACCGGACGGCATCGTCCGGCGCATCGAGGTCAGCGCCCTCGAAGCCGGCGTACAGCCGTCGTGGATCGTTTTCGCGCTCACGAACGACTCCGACGAACAGCTGACCCGCCTCATCGTGGCGCCGCACTTCCGGCTGGTTGGCTCCGGCGTCGTCTGGCCCGATCTCGGCGCCTCGCGCATCACGACCATCACCGCGAGCCAGGGCCAGGCGCCCGAGCGCGAGGACAACCCTCAGGCCGACGTTTTCCGTCTGACGCTCGATCCGGGGACGACCGTGACCTATGTGGCCGAGCTGCGCACGCCCAATCTGCCGCAGCTCTATCTCTGGGAGCCGGACGCCTTCAAGGACAAGTCGGCCAGCCTCACCCTCTACGAGGGCATTCTGATCGGCATCGCCGGTCTTCTCGCCCTGTTCCTGACCATCGTGTTCGTGGTGCGCAGGGCGATGATCTTTCCTGCCGCCGCCGCGCTCGCCTGGGCGGTATTCGCCTATGTCTGCATCGATTTCGGCTTCTGGCGAAAGATGTTCGGCCTCGAGGATGCGTCCGAGCGGATCTGGCGCGCCGGCGTCGAGGCGACGATCGCGGCGACCTTGATCGTGTTCCTGTTCGCCTACCTCAACCTGCGCCGCTGGCACGTGCGCTACCTGCATTTCGCGATGGCGTGGCTCGTTTTGATGGCGGCGGTGGTCGCCCTCTCTGTCTTCAACGCGCCGGTGGCGGCCGGCGTCGCCCGCATCTCGATCGCCACCGTGGCCGGCGTCGGCCTGCTTCTCATTCTCAGTCTGGCCGCGCGCGGGTCCGACCGCGCCGTGATGCTGATTCCGACCTGGTATCTCCTGGCCGTCTGGGTCGTAGCTGCGGGAGCGACCACGCTCGGCTATGTCACCAACGATCTCGCCGCGCCGGGCCTCGTCGGCGGCCTGGTGCTGATCGTCATGCTGATCGGCTTTACCGTGATGCAGTTCGCCTTCTCGGGCGCGGGCGGCGGCGGGGAGAACGCCGCCGACGCGGAGCGGCGCTCCCTTGCAATGACCGGTTCTGGCGAAGCGATCTTCGACTGGAATGTCGTCAACGACGAGATCAGCGGCGGGGAAGCCCTCGAGAGTCAGCTCGGCCTCAAGCGCGGCGCGCTCGACGGACCGGCCGCCGGCTGGCTCGACATTCTCCATCCGCTCGACCGCGACCGTTATACTCTGGCGCTCGACGGGCTCCTGCATCAGCGGTCGGGCAGGATCAACCATGACCTGCGCCTGCGCGGCTCCGACGGCCATTACTTCTGGTACGTTTTGAAGGCGCGGCCGGTGACCAGCGCCGACGGCGAGGTTGTGCGGGTAATCGGCTCGCTCGCGGACGTCACTGAAATCAAGTCGGCGGAGGAGCGGATGCTCCGCGACGCCATTCACGACAACCTGACAGGCCTTCCCAACCGCGAGCTCTTTCACGATCGCCTGAACTCGGCGCTCTATCTGGCGCAGAAGGCGGGCGGGGCCGCGCCAGCGGTTCTCGTCGTCGACATCGACGGCTTCAAGAGCGTCAATGATTCCTTCGGCCTATCAATGGGCGACGCCGCGCTGCTCGCCGTCGCCCGCCGCCTCGCGCGCGATTTGAAGCCAGGCGACACGCTGGCGCGCCTGGCGGGCGATCAGTTCGGCGCCATCATGCTGGCCGAAACCTCGGCCGACGATCTTTCCGCCATGCTCGACGAACTGCGCGCCGCGCTCGCCGCGCCGATTTGCTTCGGTGAACGGGAGATCGCGCTGACGGTTTCGATCGGGGCGGCGCTCTACAACCCGAAGCAGCACGTCAAGGGCGGCGAGCTGCTCACCGACGCGCAGCTCGCGCTCGCCAACGCGAAGAAGGCGGGCGGCGACCGGGCCGTCCTGTTCGCTCCCTCGATGCGTTCCTACGCCTCGGACCGGCGGATGCTCGAAAACGACATGCGCCATGCGATCGAGCGGCGCGAGATCATGGTGCTGTTCCGACCGATCGTCCGGCTGGAGGATCGCACCGTCGCCGGCTTCCAGGCCCTGGCCCGCTGGCGCCATCACCGGCTCGGGATTCTCGACGAGGACGAGTTCGCCTCGATCGCGGAGGCGGCTGGGGTGATGATCGACGTCGGCACCTTCCTCCTCGACACGACCGCCCGCGAGCTGGCCGCCTGGCAGAAGGCGCTCGAGGTCAACCCGCCGATTTTCGCCACCGTCTCCGCGTCCTCGCGGCAGCTCTTGAGCTACGACCTTCTCGCTGACGTGCGGGCGGCGCTGAGCCGCCACTTCGCCGAGCGCGGCTCGCTCAGGCTCGCGATCGCCGAAAGCCTGGTGATGGAGAATCCGGAATACGCGGCGGCGCTGCTGCAGCGCGTGCGGGAGATCGGCGCGGCGTTGATGCTCGACCGGTTTGGCGCCGGCTACACCTCGCTCGGCCATTTGCCGCAGTATCGGTTCGACGCGATGCGGATCGACGCCTCGCTGGTGAGGCCCAACGCCTTCGGCGCGCGTTCTCCGGTCCTGCGCTCAGTCGTTACGATGGCGCAGGAGATCGGCATGGAGGTCATTTCCGAAGGCGCGGAAACGGAGTCCGACGCGGTCGAGCTCGCCCAGATCGGTTGCCAGTTCGCCCAGGGCGCGGCGTTCGGCCAGCCGATGAGCGCGGCGGCGGCACGCAAGCTGATGGGCGCCGCACCGGCATGAGGCGCTAATAGACGCGGCCGACAGAATACGAACCTCCCGACCCAATGAAGCCGCCGCCTCGGGCGCCGGCGAAATCCCTCGCGCAGGGAAAATATGAGGGACTCTTTCGCTTTTCGGCCGATTCGGGCAATAACTGTCCCGAAAAGCTTAGCAATTCTTGGCGTTTCCACCAAAATTCCTTATGCGGGCGTACAGGGAGAATTTTTCGCCCAACAGGGAACTAAAGTTCCCTGTTCGGCCTGGAACACGGACATATATCTCCGCCCTGATGCGCCTCCCTTTCGGCGCTTTTCGGGGCGCAAGCGCGGCCGCCCGAAAAGATCGGCTCTCGCTGCCGGGGCGCGTCTCCATCGTGACGCGGCGCTCTAGCGCAGCATCTCCAACGATCCGGTCCCTCCCGATCGCCGGAGCTGGCGAAGATTCTGAACGTCAGTGACACAATACCAGAGCGCGGTCGGCTCGCCTCACGGCCCTCCGATGATGCTACTCAGCCCGTCCCCGCTCTGCTAAGGTGATGGGCGACGCTTGGCGAAGAGCAAGTTTCAACAGAAGGCGCCTTCACGGGTTCGGCCATGCAGTACGAAAATACGCCCATATCGCAGAACGTCGAGGATCGCCGCGGCGAGGGCGGCGGCGGCATGATCGGCGGCGGCGGCCTGGGCCTCGGCGCGATCCTCGTCATCTTCGCGATCAGCTATTTCACCGGGATTTCGCCGAGCGTGCTGATGAGCGGCGCCGAAATGGCGACGCACGGCGGCGCCCCCTCTTACACACAGCCGGCCTCGACCGGCCCCGCCGCCAATCCGAATGACCCGATGCGAGGATTCCTCGCCCATGTGCTCGGCGGGACCGAGGCCGTGTGGGCGGCCGTGCTACCCCGGCAGACGGGCGTCCAATATCAGCCCGCGACGCTCGTGCTCTATGACGGCGCCACGCGCTCGGGCTGCGGCGGGGCGCAGGCCGCGATGGGGCCGTTCTATTGCCCGATCGACAAGAAAGTCTATCTCGACACGTCCTTCTTCAGGGACATGAAGACGAAATACGGCGGCGGCGGCGACTTCGCCTATGCCTATGTCGTCGCTCACGAGATCGGCCATCACGTGCAGGACCTGCTCGGCATTCTCGACAAGGTCGACGCCGCCAAGGAGCGCGTCAGCCAGACCCAGGCGAACGCCCTTTCGGTCCGCGTCGAGCTGCAGGCCGATTGTCTGGCCGGCGTCTGGGCCGCGAACGCCAACCAGAAGTGGAAAATCCTCGAGCAGGGCGACGTCGAGAAGGCGATCGCCACGGCCCAGGCGATCGGCGACGACCGCCTCCAGACCGCGGCGCGCGGCTACGCGGTGCCGGACAGTTTTACCCACGGCTCGTCCGCCCAGCGCGTCAAATGGCTGACCACGGGGCTGAAGAGCGGCCAGGTCGATTCCTGCAACACGTTCGCGCAGTGACTCGAACTTTTATCGAGCGCGACCTTGGCTCGGCTGACTTCTCACTGCCTCAATCGCGCGGAGTTCGCATATTTTTCAACGTTCGCCTCGACTGTCGCCCTGGTGTGTCTCCGGGCGATTGCGTGGAACAGGCAATATCGCGGAGATCACAAGCGCGACTTGCCGGAGCCGCCGGCGAGGCACAGCCGCTTAACATCGCGTAAGATATTGTGACATCTAGCTTATTGACCGCGATGCCGGAGAGTGTTTCCCTCTCGGACGTTCACGGAGGGGACATCCGATGACGACTGCCACGCATCAATTCCGGGTTGGCGACATCGTCCAGCCAATGGGACGCGATCATCGCTACAAGGTCATCGCCGCATCGCGCACTTGGGTGTGGGTCGACGACGCCGCCGCCGACGACCAGAGCAGGGATGGACCGATTGCATTCCAGGCTCGCGATGTCGAGCTTGTTCGACCGGCGCCATCCGCCTAA
>DASRSL010000196.1:0-41319 GCA_035656495.1 Roseiarcus sp.
ATCGATTTGCTCGCCCGATTGTTGAAGCCGATCCGCAGCCGCATTGGCATTCACGGCAGTCAAAAAACAAGTACAATTATCCGCAAGAACACTTGCGATCCGAGCCAGGCCTTCACATCAGGCCCCGCATCGCCTCGAGGCCGTGGAACCCGGGGTCGAAGTCGGGCCAGTTGCGGTCCTTGTCCGATATTTCCCGCGGCTCGATGGGCCATTCGACGCCGATGGCCGGATCGTTCCAGCGCAGGCCGCGCTCGGCCTCGGGGTCGTAGAAGGCGCTGTGCAGATAGAGCATCTCGACGTTGTCGGTCAGCGTGACAAAACCGTGGCCGAAGCCGCGCGGGACGTACATCATCTTCCGGTTGTCGTCGGTGAGCTCGGCGCCGAACCATTTGAGGCAGGTCGGCGAGCCGGGCCTGAGATCGACGATGACGTCGAAGAGCGCGCCCCTGATCGCCCGCGCGACCTTCACTTCCGCCGCCGGCGGCAGCTGGTAGTGCAGGCCGCGGAGCGTGCCCTTGGATCCGGTGAACGAATTGTTGATCTGCACGAAGCGGGTCTCGAGGCCCGCTTGCCCGAACTCCTTCTCGCAGAAGAGGCGGGCGAAGAAGCCGCGCGGGTCGCCGCGTTTCTCGAGCTCGATCGTGTAGGCGCCCTCGAGCGGAGCCTTGAGGAACCTCATCGTTTCGATCCGTCAGGCCTGCGTGCGGTTGAGCCAGCGCAGGTCGGGACCGAGCCGCCCGGCCGCGATGTGGCGCTCGAGCATCTTGAGCCGCATGTAGGGCGAATTGCGGAAATCCTTGTCGGCGAAACCCATGCTGGTCAGTCCCTCACGCAAGCGCTTGATCGACTCGTCGAGCGTCACCTGCGGGATGGAATCCGGGGCGAGCTTCTTGAACAAGGCGAAGTCGACCTTGTAGGAGCGCTTGTCGGGCGGCGCGTTCGTGTTGATCGAGACCTTGGTTCCCGGGACCTGCCGGGCGACCGCCTCGGCGAGCTCGCGCACCTGGTAGTTGCTCTCGTCGCGGCCGGCGTTGACCGCGAGGCGCCTGCCGCCGTTGTCCGGCCTGCGCAGGATCGCCCAGAGAATCGCGCGCGCCATGTCCTCGACGTCGATCAGCGGGCGCCAGGGGGTGCCGTCGCTCAAGACCGTGATCTCGCCCGAGGCGAGCGCGCAGGCGACGAAATCGTTCAGCACGAGGTCGAGCCGGAGCCGGTCGGACATGCCGCAGGCGGTGGCGAAGCGGAGCGAGGTGACGGCCATGCCGTCGAGGTCGAGCTCCGCGAGGGCCTTTTCCGTGCCGATTTTGGAGCGGGCGTAGGCGGTCAGCGGGTTGGTCGGATCGGTCTCCTTGCGCGCGCCGCCCTCGGCGTAGCCGTACATGCTGCAGCTCGAGGCGAAGACGAAGCTCTTGACGCCCCGCTCGGCCGCCAGCTTCGCCAGACGGACGCTCGCCTCCTTATTGATGTCGGCGGTGACGGCCTCGAACTTGGCGCCGATCGGGTCGTTGGAGACCGCCGAGAGGTGCACGACCGCATCGACGCCGGCGAGCAGCTCGGACGGAAGCTCGCGAATGTCGCCGAACACCTGCTTATCGAGCAGGGCCTCGGGGAGGATGCTCGCCCCGGTCAGGCTCTGGCCGAAGAACCCGGCGTCGAAGCCGATGAGCTCTGCGTCCTCGAATTTCTCGCGCAGGCGCCGGGTCAAGACCGGCCCGACGTATCCCATGTTGCCCGTGATCAAAATCCGCATTCGAAAATCGCCTCCTTTGTTCCAGGGCGCGTCGCCCGGCGCCCAGAGATCCTCGACGCGCCGTTTGTCTCGCCGGTGTCGATCAGCGTCACCCGCCATGGCTCGGCGGCGGCGTCACGCACTTCCATGCTGTTGCGCTTCATGTCGAAGGTGACGTTTGAGGTGTGAAAAAGGAGTTCTAGAAATATTCCTTGATGACGTAGCCCCTTCGGCGGCGGCCGCGCCGGGCGCCTTTTAGCCGAACGTCTCACGGCTTTCAATCGACTCCGTTGCGTGGATAAGCCGGCCATTCGCCTTTGTGCGGCTCGCCGTTCAGCTGCGCCTATGCGGCTGCGATAGGGATTGATTCAGCGCAACGCCTTCGATACGGGACGCCGCAGAATTCGCTTCTCGAGCTTCAGAAACGGCCATGGAGCCATTCCATGAACCACCACCAACGCAAGGTCCTGCATGCGATCTTCGCCCATCCGGTCAACGCCAACCTCGACCTCAAGGACGTCCTCAACGTGCTGACCGGCCTCGGGGCGGAGATCGACGCCAAAACGAAAAGCCGCATCGCGGTCGCGCTCAACGGTCAGACGACGATTCTGCATCTCACCACCCACAGCCTGATGAAGGCGGAGGTGATGCAGATCCGCAAGTTCCTCGAATCGTGCGGGATTTCGGCGGCCGCGTTTCCGGTCTAGCCGGGCAAAACGGAAGTTTGCCCGGACTCCGCGCGCGAACCGCTTTTGGATTGCTTCGTCGGCTCTCCTCGGATGCCCCGCTCAGTTCAGCCGGAACTCCCCCTCGAAGGCGCGGAACTCCGCCGGCCTGATCAGGCGCGCATGGGCAATCGTCACCGAATGGAGCAGGCCGTCGAGCTCGCGCGTCCAGAAATCGAGGAATTTCCTCAGCTCGGGGAAATGCGGGTGCAGGTCGTGCTGCTGCCAGATGTAGTTCTGCAGAATGCCCGGATGGTCGGGCATCCGGTAGAGGATGTTGGCGGTCGTCAGGCCAAAGCCTTCGAGCTGACGGCGGAAATCGGCGCTGACCATGCGCTTTCTCCAAAGGCTGAACCAGTCAATGGTGTCACTCGGAACGCGCGGGCGCAAGCGTTGTTCCGCAAAAGCGCTGCCGTGTCAGGCTGTTAGCAGTTTATCCAAGCGAGTGATAATTTTTCTGAAAATCCCTCTTGAAGGATCGTTCCCCAATTCCAAATTTTTTGCCCGGAGGGACAACGTCCCTCCGGGCTTAAGAGAGAATGGAGGATCGAGAATGAAGTTTCGCCCGCTGCACGATCGCATTGTCGTCAGGCGCATCGACGCGGAAGAGAAGACGAAGGGGGGCATCATCATCCCCGACACCGCCAAGGAGAAGCCGCAGGAAGGCGAGGTCCTGGCCGCCGGCCCGGGCGCGCGCGACGAGAGCGGAAAGCTGACGCCCCTCGACGTGAAGGTCGGCGACCGCGTCCTGTTCGGCAAGTGGTCCGGGACCGAAATCAAGCTCGACGGCGAGGAGCTCCTCATCATGAAGGAGAGCGACGTCATGGGCGTGATCGAAGGCGCCGCCGCGCCGGCGAAGAAGGCCGCCTGAACCAACGGGGCGTTGGCAATCTGACCCGTCTCACATTTCATTGGAGTTGAGAAAGCATGTCCGCTAAAGAAGTGAAGTTTGCGCAGGAGGCCCGCGAGAGGATGATTCGCGGCGTCGACGTTCTGGCCGGCGCGGTCCGCGTCACCCTCGGACCCAAGGGCCGCAACGTCGTACTTGAGAAGAGTTACGGTGCGCCGCGCATCAGCAAAGACGGCGTCACGGTCGCCAAGGAGATCGAGCTCGCCGACAAGTTCGAGAACATGGGCGCGCAGATGGTGCGCGAGGTCGCCTCCAAGCAGAGCGATCTCGCCGGCGACGGCACCACGACCGCGACCGTGCTCGCCCACGCCATCATCAAGGAAGGCGCCAAATCGGTGGCCGCCGGCGCCAATCCGATGGACCTCAAGCGCGGCGTCGACCTCGCCGTCGAATCCATCGTCGCCGACCTCAAGAAGAACAGCCGCAAGGTCACCAAGTCGGAGGAAATCGCGCAGGTCGGCACGATTTCGGCGAACGGCGACGCCTCGATCGGCAAGATGATCGCCGATGCGATGAAGAAGGTCGGCAACGAGGGCGTCATCACCGTCGAGGAGGCCAAGAGCCTCGAGACCGAGCTGGACGTCGTCGAGGGCATGCAGTTCGACCGCGGCTATCTGTCGCCCTATTTCATCACCAACGCCGAGAAGATGGTCGCCGAGCTCGAGGAGCCCTACATCCTCATCCACGAGAAGAAGCTCTCCGGGCTGCAGGCCATGCTGCCGGTTCTGGAGGCGGTGGTGCAGACCAGCAAGCCGCTTCTCATCGTCGCCGAGGACGTCGAGGGCGAGGCGCTGGCGACGCTGGTCGTCAACAAGCTGCGCGGCGGCCTCAAGGTCGCGGCGGTCAAGGCGCCCGGCTTCGGCGACCGGCGCAAGGCGATGCTGGAGGACATCGCGATCCTGACCTCGGGCACGATGATCGCCGAGGATCTCGGCATCAAGCTCGAGAACGTCACGCTCGACATGCTGGGCCGAGCCAAGCGCGTGCGGATCGAGAAGGAGAACACCACGATCATCGACGGCTCCGGCAAGAAGTCGGACATCGAGGGCCGCATCGCCCAGATCAAGGCGCAGATCGAGGAGACGACCTCCGACTACGACAAGGAGAAGCTGCAGGAGCGCCTGGCGAAGCTCGCCGGCGGCGTCGCGGTGATTCGCGTCGGCGGAGCGACCGAGGTCGAGGTCAAAGAGAAGAAGGACCGGGTCGACGACGCGCTGCACGCCACCCGCGCGGCGGTCGAGGAAGGCATCCTGCCCGGCGGCGGGGTTCCGCTCCTGCGCGCGGCGAAGGTCCTTGAAGGCCTGAAGCACGAGAACGGCGATCAGCGCACCGGGATCGAGATCGTCCGCAAGGCGGTCCAGCAGCCGGCGCGGCAGATCGTCGAAAACGCAGGCGTCGACGGCTCGATCGTGGTCGGCAAGCTCGCCGAGCACAAGGACTATGCCCACGGCTACGACGCACAGACCGGCGAATACGGCGACCTCTACAAACTCGGCATCATCGACCCGACCAAGGTCGTGCGCACCGCCCTCCAGGACGCGGCCTCGGTCGCCGGCCTCCTGATCACGACGGAGGCGATGGTGGCCGAGAAGCCGAAGAAGGAGACCCCCGCGCCCGCCATGCCGCCGGGCGGCATGGACTACTGAGGCCGGCGGACGTAGTGCGCGTTCGGCGACGGCGCTTCAAAGCGTCGGCGACCGCGCCGCGGTTGCAGACGCCAGCCCCCTCAAAGGCCCGGGGGGCTGGCCAGCGCGGCTGGCAACATGCAATCGGCGGGCGAATCCCGCCGATCCTCGGCCGCGGAAGAATAATGTCGGGAGGACCCGGACCGGTCACGCGATGACGCGCAGCGCCCGCACGCGCGAGAAGTCCCGGTCGTGGCTCACGAGCCCGTCGGCGTTGATGCGAAGGCGCTCGCCGCTTGGATGGCGTCGGGCAGCTTGAGGCGCAGCGTCGCTCTCAGCCGAGCAGCGGCCTCCGCGACCGCTGGTCCAGCTCCACGAGTCTCCAGCGTTCGAGGACGGCCCGGTAGCGCTTCGCCGTTGCTTTCGTCTCCCGTGCGGACCGGCCGGTCAGCGCCTCGGCAATCGTGATCGTTGTCACGGCGAAACGCAGGCGCGCTCACGCTTGGGCTTTGAACAACCGCCGAAACTTCTGTCCCTGCGTCGGATGCCCGTCAAGCGCATAGATCACTGGTGGCGAATCGACAAGTAGCAGCGCGCCGCCGGACAGATCGTCAAACGTCACTGTCCCACTCGTCGCGCAGCTCGCGGACGCTGTCTTCGCCCCAATACCGCGCCCGGAGCCATAAAGGGGCAAGAGCGACGGCTGTCGCTCGGACGCTTTGTAAGCCTCGACCGGCACAAAGCGCCGCGACCGGCCTCCCGCGCTTCGTGATGATGGTGGCGTGGCCCTTTCGGCCGCGTCGAGCAGTTCGGGAAGATGCTTGCGCGCGTCCTCCGCGCCTCTGTGCGTCGCCATAGCCGTCTCCAACGCGTTGACCGTAAAGAACCGTACAGCTTATATCAAAGGCGCGATCGCTCGCTTCATGCGGGAAACTGAAGATACCCGCGAGGATCGCCAGTCCACCGAGCGACTGCACCCAAGGGACCCCGAAGGCGTCTTCGGCGGGGCTTTTCTTTGCGCGCGAGAAGCCTTCGACCTTACGCCGCCTGATGCTTCTCGCCAGAGGTCCCGTAGAACGTCTCGCCGCGTTCGGCCATTTCGGCCAGCTTCTCGCTCGGCTCGAAGCGGCGTCCGTATTTCGCCGCGAGCTCCTGGGCGCGCCCGACGAAGGCCTCGAGCCCCATGCCGTCGATGAAAGACAAGGCGCCGCCCGAATAGGGCGCGTAGCCGAAGCCGAGGATCGAGCCGACGTCGGCCTCGCGCGGGTCGGTGACCACGCCTTCGGCCAGGCAGCGCGCGGCCTCGAGCGCCACGGTGTAGAGAAAGCGGTCCTTGAGGTCCTTCATGCCGACCGCATGGGGGTCGAGCCGCTTGCCGACGATCTTCATGAGCCCAGGCCACAGGCTCTTTTGCCCGCTCGCCGGGTAATCGTAGAAGCCCTTGCCGTTCTTGCGGCCGAAGCGGCCTTCGTTGACGACCATCGCCTCGATAAGCCTCTCCTGCGCCGGATTGATGGCGCCAGCGCCGAGATCCTGCTTGGTCGCCTGAAGAATCTTCCAGCTCAGATCGACGCCGACCTCGTCGTTCAGCGCCAGCGGCCCGACCGGCATTCCGGCCATCCTGGCGGCGTTCTCGATCATCGGCGGCGGCACGCCCTCCATCACCATGGCATGGGCTTCGACCATGTAATTGCTGACGCAGCGGTTGACATAGAAGCCGCGGCAGTCGTTGACCACGATCGGCGTCTTCCTGATCAAGCGAACATAATCCATCGCGGTCGCCAGCGCCTTGGCGCCGGTCTTCTCGCCCATGATGATCTCGGTGAGCTTCATTTTGTCGACCGGCGAGAAGAAATGCACGCCGATGAAAAGCTCGGGATCGAGCGAGGTCTCGGCGAGCGAGGTGATCGGCAGGGTCGAGGTGTTGCTGGCGAAGACGACGTCGGGGCGGAGCACGGCCTGCGCCTTCTTGGTCGCCTCGGCCTTCACCGCCCGATCCTCGAACACCGCCTCGATGACGAAGTCGCAGCCCGCGAGCGCGCCGTAGTCGGCAGTCGCCGTGATGCGGGCGAGCAGCGCCTCCTTATCGGCCGCCTTGGCGCGCCCCTTGGCGACCTGCGCGCTCGCCACCTTGTCGGAATAGGCCTTGCCCTTGTCGGCCGATTCCTGGTCGCGGTCGATCAGCACCACGTCGAGCCCGGACTCGGCCGAGACATAAGCGATGCCTGCGCCCATGAAGCCGGCGCCGAGCACGCCGATCGTCTTCAAATTCGTCGCTGGAACGTTGGCGGGACGGCGCGCGCCCTTGTTGAGCTCGCCCATCGACAGGAAGAGCGAGCGAATCATCGCCGCGGCTTCCTTCGACAGGAGGATCTTGGCGAAATATTTGCTCTCGACGGCGAGCGCCTGATCCATCGGCAGCTGCAGGCCCTCGAACACGCAGCTCAGCACCGCCTTCGCAGCAGGATAGTTGTCGTGAGTTTCACGGCGGTAGATGGCGTTGGCCGGCGGCCAGATCATCATTCCCTGCGGCGAGAACACCCTCCCGGAGGGCAGCTTGAACTTCGGGTCGTCCCACGGCGCCTTGGCATGCGGGTTGGCTTTCACCCAGGCCTTGGCGAGCTGAACGATCTCATCGGCCGGCGCGACCTCGTGCACGAGGCCCATCTTTTTCGCCGCGGCCGGGCGAAGCTGATCGCCCTTGAACAGCATCTGCAGCGCCTGCGGCGTCGGCATCAGCCGGGCGACGCGCTGCGTGCCGCCTGCGCCGGGAAAGAGTCCCACCTTGATTTCCGGCAGGCCGACGCGGGCCTTGTCCGAATCGGCGACGATCCGGTAGTGGCAGGCGAGCGCCAGTTCGAACCCGCCGCCCATGCACACGCCGTTGATCGCCGCGGCGACCGGTTTGCCGCAGGTCTCGAGACGCCGGTAGATGAGCGACACCTGCTTCGTTCCGTCGACGAAGGCGCGCATCGCCGCCTCCTTGCCCTCGGCCTCGGCGCGGCGCGCAAATTCCTCGCCGGCGGTCTTGAGCATCGTGAGGTCGGCGCCTCCGGCGAAGCTGTCTTTGCCGGAGGTGAAGACGGCGCCCTTGATCGACGGGTCGCTCGTGATCTTTTCGACGATCGCCGCCAGCTCGGCGATCACTCCGGGCGTCAGCACGTTCATCGAGCGGCCGGGCATGTCCCAGGCGACGAGCGCGACGCCGTCGGCGTCGGCGTCGAAACGAAAATTATTGAGGTCCATGGGATTGCCCTCGGAATTTCTGCTTTGGAAGATATTGCACTTGGCTGGAGGCAAGTCTCGTCCCTTCTCCCTCCCCGGGCTTGACCCGGGGATTGCGGGAGAGGCGGATCAGACGCGTTCGATGATCGTGGCGGTGCCCATGCCCCCGCCGATGCAGAGCGTGACGAGGGCCGTGCTCTTGCCGGCGCGCTCGAGCTCGTCGAGCGCGGTCCCGAGGATCATCGCCCCGGTCGCCCCGAGCGGATGGCCCATGGCGATCGCGCCGCCGTTGACGTTGACCTTATTCGGGTCGACCTCGAAGGCCTGGAGAAAGCGCAGCACGACGGCGGCGAAGGCCTCGTTGACCTCGAAGAGGTCGATGTCGTCGATGCTCATGCGGGCGCGGGCGAGCGCCTTCTTCGTCACGTCGATCGGGCCCGTCAGCATGATCGCCGGCTCCGTGCCGATGTTGGCGAAGGCGCGGATTTTTGCGTGCGGCTTCAGGCCCGCTTTCTCGCCCGCCTCGCGAGAGCCAATCAGCACGGCCGCGGCGCCGTCGACGATGCCCGACGAATTGCCGGCGTGATGGACGTGGATGATCCGCTCGACGTCGGGGTGCGCCTGGATGGCGACGGCGTCGAAGCCGCCCTGCTCGCCGGGAATGACGAACGAGGGCTTGAGCGACGCGAGCGACTGCATGTCGGTCGTCGGGCGCATATGCTCGTCCCGCTCGAGCAGCGGCAGGCCGTTGACGTCGAGGACCGGCGCGATCGAGTTCTTGAACCGTCCCTCGTTCCACGCCGCAGCGGCCCGCTTCTGCGACTCGACCGCATAGGCGTCGACGTCGTCGCGCGAGAAGCCGTACTTGGTCGCGATCAGGTCGGCCGCCACCCCCTGCGGCATGAAATAGGCGGGGATCGCCAGCGAAGGATCGGCGGGCCAGGCGCCGCCCGAGGCGCCGATGCCGACGCGGCTCATCGATTCGACGCCGCCGCCGATCGTCATGTCGTGCTGGCCGCTCATCACCTGCGAGGCGGCGAAATTCACCGAATCGAGACCGGAGGCGCAGAAGCGGTTGATCTGCACGCCGGGCACCGTGTCGCCGAAGCCCGCCGCGAGCGCGCCCATGCGGGCGATGTCGCCGCCCGCTTCGCCGACCGGGTCGACGCAGCCCATCACGACGTCGTCGACCTGAAGCGGGTCGAGACGGTTGCGCTCCTTGATCGCCTTCAGCGCAGTCGCCGCCAGATGAAGGGTGGAGGCGGTGTGCAGCGCGCCGTCCGGCTTTCCGCGGCCGCGCGGCGTTCGCACATGGTCGAAGATGAAGGCGTCGGTCATGCTGTTCTCCGTGCGGCGCATGGCCGCGAGTGGCTTCAGGCGTCGTGATCGGGGCGCTGGCGGGAGACGACCTCGTCGGCGCCGAGAAAGGCCGCGATGTCTTGCTGCGGCAGAGACGGAATCGAGTCGAGCCAGGGCAGCTTCGACTCGACGCCGTACTGCATTTCGGGCGCGACGGCGGTCGGCCGGTCGAGGCTGCCGACGGTGACCGAGATGCGGTCGCGGCCGAGGATGCGATAGGTCAAGGGCGTGCCGCACTCGGCGCAAAACCCGCGCTCCGCGATCGTCGAGCTGGCGAAGGTCTTTGGCGCGCCCCGCGTCCAGGCGAGCTCGTCGAGACGCACGCCGGCGAAGGCCATGAATGGTCCACCGCCCGCCTTCTGGCACATCCGGCAGTGACAGACGTTCGTTCCCGTCGGCTCGGCTTCGAGCCGATAGCGCACGGCGCCGCACTGGCAGCCGCCCGTCAAGCGGGCCTGCGCCTCGACTGCGCTCATCGGACCTCCCGCATCTTGCTTGTCTTGCCGTCAGAAGGCGTCCGCCGGAAGCGCCATCACGGCGGCGGCGCCGGCGGTCAGGCGGGCCAGATGCGCTCCCGTCTCCGGCAGCATACGCTCGTTGAAGAACCTGGCGAGAGTCAATTTCGAGTCGAGCGCCGGATTGCTGTCGCCCTTCGCCTGCATGGCGAGCGCCGCCTTCACGATCTTCGCCCACATGAAGCCGAGCGCCGTCAGGCCGAAGAGATGCATATAGTCGTAGGAAGCCGCGCCGGCGTTGTCCGGGTCGGCGAGGCCGTTCTTGGACAGCCACAGGCTCGCCTGCTGCAGATGGCCGAGCGCGCTCTGCAATGCGCTGAGATAGGGGGCGAGCGTTGGATCCTCTTTCGCAGCGGCGAGGAACTGCGAGACTTCGCCGAAGAAGCCCATCAAGGCGCGGCCGCCGTCCTTCGGCAGCTTGCGGCCGACGAGATCGAGCGCCTGGACGCCGTTCGCCCCCTCGTAGATCATGGCGATGCGCGCGTCGCGGACGAACTGCTCCATGCCCCATTCGGCGACGTAGCCGTGCCCGCCCAGCACCTGCTGCGCCATGACGGCGTTGGCGAAGCCGAGGTCGGTGAACACGCCCTTGAGCACCGGCGTCATGAGTCCGAGCCGGTCGTCGGCCGCCTGTCGCGCCTTTTCGTCGGGCGAAAGATGCGCCTCGTCCTGCGTGAGCGCGATCCAGACGAGGAGCGCCCGCGCGGCCTCGTTGAAGGCGCGGATCTCGAGCAGCATTCGGCGCACGTCGGGATGAACGAGCAGAATGTCGGCGGGCTTGTCGGGCTCGTCCGGACCTTTCAGCGAGCGGCCCTGGCGGCGGTCCTTCGCGTAGGCCGCAGCGTTCTGATAGGCGACCTCGGAAATCGAGAGCCCCTGGACGGCGACGCCGAGTCGCGCTCCGTTCATCATCACGAACATGGCTGGAAGGCCGCGATGCTCCTCGCCGACGAGCCATCCCTTGGCGCCGTCGTAATTGAGGACGGCGGTCGCATTGCCGTGGATGCCCATCTTGTGCTCGATCGAGCCGCAGACGACACCGTTGCGCACGCCGGGCGCGCCGTCGGCGTCCGGCAGGTATTTGGGCACGAGAAACAGCGAGATGCCCTTGACCCCCGCCGGCGCCCCCTCGATGCGGGCGAGCGCCAGATGGATGATGTTGTCGGCGAGGTCGTGCTCGCCGGCGGAAATGAAAATCTTCTGGCCGGTGATCGCGTAGGAGCCGTCCGGCTGCGGGACCGCCTTGGTCTTGATGAGCCCGAGGTCGGTGCCGCAATGAGGTTCGGTCAGGTTCATGGTGCCGGTCCATTCGCCGGTCGTCAGCTTCGGCAGATAGCGGGACTTGAGTTCGTCGCTGCCGTGGACCATCAGCGCCGCCACCGCCCCGTTGGTGAGGGCTGGATACATCGCAAAGGCCATGTTGGCCGATATTTCATATTCGCTGAACAGCACCGCGAGGAAATGCGGCAGACCCTGGCCGCCGTACTTCTGATCGCCGGCAAGGCCGACCCAGCCGCCCCCGACCAGCGCCTTGTAGGCCTCCTTGAAGCCCTTCGGCGTGGTGACGCCTCCGTCCTCGCCGCGCTTGCAGCCCTCGATGTCGCCGCTGCGATTCAGCGGCTGCAAGACCTCCTCGACGAATTTCGCGCCCTCTGTCAGCACCGCCTCGACGAGGTCGAGCGGCGCATCGGAGAAACCGGGGGCGTTGGCGTATTTCGGGTAGTCGAAGACGTCGTTCAGCAGGAAGAGGGTGTCGCTGACCGGCGCTTTGTATGTCGGCATGCTGTCTTTCGCCTCATCGCCTGGAAACGCCATTCGCGCGACCGACCGACGCGGCCGGCGCGTGAAACAGTTCATATATAAACTATCTCGCCGCGCTTTGCAAGCGGCGAATCGCGCGTCGACCTTCCTCCGGGACGATCCTGCGTTGGCTCGTTCCCTCTCGAGATGGCGGGGCGCGCGTTTATACCGAGTTTATGCAGGGCAATGGGGCGAGTGCGATTTCCTCCCCCCTTGTGGGGGAGGATTAAGGTCGGGGGTCTCGCCAGACCTCGAAAGCTGTGGGTCGGCTCACCTATCGGAAACGGCGGCGCGACCCCCAACCCCTGCCCGCTCCCACAAGGGGGGCGGGAGCGCGTCCAACCGTCACAGTGCCCACTTCGCCCGATTGCCCTAAGCGTTTATGGGTTTGGCCTGGACTGGCGGGATCGCCGAACGGTAAAATCAAGCTTTCCCGGGCTGTCTCCGCTCGATTTCGCGCTTCATCGAGTCGGCGGGGGTGGCGTAGGCCTCCTGCCGGTCGACGCTCCAGTAGCGCAATTCCTCGAGCGGAATCGGCGCTCTCGTGACCGAGCAGCGCACGTAGGCGCCGGGCCGCACGATGCGGAAATCGCCGTCGAGGAACTCGACTTTCGCTTCGCCCGCGTCGGCGGACCTGCGCTCGATCTTGTTCATGGGCTGGAATTCCTGCTTTGCCGCTCTATGCCACGGCCGGAGCGCCGAAGAAACACCCAGTTCACGCCGAAGTCGGCGCAACGGTTCCGCTGGACAAAGCGGACCGTCTCTGGTAATGGCGGGCCAACTCGGCGCGCCTTCGCACGAATGCGCGCCTTTGCGTTTTTCGCAACATATCGGATTTGTCGAGGCTTGGCCTCAAACATAGGGATGCCCGTGCAAGTACTCGTTCGCGACAACAACGTCGATCAGGCCCTCAAGGCGCTGAAGAAGAAGATGCAGCGCGAGGGAATTTTCCGTGAGATGAAGCTTCGCGGGCACTACGAGAAACCTTCGGAGAAAAGGGCGCGGGAGAAGGCCGAGGCCGTCCGGCGGGCGCGCAAGCTCGCCCGCAAGAAGCTGCAGCGCGAGGGCCTGTTGCCGGTCAAGGCGAAGCCCGCGCCGGGCCCGCGCCGCTCGACCAGCTGATTTGTGCGCCGCGACGCGTAGCGCGGGTTGACTGAGAGAGGCGTTGAGATCATTTGGACCCCGCCCCGTCCGGCGGGGTTTTGCATTTTGAGCTTGCGTCTCCGGCGTGAGGCGTTCGTCCCGGCGGGGACCGCGGGCAGTCCGCGAAGGATCAAGGGCATGGTTCGACTTCGAAGAGCGTGGGGCGGGGCTGGGGCGGCGTTGGCGGCGGCGCTCGCGCTCGGCGCCTGCAGCGAGACCATGGGCGTCCCGTCGGAGCGGGTGGCGGAGGTCGACACGGACAAGAACGCCCAGACCGCCAACGCCGGAAATATTGCCTCGCTGACCGCGCTCATCGAGAAGAATCCGAACGATCCGGCGGCATACAACACGCGCGGCGTCGTCTACGCCAAGCTCGGCAAGTACTCGAACGCGGTCGACGACTTCAGTCACGCCATCGAGCTCGATCCGCATTTCTCCGGCGCCTACACCAATCGGGCGCTCGCCTATCGTCAGGAGAAGAAGGACGATCTGGCGTTGCAGGACTTCAATCAGGCGATCGCGGCCAATCCGAACGACGCCGCCGCCTATCTCGGGCGCGGCAACCTGTACCGCTCCGACAACGATTTCGACGGCGCCCTCGCCGACCTCAACCAGGCGATCCGCCTGAACCCCGAGGGCGCGCAGGCCTATCACGCGCGCGGGCTCATCTATCAGCGTCAGGGCGCCGACGTTCAGGCGATCACCGATTTCAACAATGCGATCGACCGCGATCCCTTCGCCGGCGCCCCCTATCAAGCCCGCGGCCAGAGCCTGATGAAGACTGGCAAGTGCGAGAAGGCGATCGAGGACTTCAACGCCGCGCTGAACGTCGACGCCTACAACAGCGAGGCGTGGGCCGGCCTCGGCTTCTGCTACGCCAAGCTGAACAACCGCGCCAAGGCGATCGAGTCCTACTCGCGCGCCATCCAGATCAATCCGGGCAACAGCGAAGCGCGGGCTGCGCTCCGGCAACTGGGGTAGCGAGCTAGGCCGGAGCGAGCCGGCCGAGTTGCGTTACCTAGGGCACGACGTTCGTCATTGCGAGGAGCGCAGCGGAGTCCAAGCCTGCGGTGTTCACACATCTCGGATCGCCGCGCGGATCCCTTCCCGAGCATGCTGGGGAAGGTGGCACAGAAGGCGTCGGATGGGGTGTGGCCCGCTGCTACGACGCCAGACGGCTTGCAGGCTCTGGCGAAGGGTGGAACGATGGCGCTTGAGACTTCGCGTTGGGATTCGGCGGACCTGCTAGAAAATCCCGAGGATATCGCCGCTTACGCCGAGGCCGCTTTCGAGGATGGCGATCCCGCCGTCATCCCGCACGCGCTCGGCGTCGTCGCCCGGGCCAAAGGCATGTCGCGGGTCGCGCGGGAGACCGGCTTGTCGCGCGAAGCCCTCGATTAAGGCGCTGAGATCCGACGGCGACCCGAAGCCGACCGGGTCGAGGGTCGCCACGCTGGATCCGACCGTGCCGACATAGGAACGGGGTCGGGGGAGCTGGACCAGGACAATTTAGTCAATGTAGCGCCCGCACGACGACGATCTCGTGGGCCATGTCATGAAGCACGGCGGCTGGGACCGCCTGCGGCAGCCACCCTCCCTTCGATTGCCCATCTGTCCGGTCGTGATAGTCTCCCCGCCACCCCGGGGGAGAGCTCATGCGCCGTCGCGACGTCCTCGCACTCCTCGCCGCAGCCGCGGCGCCGTGGCCGCGACCGGCCCGCGCCGGAACGGCGGAGCTCGACGAGGCGGTCGGCTTCGCCGGGCAGATCCTGTTCCTGTCGGCGAAGGTCCCGGCGCTCATCATCGGCGTCGTCCGCAACGGACAGACCTCGATTCACGGTTTTGGCCGCCGGGAGGACAGCGCGAACGCCGAGCCGGACGGCAAGACGCTCTTCCGCATCGGCTCGGTCACCAAAGCCTTCACCGGGCAGGTGCTGGCGAGCCTGGCCGCCGAGGGCAAGGTCAGTCTCGCCGATCCCCTGACCAAATACGTCCCGGACTTCGTCGCGCCTCTGTCGGAGGGCGGGCGGCCGATCCGCCTTATCGACCTCGCCACCCACTCCGCCGGATTGCCGCGCGAGGTCCCGCACGCGCCGGGGCCGCCGGACGACCCGTTCGCCAACATCACCCGTGAAGCCTTCGTGTCCTGGCTCAAAGCCAATCCGCTCCTGTTTACGCCGGGGACGGCCATCCTCTACTCGAACTTCGGCTTCGACCTTCTGGCTGCGGCGCTGTCGGCCGCGGCAAAAAAAACCTATCCCGATCTCGTCGCCGAGCGCGTCCTGAATCCGCTCGGGCTCGACGATACGACCTTCGCGCCCTCAGGAGACCAGCCGGCCCGCCTCATGCAGGGCCACGATTTCGACGGCGCGCCCATGCCCGCCGCCACGACCGGAACGGTCATCGTCGGCTCCGGCGGCCTCTATTCGACGGCGAGCGACCTCTTGCGCTGGCTCGAATGGCATCTCGACCGGCTCGGCGCCGAACGCGCCGCCGAGCGGCTCATCGATCACGCCGCCTATCTCTGGCGCGACGGGCTCAACGCGGTCATCGGCATGGACGAGTCCGGCCCCATGGAGGCGATCGGCCTCGGCTGGGTCGTCATGCGGCCGGAAGGCGACCGCCCGCTCATCCTGCAGAAGGCCGGCGGCCTGCAGGGCATCTTCTCCTACGTCGCCTTCGCGCCCATGCGCGACATCGGCGTCATCGCGGCGATCAACGCCTTCGACGTGAACGCCGGCCTCGCCATGGCCAAGGCGGCGAATGACCTGATCGCCGAGCTCGCGCCGAGATAGGCTCAGCGGCGTCGTCGCGCGGCTCGAGCATAACAACATATGGAAAGCGTTCTTTGCGGGCGTCGGTGTTCGGGCAAAATTCAGGTCGACGCTAAACAGGGTCGCAAGCCCTTGAAATCATGAGTCCCCAACGCTAAACCGGCTTTAAAAGGCCGCTATCGCCGCTCGGGAGGCCGAGGCGCAGGCAGGGGATCGGACAAGTCTCGGGCGGTCGCCCGCCTCACCGCTTCGGATAGCGGTCGCAGAGCAGGTCGAACAGCGCCCGCGCCACCTGGATCTCGCCGCCCGCAGGCCCGTGGGCGCGCGGCTTCGGGTTCCAGGCGTAGACGTCGAAATGGGCCCAAGCCTTGGCCTTCTCGACGAAGCGCCTGAGGAAGAGCGCCGCGGTGATCGAGCCCGCCATGCCGGCGCCGCTGCCGGAGTTGCTGACGTCGCCGACCGTCCCCTCGATCATCGCGTCGTAGGGGCGCCAGAGCGGCATGCGCCAGAGCGGGTCAGCCGCGCTAATGGCGCGTTCGGCGATCACGGCGGCGAGCTTCTCGTCGTCGGTGTAGAAGGCCGGCAGGTCGGGACCGAGCGCGACCCGCGCCGCCCCGGTCAGCGTAGCGAAATCGAACAGGAGATCCGGGCTGTCCTCGTCGGCGAGGGCAAGCGCGTCGGCGAGGATGAGCCTGCCTTCCGCGTCCGTATTGCCGATCTCGACCGCGAGCCCCTTGCGGCTGACGACGACGTCGCCGGGCCGCATCGCCGCGGCCGAAATGGCGTTCTCGACGATCGGGACGATGACCCTGAGGCGCAGGTCGAGGCTCGCCTCCATCACGAGCCGCGCCAGCGTCAGCGCCGTCGCCCCGCCGCCCATGTCCTTCTTCATCAGCTCCATGCCGGAAGCCGGCTTGATGTCGAGGCCGCCGCTGTCGAAGGTCACCCCCTTGCCGACCAGCGTCACCTTCGGCGCGCTCTCGCGCCCAAAGACGAAATCGACGATCCTGGGCGGTTCGGCGGCGGCCCGCCCGACGGCGAAAACCAGGGGGAAATTCTCGGCGATCAGGTCGGCGCCGCGGATCATCCTGACGCTCGCGTCGAAACGCTCGGCGAGCTTCACCGCCGCCTGCTCGAGCTCGTTCGGCCCGAGCACGTTGGCCGGCGCGTTGATGAGGTCGCGGCCATATGCGACTGCGGCGGCGATGCTCGCGATGCGCCAGGCGTCGACGCCTTCGGGCGCGACGAGGCTCGGCCCGGGCGCGGCATCGGACTTGAAGCGCGCGTAGCGATAGAGCGCCAGCAGAAATCCGAGCGCCGCCAGGTCGGCGTCGGCCGGCGGATTGGCGAAACGATAGACGCCCTCGGGCAGCGAGGTCGCGAGCTTGCCCGCAGCGAGCGGATCGCGCGCGGACGCATCGGGCGGGTCGATGCCGAACAGCGCGGCGGCGAGCGAGCCGCCCGTCCCCGGCAGAAGCTGCAACCGGCCCGCCTTCGGGGCGAAGCCGCAACGCTCGGCGAAGACGGCGGCTGTTTCGCCGATCGAGGCCCGCACGCTCTCCCAGTCAGCGGCGCTGACGAACCAGATCGGAACAGCGTCGGACGTCGAATGGGCGAAACCGGGCAAGGCGGGCTCCATGGTGGACAGGCGGGCCGGCCTTACCACGAATTCGGCGACTTTCTCCATCGGAATGGCTCGGACAAGATCCCGTTGTGTCGGGCTGCGGCGAAGGAGTCCGCCAAGCCGGCCGCTTGACATGCGCCCGACTTGGCGCCCGTAACTCAGCCGCAATTTCGAAAAGAATGCGCGGCGTTGCGGCGCTGAGGAGGTTTGATTGTCCGAGATCAGCGAGAAAGTGAAAGTCCGCCTGCTCGGGGGAGACCCGATTGAGCCGGCGGCGGCCCCGCCTCTTCACAGGCCGGCTCAGGCCGGCGCTGGCTCGGGTCCCCCTGCGCCCGGGCCGAAATGGGCGCCCCCCATCTTTCTTTCCGACTCCGCCGAAGGCGCCGACCTTCTCGAGGCGACCGCCATCGTGCAGCCGCTGGCGCAGCTGTGCGTGACGGAGCAGGTCCAGACGCCGTTCCTCGCGGCGATCGCCGGCGCGCCCGGAGCGGGCAAGACCTTCGCGCTGAAGCGGCTCGCCCGGGCGATCGAGGCGTTGGCGGGTTCAGCGGGGGCTCTCGGGCAGGTGGTCGTCGCACAGGTCGACGCGTCCGACGGCGGCGAAGCGCCGGTCGCGCTAGCGAGCGCCGCCTACGCAGCCCTCGACGCCGAGCCGGGCGGGGTCGATTATTCCGCGCTGCTCGACGAGTCGACGCACGCCGGGGGCGATCCGCTGAGGGCGGCGAAAGCGGCTTCCGACCGCCATGACGAGATCGTCCGCAAGCTCGAGGCCGAGCGCGCGCAGCGCGACGAGGTCGAAGCGCGCGCCGCCCGCCTTGCCGACACGCTGCTGCTCGAGACGCCCGGCTCGCGCGTCGACGTCTTCGCCCGCGCGCGGCGCGGAGCGATCGACGCCCGCTTACGGCGCTTCGATCTCGCCGGATCCGACGCCGACGCCAGCTATCGCGACCTCGTGCGCGACTTGGGCGGCATGGGCCCCGGCGGGCGCGCCGGCGTGGCGCTGCGTTCGGTCTGGGCATATGGCGCGCAGAGAAGGCTTCTGTTCTGGGCGATTGTCGCTTTCATCCTCGGCGCGGCGGCGAGCTTCCTGCACGGAGAGGCCGCCCTGTCGGCGATTCGCGGCGTCGCGGCGCAGCTCGCAGACTGGATCGCAACGCACGCGGACTGGCTCGACGGGGCGGCAAAGATCCTGTCCCTGCTCGGCGCCCTGGCGCTTGCGCTGAATATTTGGCGAGCGTTCAGCTTCTCGAGCCTGCTGCTGCGCGGAGCCCAACTGCTCGATCAGGACGTGCGCGACCGCCGCCGCGACCTGGAGAATCGCGTGGCCCGCCTCAACCAGCGGGTCGCCGCTCTGTCCTCCGAAACGGACGCCGCCGCGAAGCGCGCGGAAGCGGCGTCGCGACGCGCAGGGGGAAAGGCCGCCTCGCGCGCCCCTGGTCCGGATTTCCTCGACGCCCGCCACGCTCCCGCCGCGGCGGCGCGAGCGTTTCTCGCGGCGCTTGCCGAGCGCATCATGCAGGGCCGGACGGCCGGCGCGCCGGACAGACTCGTTTTCCTCATCGACAATCTCGACGCCCTGAGCGCGGGCGCGGCGATCGCCTGGATCGAAACGGCGCAGAGCGTCATCGGGGCGGGCTCGATCGGCGTCCTCGCCCTCGATCCCGCGCGGCTCGTCGACCCGCTCGGCGGCCCTCGCGAAGCCCGCCGCAGGTTCGACAAGTGGCTGCAGGCGGTTGTCAATCTGCCTCGCCGCGTCGATCTGGACGGCGAGCGGCTGGTCGCGAGCCTGCTTTCGGCGGACGGGCAGGCCGCGCCCGTAGCTTCCATCGCCGAACTCGGGACGGCGCTCGTCGAGCCGCTCTCGCCGGCGGAAACCGCGCTTCTGACGGCGCTCGCGCCTCTGGCGGCGCAATCGCCGCGCGGCGCCAAGCGCTTCCTGAACGCATACCGTCTGGCGCGCTGCTCGAGCGCACCCTGGCCCGTTGTGGCCCTGATGCAGGCGGTCGCCTTTGCCGACGAGGACGTGCGGACGGCGATCCACAACCGTCTTGCCGGCGGCGCCGACGAGCTCGATGACTTCGCCGGCCCCGAGGCCCTCGTCAAGGCGGTCAAAAGCGCGCGCGCAGCCAACGGCGGCTCGATTTCGATCGCCGACGCCCGCGCGGCCGAAGCGGTCGCGCGCCGTTACGCCCTGTCACTGTGACCCGAGCGGCGGCGCCGGCGCCGGCGCCGCCGCATCCGCCAGCGGGTCGGGCAGCTTCGATTGGGTCCAGCCGCCGCCCAGCGCGACGATCAGATCGACGACGTCGATCTGAGTCTGCTCCTGAGTCAACAGAAGAGCTTCCTCCGCCGTCAGTTGCTGCTGCTCGGCGACGACCACCGCGGTGAACGCCTGGGTGCCAGCACGATATTCGTTCAGCGCGATCTGCGTCGCCTGGCGAGATATGCGAACGTCCTCCGCCTCCACCTTGACCTGGCGCGACAGGATGCGGATTCCCGACAGATTGTCTTCAACCTGCTGAATGGCCGTCAGCACCGTCTGGCGATAGGTCGCAACGTCCGAGTTGTACGTCTGACGGGCCGCCTCGACCTGCGCCCCGGTCAGGCCGCCGTTAAACACAGGCTGGGCAAGCGAGGCGCCGAACGACCAGATCGGATTGGACGGCCCGAGGCTCGCGGCGAACGGGTTGCCTGAATAGCCTAACAAACCGGACAGCGAGATGGCGGGGAAATACCCGGCAAACGCGACGCCGATCTCCGCGTTGGCCTGCCGCATCGTCTCCTCCGCCGCCGCGACGTCGGGTCGCCGCTCGAGCAAAGAAGACGGCAGCCGCACTGGGATCGAGGGCACGCGGGTCGACAGGACCCCGCGCGGGATCGACAACCCGGCCGGCGGACGGCCCATCAGCACTGCGATCGCGTGCTCGCTCTGCGCGCGTGACACTCCGGCGGCGATGAGCTGCGCCTCGGCGTTGAGCACCTGCGCTTGCGCGGTGATGACGTCCGATTTGGCGGCGGTTCCGGCGTTGTATTGGTTCTGGGTGATTGTCAGTGAACGCTTGTAGTCCGCGACCGTCCTCGTCAGCAAGTCTTCGAAGGAATCGGCGTACCGCAATTGCACGTAAGCGGCAGCCAGCGCCGACTGCGCCGCCAACGTCGCGTTCGCGAGATTGGCGGCTGACACTCCCGCGACTCCCTGCTGCGCTTCGATCTCGCGCCTGATCTGACCCCAGATGTCGAGCGTCCAGCTTCCCGTCGCCTCTCCTGTCAGGACCGTGCGGGGCCCTGTCCCGATGTTTTCGCGCACGGCGGAGCCGTTCGCGTTGATCACCGGATAGAGGCCGGCGCGCGCCTCGTTGATCAGTGCGATCGCCTCGCCATAGGTGGCTTCGTCGGCCTTGACGGTCTGGTTGGAGACAGCGACCGCACGCTCGAGTCGATCGAGCTCGGGATCGTGGAAGACAGCCCACCAGTCGCCCTTGGGCTCGGCGGCCCTCGGCGTCGCGATCTTCCAGCCGGCGATCTCCTTGAACTGCGGCGAAACGATCGCCGCCGGGCGCAGGAAATCGGGGCCGACCGGCATGCAGCCGGAGAGCCCCGCCGCCGTCAACAAGGCGAATGCGATCCTGCCCCGAGGCTCTATCTCGCTCGCGCAAGCGGCGCCGGATGAGGGCGCAGGTAATATCGGCTCCACAACCGCCCCAGCAACTTCCCGAACGAGTCGAGATAAATGAAAACCACCGGTGTTGTATAGAGCGTCAGGACCTGACTAACGACCAGGCCGCCGACGATGGTGATCCCGAGAGGGTGACGCAACTCTGAACCCTCGCCAGTTCCAAAGGCGAGCGGCAGCGCGCCGAAGATCGCCGCGCAGGTGGTCATCATGATCGGACGGAAGCGCAAAAGGCAAGCCTGCTCGATCGCGGCGCGCGTGCTGAGCCCCTGGCGCTCGGCCGCCAGCGCAAAGTCCACCATCATGATCGCATTCTTCTTCACGACGCCGATGAGCAACAGCACGCCGATCGCCGCGATGACGGTGAATTGGGTGTCGAACAGGCGGAGCGCGAGCGCCGCCCCGACGCTGGCCGAAAACAGAGTCGACAGAATGGTGATCGGATGAATGAGGCTCTCGTAGAGAATGCCGAGCACGAGGTAGATCGTCACTACTGCGGCGCCGAACACGAGCGGCATGCTCGACTGCGACTGCTGGTAGGTCGCCGCGGTCCCGGCGAAAGCGCCGCGCACGGTCGAGGGCATGCCGATGCGCTGAATCGCCTTTTCGATCTCGGTTTTGGCTTCGCTCAGGGCCCGACCGGGCGCAAGGTTGAAAGAGATGGTCGAGGCAGCGGACAGTCCCTGATGGTTGACGTTGATAGGCGTGTGCCCCGGAGAGAAACGAGCGAAAGCCGAGAGCGGAACCATCTTTTCCAGCGAGGTCGAGACCGCCGCGCCGGTCGACGCGCTCGTGCGCCCGCTCGCCGCGAGCGAGTTGGTGGCGAAATTGCGCTCCGAGTCCGCGGCGATCGTCGCGGCCGTGCTGGCCGCGCCGGTCGTGGACTTGAACAACCCCGCCGCCATGCCGGTCTGCTGGGCGCCGGTCGGAGGAGCGCCGGAGGTCGAGACATAGACCTCATCAAGCATGCGCGGATCCTGCCAGTACCGCGGCGCGACCTCCATGACGACGTGATATTGGTTCTGCGCGCTGTAGATGACCGACACCTGTCGCTGGCCGAAAGCGTCGTAAAGCGTGTTGTCGATCGCGTTGAGCGTCAGCCCCAGGCGCATCGCGGTGTCGCGATCGACGGTGATGTCGGTCTCGAGGCCGGCCTGCTGCTGGTCGGAATTCACGTCCTTGATGACATTGTTGCCCGTCAGCGCCTCCGTCAGCTTCGGCGCCCACTCATAAAGCTCCCTCGCGTCGTCGGAGAGCAGGGTGTACTGGTAGGCCGCACTGCTCTGCCGGCCGCCGGTTCTCTGGTCGGTTGCGGTGAACATGAACAGGCGAGCGCCTGGGAGGTGCGCCTTGCCGCGCAGCCGGTTCACGACTTCGTCGGCGGTAACCCTGCGCTGCGCGTAGGGCTTCAGCGACATGAAGGCGAAGCCGACGTTCGTCTGTCGCCCGCCGGTGAACCCGACGACGCTCGCGACCGCGGGATCACTGCGAGCGATCGCCAGCAACTGTTCGAACTTCGCCTTCATCGACTGGAACGAGATACTTTGATCCGCCTGGATTCCGCCGATGATGAGACCCGTGTCCTGAACCGGAAAGAGCCCGTAGGTAATTTCGTAGCGGAACATATAGAAGTTGAGCCCGATCGTCGCCAGGAGCGTGAGCATGACGGCGCCCGGGTGAGCCAATGCGGAGCGCAGCGTTCTTCGGTAGAAGGCCAGCATCGCGTCGAAAACATGCTCGGTCGCACGATAGATACGTCCGTGCCGAGTGATCGGGTTGCGGGGGAGGACGAGCGCGCACATCATCGGCGTCGTCGTCAGAGACACGACGAGCGAGATCATCACCGCGACCGACAGCGTGACCGCGAATTCGCTGAATAGACGCCCGACGATGCCGCCGAAGAAGATCAGCGGCGCGAACACCGCGATCAGGGACAGGCTGATCGAGAGCACGGTGAAGCCGACCTCGCTCGCGCCCTTCATCGCCGCCTGAACGCGCGGCATGCCTTCTTCGAGATAGCGCGAGATGTTTTCGAGGACGACGATCGCGTCGTCGACGACGAACCCGGTGGAAATGATCAGCGCCATCAGCGACAGATTGTCGAGGCTGAAGCCGAGCAGATACATCGCGCCGAATGAGCCGATGATCGAGGTCGGCACCGCGACGCTCGGGATCGCCGCGGCCCGGACGCTGCGCAGGAACGCGAACACCACCAGCACCACCAATGAGATGGCGATGATCAGCGTCTTTTCGGTGTCGGCCAACGTTTGCCGAATGGTCTTGGAGCGGTCGACCGCGACAGTCAGAGTGACGTCGCCAGGCAGAGAGGCGGCGAGACGAGGCAACTCCGCCCGCACGTTGTCGACGGCGGTGATGATGTTCGCGCCGGGCTGGCGCAACAGGGAAACAACGATGCCTGGCTTGCCGTCGACAAGACCGGCGTTCCGGAGGTCCTCGACAGAATCCGTCACCTCCGCGACGTCGGACAGCTTGACCGCGGCGCCGTTGCGGTAGGCGATGACGAGATCGCGGTACTGCGCCGCCTTCGTCGCCTGATCATTGGCGTAGAGTTGATAATGGACGTTGTCATCCTCGATTGCCCCTTTGGGGCTGTTGGCGTTGGCGGAGGCGAGGGCCGCGCGGATATCCTCGAGCCCGACGCCGTAATGAAAGATGGCCGTGGGGTTGATCTCGACGCGCACCGCGGGCAGCGCGGACCCCCAAACGTCCACCTCGCCGATCCCCGGCAATTGCGACAGGCTTTGCTGGAGAATGTTCGATGCGAGATCGTAGAGTTGGCCCGCCGTACGCGTTGGCGAGGTCAACGCTATGATCATGATCGGCGCGTCCGCCGGATTGACCTTATGGTAAGATGGATTCTGACGAAGGCTGGTCGGCAGGTCGGCGCGCGCGGCGACGATCCCCGCCTGGACGTCGCGCGCCGCCCCGTCGATGTTGCGATCGAGCCCGAATTGCAGAATTATGCGCGTTGTGCCGAGCATGCTCTGCGACGTCATCTCGTTGACATCGGCGATCTGGCCGAGGTGGCGCTCGAGCGGCGCGGCGACCGAGGTGGCCATGGTGTCCGGGCTCGCGCCCGGTATGTGGGCCTGAACGGAGATGATCGGGAAATCGACCTGCGGCAGAGGAGAGACGGGCAGTTGCGAGTAGCCGAGGAGGCCCGCGAAGACGATTCCGATCGTCAAGAGCGTGGTGGCGACCGGCCGCCGGATGAACAGCTCCGAGAAGCGGTTCTTCACGCTGAGTCCGCCGCGACTGCAGGAGCGGCGCCGAGACCGAACCGCTCGCCGAGCCGCTCGAAGAAAAGATAGATCACCGGCGTCGTGTAGAGCGTCAGCACCTGGCTGAAGGCGAGTCCGCCGACGATCGCCAGTCCTAGCGGCTGACGCAGCTCCGATCCGACGCCCGAGCCCAACATGAGCGGCAACGCCCCGAAAATCGCCGCGACCGTCGTCATCAAGATAGGCCGCAAACGCAGCAGGCAGGCTTGATAGATCGCCTCGCGCGCCGGCAATCCTTGCTGCCGCTGGGCGTCGAGCGCAAAGTCGATCATCATGATCGCGTTCTTCTTGACGATGCCGATCAGGAGCACGATGCCGATGATGCCGATGATGTCGAGGCCTGCCCCCGCCGCATTCAGCGCCAGGAGCGCGCCGATGCCTGCCGACGGCAAGGTCGTCAGGATCGTGATCGGATGGACGAAGCTCTCGTAGAGGACGCCGAGAACGATATACATGGCGGCGACTGCCGCCCCGAGCAGGAACACCTCGTTCGTCAGGGCGGACTGGAAGGCCTGGGCGGCTCCCTGGTAGCTGACAGCAAAGCTCGCCGGCAGACCGAGTTCAGCCAGCGCCGCGTTGATCGCCTCGAGCGCTTCGCCCAGAGAGGCGCCCGGCGCAAGGTTGAACGAGATGGTCGTCACCGGGAACTGCTTCAGATGCGAGATCTGCAGCGGAGATGGCTTGACGACGAAGTTGGCGACCGAGCTGAGCGGCGTCTGGCCGGACGTCGAGGAGGCCGACGGCACGTACAGGGAGTTCAGCGAATTCAGGGATCGCGCCATCCTCGGGTCGATGTCGAGAATGACGCGGTACTGGTTGGTCTGGGTGAAGATCGTCGAAATAATCCGCTGGCCGTAGGCGTCGTAGAGCGCGTTGTCGACGATGGCAGGGGTAACGCCGAACCGGGCGGCCTGCGCGCGGTCGAGGTCGACCATGACCGAACGCCCGGTCGCCTGAAGGTCGCTCGCGACGTCGACGATGGAGGGGACCCTGGACAGCCGTTGCAGGACTTTCGGCGTCCACTCCTGCAGCGTCGACAGATTCTGGTTCTCCAGGGTGAACTGATACTGCGCCGCGCTTACCGCGGTGTCGATCGTCAGATCCTGCACCGGCTGCATGAAAAGGAAGATACCCGGCACGTCCGCCGTCTCCTTCTGCAGACGCCGGATGATTTCGCTCGCCGTCGACTTGCGCTCGGAATGGCGCCTCAGGTTGATGAGCAGGCGTCCCGAGTTCAGCGTGACGTTCGTCCCGTCGACGCCGATGAACGACGACAGGCTCTCGACGTCCGGGTCCGCGAGGATCTCCTTCGCCAGCGACTGCTGATGGGCCGCCATCTGATCGAATGAAATGTCCGCGGCCGCCTGGGTCACGCCCTGGATGACGCCGGTGTCCTGGACGGGGAAGAAGCCTTTCGGGATCGTCACATAGAGATAGCCAGTCAGGAGAAACGTTCCGACCGCGACAAGGAGCGTGATCGCCTGATGATCGAGCACGATTCCGAGCGTCCAGGCGTAGAAGCGCGTCAGCGCCCTGAAAAAGCGCCCGCCGCTCGCTTCGTGCCCGCCGGTGCGGCGCAAGAGCTTGGCGCAAAGCATCGGAACAAGCGTCAGCGAGACGAAGGCCGAGATGACGATGCTCGCGGCGAGGGTGATCGCGAATTCATGGAACAGCCGGCCGACGACATCGCCCATGAAGAGGAGAGGGATCAGCACCGCGATCAGCGACACTGTCAGCGAAATAATGGTGAAGCCGACCTGGGTTGAGCCCTTTGTGGCCGCATCGTAAGGACTGTCGCCCGCCTCGAGGTAGCGAGCGATATTCTCGATGACCACGATGGCGTCGTCGACGACGAAGCCGGTCGCGATGGTCAGCGCCATCAGCGACAGATTGTCGAGGCTGAAGGCGAACTCGTACATGATCGCCAGCGCGCCGACGAGCGACAGCGGCGCCGACAGGCTCGGGATGATCGTCGCGGGAACGTTGCGCAGGAACAGGAAGATCACCATCACGACGAGGCCGACGGCGAGAGCGAGCTCGAATTGTACGTCCCTCACCGAAGACCGGATCGTCGTCGTGCGGTCGGTCAGTGGCTTGACCGTCACTCCTGCCGGAAGACTGGCGCTCAGCGCCGGCAACACCGCCTTAATGCGGTCGACGACCTGAATGACGTTGGCCCCCGGCTGCCGCTGAATATTGACGATGAGGGCCGGCGTCGCGTTCATCCAGGCGGAAAGTTTGCTGTTTTCGGGCCCCATCTCGACTGTGGCGACGTCGGAGAGCAGGATCGGCGCCCCATTGCGGTAGGCGACGACCGAATGGAGATAGTCCTTCGGATCGCGGATCTGGTCGTTGGCGTTGATCGACGAAGACTGCGCCGGACCATCGAAATTGCCCTTGGGCGTGTTGACGTTGAGATTGCTGATCGTCGTGCGCAGATCGTCGAGATTGACTCCGTAGGCGGCCAGGGCCAGCGGGTTGGCGTGGATCCGCACGGCAGGCCGGTGGCCGCCCGAGACCGTCACGAGGCCGACGCCGGGAAGCTCGGATAGTTTCGGCGTAAGCCGGCTCTCGATCAGGTCCTCCACATCGGTCAATTTCATTGTGTCCGACGCGACGCCGAGCGTCAGAATCGGCGCGTCGGCCGGATTGACCTTGGAATAGATCGGCGGCGCCGGCAGGTCGGCCGGCAACAGGTTGCCGGCCGCATTGATCGCCGCCTGCACTTCCTGTTCGGCGACGTCGAGGCTGATGTCGAGGCCGAAGCGCAACGTGATGACGGACGACCCGGCCGAGCTCGCCGACATCATCTGGCTCAGGCTCGGCATCTGGCCGAATTGGCGTTCGAGCGGCGCGGTGACGGCGGAGGTCATCACCTCCGGGCTCGCTCCCGGATAGAAGGTCTGAACCTGGATGGTCGGGTAGTCGACCTCCGGCAGCGCCGACAGCGGCAGGAAGCGATAGGCGGCGAGGCCGACCAGCAGGATCGCGATCATCATCAGGCTGGTCGCGACCGGCCGGTCGATGAAGATGCGGGACGGGTTCACCGGCGCGGCTCCGGCGGTTGGGCGCTCATTGCGCCGTCGCGCCGCGAGCGGGAGCTCCTGTCTGGGCCGCCGAACCGCCCCCTGAACCATGGCGGTGACGATGGCCCTCGGCGGCTCCGCCCCCGCCGTTGTGATGATGTTGCGGCGACTGGTCTTGCGGCCGCCCTTCAGACGCTTCCGCCGTCGCGTCGCCAGCCACCGTCACCTTGGCTCCGTCGCGCAGCCGGTCGACGCCGTCGATCACCACCTTGTCGCCGACGGCAAGCCCTTTCGTGATCGTGGTGGCCTTGCCGTTGGCCGGGCCGGTGACGACGTCGCGTTTGGAAACCGTCCCGTCGTCATTGAGCAGGTAGACGAAATTGCCGGACGGCCCCAGCTGAACGGCCGCATTCGGCGTGAGCACGACGCCGGTCAGCGTGTCGACGAGCAGTCGGACGTTGACGAACTGCTGCGGAAACAGGACTCCGTTCGGGTTGTCGAAGTTCGCCCGCATCTTGATCGTGCCCGTGGTGGGGTCGATCTGACTATCGTAGGTGGTCAGCGCGCCCGTGGCGAGGTCGTTCACGTTGGCGCGATCGTACACCGTCACTTTCAGCGCGGCGCCGGACCTGAGCCGCGCCGCGATGCGCGGCAGGTCGTCTTCAGCAGTCGGAAACACGACGCTGATCGGGTCGATCTGGGTGATGACGACGATACCCGCCGGATCGGACGGCTGCACATAGTTGCCCGGGTCGACGAGGCGCAAGCCCACCCGGCCGGTCACCGGCGAGACAATGCGGGTGTAGTCGAGGTTGACCTGCGCCGTCTGCACCTGCGCCTGGTCGGTCTGAATGGCGGCCTTGTCCTGCTGGACCAGCATCTCCTGGTCGGTCACCTGCTGCCTGGAGATCGAGTCCTGCCTGGCGAGCGCCTCGTAGCGGGAAAGGTCGCTCTGCGCCTGGCCGAGCAAGGCCTGATCCTTGGCGAGTTGCCCTTTCGCCTGGGCGAGGGCGGCCTGGTAGGGGAGCGGGTCGATCTGGGCGAGGAAATCGCCCTTCTTCACGATCTGGCCCTCGGTGAAGCCGACTTCCGTCAGCTTGTTAGCGATCTGGGTCTTGATGGTCACCGTTTCGTACGGCGTGACCGTTCCGAGCTCGTCGAGGGTGATCGGCATGTCGCCGAGCACGACGGGAGCGACCCGCACGGTCTGCGGAGGCGGACCGGAACGGCCGGAATTGACGCCCTCGCTCGTCGGGGTCGCTATGTCCTCGATTTTCTGCCAAGCAAAAAGCGCCGCGGCGGCCAGCGCAACGAGAAGCCCCAATCGCCCGAGGAGCCTGCGGCTTCGGGGTTTTGCCGCGGGGAGCGGCGTCGTTTCGGGCGCGGGCGCCTCGGGGATGGCCGGAGCGGCGCGCTCGGCCACGTCCGGTCTGACGACTTCATTCATGAGCCAACTCGATCAACTCCCGCATGGCACGAGAGGACCCGTTTGACAAATCACGCCCCCGTGTCCCGCCGGCCGTTTCTCTTGAGATATTCAAGCCATTCGCTCGAAAACAAGATGTTGCATTTGGGCTGGCCTTGCGGCATAAGCGCGCGGCGAAGCGGCGCGGCCGCTTGGCGGACGCGGGTGTAGCTCAGGGGTAGAGCACAACCTTGCCAAGGTTGGGGTCGAGGGTTCGAATCCCTTCGCCCGCTCCAAGTTTCTCCATGAAATCAATTTCTTCCAGCCGCATCTCTTGATCCGGTCTATTTACATCGGTCCGCCTGCCCGGGAGTGTACGCAATCTGTAAGCGGCGGAAACCGTGAAGCCGGACACGACAGAGGACGTTCGGCTGTGTTTCAAGCCGGTGTGGACCCGATCCGCGTTCAGAACCAGACCAACCCGTCGCTGTCGACCTTTACCCGCTGGGGGACCAAGGACGCGGTTGACGCGTTGCCGAAGGGGGACGCCGGGTCGGATGCGGCGATGGACGATACGAATTGCATGAATTGCCGGCGTCAGTCCACACGCGCGCCATCGTCGCGCTTGTGACGCTCATCCGACGCTCGACCATCCGGAGCAGACTTTCCGCAACTAAGCGGGTTGTCCCAAAGTCCGGCGCCATCTCATTAGGCGCCATCTCATTAATTGAGACGCTGGGTCGACCGCGCGTCAAAAAGATGGATCGCCCCCGCGCGCGGCGCAACCCGGATCGTCTCGCCGGGCTTGGGATCGATACGCTCACGAAACAGCCCCGCGAATGGCTGGTTGCCGAGCTTGCCCTGCACTTGAGTCTCCGATCCGGTTGGTTCGACGACTTCGACGGAGAGTGGCAGGCCCGTGTCGTCCAGGGCAAGATGCTCGGGCCGGATACCGCAAATCGCCGCGCTTCCGACCTGCGCGGCTGACCCTCGTCCGAGCGGCAAGGTCAAGCCGTCCTGCGTCTTGAACCCGTCGCCTTCGACAGTTCCGGCTATAAAATTCATTGCCGGCGACCCAATGAAGCCCGCGACAAAGACGTTGGCCGGACGGTCGTAAAGCTCGAGCGGCGCGCCGACCTGTTCGACCCCGCCCGCTTTCATCACCACGATCTGGTTCGCCATGGTCATGGCTTCGATCTGGTCGTGGGTCACGTACACCGTGGTGGTTTCCAATCGCTGGTGCAGCGATTTGATCTCGCCGCGCATCTGCACGCGCAGCTTTGCGTCGAGATTTGAAAGCGGTTCGTCAAACAGAAACACGGACGGATCGCGCACGAGCGCCCGCCCCATCGCAACCCGCTGACGCTGGCCGCCTGACAATTCCTTGGGGTAGCGCGCAAGCAATTCCTGCAGCCCAAGGATGTCGGCCGCCGCCCCAACCTTGGTCTTCATCTCCTCCTTTGGCGCCGCCTTGAGCCTCAACGAAAACGCCATGTTCTGCTCGACGGTCATATGCGGATAGAGGGCGTACGACTGAAACACCATCGCGATGTCCCGTTCCTTCGGCGGCACCTGATTGACCACTCTCGAACCAATCCTGATCTCTCCCGAAGTGATCTCCTCAAGGCCGGCGATCATGCGAAGCAAGGTCGACTTCCCGCATCCTGAGGGTCCCACCAGGACGACGAAGGCGCGGTCCGGTATCTGAATCGAAACGCCTTGCAGGACCGGGACCGGGCCGAACGATTTCTTGACATTGAGGATCGACAGGGACGCCATTGCCCTTTTTCTTCCCACATGCGCAAAGGCTTTCGCCGTCGTTGTGCGGCGGAAATCATCGCGGAATGCTTCAAAAAACAAATGGCGAGGCTGAGCGGCCTCGCCATGCGCAAGTCGCGACGTTCAAAGATTCAAAGCTCGGCGGAGAGGTAGCTGGTAACCTCCATGCCCGCGCAGATTTCAGTGATTACGGGTGCGCTCCAGGACATCTTTCACTCCCTTGCCATATTGAGTCCCGCGCCGGCAAAATAACATCAGAAGTCGCCTCGAAACAAGAGCGAATTGTATGGTAACCTCATATCCGGCGCGTCTGTGACCGGCGCGGGCGCCGAAGCGGCCCTATGACCGCGGGGTTCGACGTCGGCGGCAGTGCGGTCCCACGCTCTTTGGTCCGGCTTGCCCACTACCCACCGTTGTATGATAATATGAAAAGTGCGGGAGAGACGCGAAGCGAGGACTTGGCTTATGCAAACGAGACGCACGTTCCTGATTGCGACGCTGGGGCCCATGCTGCTTGCGACGGGCGCGCGAGCCGGCATCCGCTGCATTCCGGACCCCAAGCATGGCGGTCAGATGTGCAAGACGTCGATCGACTTCGCGGACGCATACCAGGAGACATATCATGCGCGACATGAGCCCTCGGCTCTCTGGATTGCCTGCGTCGCGGTCGTGTTTGCGACATACGGCCACGTCGTTCAGCAGGCCCGCATCACTGAGGAGGCCTATGGCGACGTCAGCAAGGTGAACTTGGATTCGAGCTCCTCGGCCATCGGACCGTTGAAGCGCACCTGGAAGGACGACGACGGGGTGGCCTTCCACGTTTCCGCCGAGCCTTTGTTCGATTCGGATGCTCCTGGCGCGAAATTCGATGAGGACGCACTGATTCAGTCCTTGTCGAACGGCGATCCGGTCATTCTCGTCGGCGACGGCCATGCCGTGGTGCTGACCGCGCTCGCCTATATGCAAAAAAATGCGTCGCAGCCTCTCGTCGCTGGCTTCGTGTTCGATCCGATGCCAATGGTCGGGCCGCGGGCCCTCGACATCGACGAGGTGGTTCCCAAGAGCGCGGGCGGCGATCTGCAGTACGCGATCCGCATGAAGCTGGAGAAAGTCTGAAGCGCCCGACACCTTTCCAGCGGGACGAGGCGAAAGCCTCGCTACCGTCATGGCTTCGCCGCCGCAACGTCCTTCAGCCACGCCAGGACGGCGTCTGTCGACCTGGCTGGCGTGCCCTCGTGGCTGCTCGCGACGACAACATAGCGGCTAAGGGCATTGGCGGGAACGCTTGCGAACGCGTCTTTGGCGCCGCTCTGCGTCGGATCGCCTGCGCCCGCGACCCAGAGCAGCGGAGACGTGAGACGGCGCGAATTGTCGGCAATGTTAGCGTGCGATGCCGGTCCGAAGAAGCTCAGATAGATGGTCGGGGTGGTTGCGAGCTCGGTCGTATAGGCGCCGGCGGGACCGAAGGCGACGTCATCGAAAGAGGTCGGCTCCTCGCCCTTGCCGTCGGCGACGAGCTTCTGCGCCCGGGCGATGCTCTCGGCGATGTCGGGCCGTTCCGCAATACCGAGTGCGTCATGCGCCGGGGCCAAGGCAAAGACCCCGAGCAATCCATGATGGCCGGCGCCAAAGGCGATTGCGCCATTGCCCCCGAGACTGAAGCCGCCGACCGCGATTGAAGTTGCGCCAAGGTTTTTCAACCTCACGATTGCGTCGTCAATCGTGGCCAGACACTCGTCGAACGTCGCCTCGTAGCCGCGGCGCGCCGACCAGCACATGTCGGGCCGTCCGACCAGATAGCCGGCCTTCTCCAGCGCGTGGGCCAGACTGTCGATGACGCGCGCGGGCGCGCCAAGTTCGCCATGCATAAGCACGACGCCGACCTTTTCCGCGGCCGTCGCCGCCCCCAATGCGGAGCTGGTCGCCAACGCGAGCGTAGCCACCGTCAGACAGCGAACGAGACGGACAAAAGCATGCATCGCTCGAGCCTCCCGACTGCCGGCGACGCCGGTCGTCATTCCTTCACCGCCCCCGTCATGCTGGCCACGTAGTATTCGACGAAAAACGAGTAGAGAATCACGACCGGCAAAGAGCCGAGAAGCGCCGCCGCCATCAGCGAGCCCCAATGGTAGACGTCGCCCTCGACGAGCTCGGTTATGGCGCCGACCGGCGCCGTCTTGTTCTCCGACGAGGAAATGAAAGTGAGCGCGTAGATGAATTCATTCCAGGACAGGGTGAAGGCGAAGATGCCCGCCGAGATCAGGCCGGGCAGGGCAAGAGGCAGAGTGATCGACTTGAGGATCTGGAGCCGCGAGGCGCCATCGATCATTGCGCATTCCTCGAGTTCATAGGGAATAGTGCGGAAATAGCCCATGAGCAGCCAGGTGCAGAACGGCACGAGGAAGGTCGGGTAGGTGAGGATCAGCGCCCAGAGGCTGTCGTAGAGCCCGAGCCGGAAGACGATAGTGGCGAGGGGAATAAACAGGATGCTCGGCGGAACGAGATAGGCGAGAAAGATGGCAAGCCCGACATAGCGCGCCCCGGTGAAGCGCAGCCGTTCGATTGCGTAGGCTGCACAAACGCTCGCAAACAACGAAAGAGCGGTCGACGCCACAGCGACGACCATCGTATTGACCAGCCATTGCGGATAGCTCGTCTCGAACAAAAGCTTGTGAATGTGCTCGAGCGTCGGGTGAACGATCCAGAACGGATTGAAATGGGCGTAGTCGTAAAGCTCTTCGTCAGGCTTGAAGGTCGTTGTCGTCATCCAGTAGAACGGAAAGAGCAGTACGAAAATGAAAACCATCAGCGGCAGATAGAGCGTGAAGAGGCGCCGAGGCAGCCGCTCGAGGTAGTCCATGCCTTCCGCTCCGCCCGCTCCAGCCATGAGCTCAGCCCCTCGAGCCTGGCTGCCAGCGGCGTCGCTGCAACCCGAAATAACTGAAAACGATTGCGGCGAGCAGGAACGGCACCATGGCGTCGGCGATCGCCGCGCCCTCGCCGAGGTGGCCTCCGGTAATGGCGCGCTCGAACGACAGGGTGGCCATCAGATGCGTGGCGTTGATCGGCCCTCCTCGCGTGATCGCGTAGACCAGCTGAAAGTCGGTGAAGGTGAGGAGCACCGAGAAGGTCATCACCACGGCGATGATCGGCGAGAGAAGGGGCAGGGTCACAAACCAAAATCGTTGCCACGGACTGGCGCCGTCGAGCGTCGCCGCTTCGTGGAGCGAAGGCGAAATCGTTTGCAAACCGGCGAGCAATGTAATGGTGACGAAAGGGATGCCGCGCCATACGTTGGCCGCGATGAGCGCCCAGCGGGCGTGCCATGGTTGGCCGAGAAAATCGATATAGCCGTTGATGAGGCCGAACTTGATCAGCGCCCAGGAAATAATTGAGAATTGAGGATCGTAAATCCACCAGAAGGCGATGGCCGAGAGCACGGTCGGCACGACGAACGGCAACAGCACCACCGCGCGAAGAAGCGATTTGAACGGCAGGCGCCGGTTCAGCAGAAGCGCCAAATAGAGTCCGAGGAAGAATTTGAGAGAACTCGCGACGACCGTGTAGAACAAGGTGTTGAATACGACGAGCCAGAATACCGAATCGTGCGCGAGCGATATGAAATTGGCGAGTCCAACGAAGCGCCCCGGCTCGCCGATCCGCGTATCGGTGAGACCCAGCCAAAATCCGAGGCCGAGGGGATAGGCCAGAAACACCAGCAGGATCGCCCCTGCAGGCAGCATGAGGGCGAAGCCGAGAACATTGCGATTTTCGAGGAGGCGAGCGTCCAGTCGCCACCGACGCGCCACGGGCTCGTCGGCAGTTTGCACGTCCGCCGCCTTCGCGCCTCTCCTTCCGGGCGGCGCCGATGTCCGACGCGGTTTCGTGTCTGCCTGTCCCATCACGCCTTGTAATAGCGCTTGGCGCGTTCAGCGGCGCGCTCCGCGGCCGCCTTCGGGGTTTGCGCGCCGGTGCAGGCCTCCGCGAACATGTCGACGCAGACGAAGTCGCCCATGACTGCAGCCGAAGCATAACCGAGCGTGCCGGAATAGCCGATATCGAGCGCGTATTTCAGCACATCGCGAAAAGGGGTCACTTTCGGGTCGGCCGTCCAAACCGGGTTGTCGTCCCACGCCGGCAAAGGCGGCGCGACGTAGCCGTTCGACGCGGTCTCCCAGGCGTCCACCTGCGGCTTTTCCCACATGAAGCGCAGATATTCGCGCACCGCATTCGGATATTTTGTGTAGGCGTAGGAATAGGCGGTGACAATGTTCTGCTGTTCCGTCGGGCGGCCGGCGGGACCGATCGGCATGTTGGCGTGGTTCATGTCCTTGGCGATGGCGTTGAGCGCAGGTTCGGGCGAGTTCTTCGCGACTGTGTAGATCGAAATTCCGTTCAGGGTCAGGCCGATCTGATCGGCGAGGAACGCCTTATTGTTGCTTGCATCGTTCCAGGACAGCACCCCGTCTATGAAGGTCGGATAGAGCTGCTTGGCGTATTCGAGAGCGGCGACGGTCTCCGGCGAATCGATGACGACGTTGTTGTTGTCGTCGACCATTTTGCCGCCGTGCGCCCACAGGCACCAATAAACCCAGCCGTTCGCGTCGCCTGTGGCGTGGCCAAGGGCGAAACCGGGCGGCTTGCCGACCCGCTTCAATCCCTGGCTGAGCTTCAGGAAGCCGGCGAGATCCTTGGGAAACTCGTCGAATCCGGCGGCGTGCATGGAGCTGATCCGGTAGTTCATCGTTCCGCCGGTGGCGCCCTGGGGCAGCGCGATCCATTTCTTGCCCAGCATCCCGTACGTTCTGGCGACCGGAAACCAACCGCCGTATTTGGCGCCGAGGTACTCGGCGACGTCGGTCACGTCGAGAAGCTTGTCAGCGAATTTGAACGGGTCGTCGTTTGTGCCGATGATGATGTCGGGTCCCGCGCCCACATTCGCCGCGACAGCGGCCTTGGGGCGGATATCGTCCCAATTCTCGGCGTCGACCCGCACCTTGACGCCGGTCTGGTCGCTGAATTTTTTGGTGTTGGCGACGAAGCTGTCGAACTCGGCCTGGATGAACTGTTTCCAGCGCAGCACTCGGATCGAAGCATGCGCCTCGGGGGCGGGACCGTTCCAGGTCGGCTCCGCCAGCGCTTTCCGGCTGCGAAGGAGGCTCGTGCCGGCCGCGGCCGCGCCCGAAGCCAAAAGCCTCCGTCTCGAAATCTCGCTCATCATTTCCTCCCTGATGCCGCCGAGCGCTTTGCGTCTCGACTTTCTCACCCGACGCGCCGCGGTCCGGCAAACCCGGAGAGTGCGTTCTCTCTCTAGGACCCACTCGGCAGACCGCTACGACCCGGGAGACGTCCTAAGTGTTGTTTTCGTACGCACAATAAGCGCCGTCAATAAGGCGTCCTCTTCCGCTGCGACATCCACCAGCGGCGCTCCGAATTCCGCAGTCGGCATGCCCCTGCCGCTCCGCAGCCCACACATGCGATCACCGGCGCTTTGCCCGGCCGCCATCTCGACCGCGCTCGCGATCACGCGCTCGTATTCGTCGAGGGGCAGGGAGAAGAATTCGCCCGCGCCCCCGGCGGCGAACAATGCGGCGGGGCGATAGTTGAGGAGATGCGCGATATGCAGGCGAAAATTGTCTCAATCGAAGCAACCATCCCCAGTGAAGTGGGTGACCGGAAAAGACAAAACCCCGCTGCCGAGGCTCGTTTTCAAGTCTTGAGGTACTGCCGCCATGAACGGGTCTCGAAAGACTTAACTGACATTTCGAGCGAGCGGCTTAAAGGCGTATCTTCTCTGGCGCGCGCCTGTCTTTGACGAATCCTGCGAAAAGCCGCGGCTTGGCTTCCCTCCTGCGACATACCATGTGCCTCCGCCGCGGACAAGTGTTTGTATGATGACCTTATCTTATGATAAGATATCCGGGTCTTCCGCGGTGTTGCCACTCTGTTGGGATCATGCCGCTACGAAGAGGCCAGCGGCCCGTCCGGTTTGTCCCGACGGACTACCCGCAGCGCTGCACGCCGGCGTCGAATTTGGGCGTGCGGGATTTCTGGTTTTGAGTCGGGACAAATCCGGGGCCGCTTTTCACTGAATCGGTCTCCTGCGCCGTAGATAAACGAAGCGGCTGGAGGGAAGTATGGGAAAGATTGGGAAACTCTCGCTTGTTATCGGTCCGGGATTGAACCGCACGCAAGAATTGACGCAGCGGCTGTCCGAGGAGATTCGAAGCGGTCGGCTAGCCCCAGGTTCGCGACTTCCAACCGAACAGGAACTATCGGAGGCAACCGGCGTCAGCCGAACTGTGGTGCGTGAAGCGGTTGCAGCATTGCGTGCCGACGGACTCGTAAAAACGAGGCAAGGGCTTGGCGCGTTCGTCGCGAGCGACGTACAGCGGTGGCCCTTCCGCATCGATGCGAGCGACTTGAAATCGGTGACGGACGTGCTTCAAGTTATCGAACTTCGCATGAGCTTGGAGGTCGAAGCTTCGGGACTCGCCGCCGAACGTCGCAGCAATGATGATCTCGCGCGAATCAAAAAAGCGCTGGCGGCAATCGATAGGGAAATCAATGGCGGCGGCAACGCGGTCGAGGCTGACTTCCAGTTTCATCTTGCGATCTTCGATGCCGCGAAGAACCGCTATTTCCCACAATTACTTCAATTTCTCGGCCACTTCATCATCCCTCGCCAGATGATCCATATGGCGAAAGAGAGTGAGAGACGGCGCGAGGGATATCTGCATCGCATCCAGTCCGAGCATGTCGCAATCTTTGACGCGATCTCCGAGGGCAACACGACGGCGGCGCGAAAGGCCGCACGGCGGCATCTGTCGAACGCGCTTCGTCGCTATCAGCAACGCGCGGCGAGCGTTGCTACAATCGACGAGGCGTCTTCAGACGCCGTGTCGCTGGCGAGTGATTCTGACGATCTCGCGGAGCCGTCGCCGTGAGGTTCACCGTCTGGGCAAATTGTCGGCGCCCGGTCGCCGCTTGGAGGCGGTTATTCTTGCCGGTTGTCAGGTCATCGGAGTACCATCGACGGTCATAGCCTTAACGTCGACGCATTGGCGTGAGGCGGCAGGGAGAGAGACGCAATGACGCGCTTTCGCACGACTCGCCGATCCGTATTGCTCGGCCTCGCCGTGGCGCCGGCTGTCTTCGGGGCGGCGCGCGCCGCGCCATTGACGCTGCGCCTGTCTTCGTCGCTGCCCGACGATCCGAAATACGCCAACGGACGTGTCTATTACGACAATCTGGTCAAGCGGCTGGGCGCAATCGGGCTCGGCGATCAGATCAAGGTGGATTTCTTTCCCAATAATCAACTCGGGCAAGAAATCGACGTCGTCAATTCCGTCAGCCTCGGCGTCATCGATCTGATGGTCACCGGCACCTCGATCTGGGCGAACGTCGTTCCGCTTATCGGCCTCATGGATCTCGGCTATCTGTTCGAGAGCTTCCCGCAACAGACCAAGGCGCTAGAGGCCGGCGCAGCCAAACCACTGGAGGCCGCGCTTCGTAAGGGCGCCAACGCTCATATCATCGGCTGGGCCTACAATTTCGGCGCTCGCAGCGTCTTGTGCAAAACGCCGATCCACACGCCAGCCGACCTCGCGGGCAAGCGCATCCGCACGCTGCCGAACAAGATCATTACGGAATGCCTGCGTCTGATGGGCGCCGCGGCCACTCCGCTTGCCTTCGGCGAGATCTACACCGCTCTTCAGGCGGGCGTTCTCGACGGCCTGGAGCACGATCCGCCGACGATTCTCGCCAGCAAATTCTACGAGACGGCCAAAAACTATTCGCTGACCGAGCACAACTTCTCGGCGCTCGGCGTGTTCTGCAGCGGAATCACTCTCGCCCGCATGCCCACACCGCTGCGCGATCAGTTCCTCGCGGCGGCCGCGAAAGCCGCGGCGGACACAAGAGTTCGCGGGCTCGAGGCCCAGAAGGAAGCGATGGAGGCGCTGAAAGACAAAGGCGTCACGATCATCGCCGTCGACAAGGAGCCGTTCCGGCGGCGGGTTTTGCCGCAAACGGACGCCTTCATGACCGCGCATCCGGAAGCCAGGCCGATCATCGAGATGATTCGCAGCACCAATGCCTGACCTCTCGGTCGGGAAGCCTGCGCCGATGCAAAGGGTCGACCCGCAAACGGCCGCGCTCCGCGCGTCGCCCGCGGCGCTCGCGCTTCTGTTGAGGTTGATCTCTGCGATCGCGGCGGCGCTGCTCGCTGCCGATCTCTGCGTGGTCTTGCTCTCCGTGTTTTATCGTTATGTGCTCGCCGCGCCGATCGAATGGTCCGACGATGTGGCGCGCGGCCTGATGGTCGCGTTGAGTTTCTTCGGCGCCGCCGGCGCTCTCGCTCGCGACGAGAACATCGGCGTCGGGTTTTTCGTGCAGAAAATGGGGCCTCGCCTGCGCCGGCGCGTCGATGCGATGGCGGCTCTCGTCGTGTGCGCGACGACTGTGTCGATCGCCTGGTACGCGATCGCGCTCGGGCGATTCACCACCGGCCAAACGACGGGTTCGGGTCTGCCCCTCGAACTGACGTTTTATCCGATGGGCGCGGGGGCTGTCTGCATGTCGGTCTTCGCGCTCGCGCGGTTTCTTCAACGGCCGGCGCAGGACATCGCGATCGCCTTGCTGGTCGCCGCTATGGCGGTTGGCGCGGCCTACGCCTGGAGCGTTCTCGCTCCTTCCGGGACTTCGCGCTCGGGATTGCCGATGGCTGTGGCGTTTGTCGGATGTATCGCGGGCGGAGTGCCGATTGGTTTTGCTCTCGCCTTCACCGCGTTGGTCTTCATCTGGCTCGAGGGCGCCTTGCCCGGCATGATCTTCGCTCAGCAAATGGCGCGCGGCATCGACAACTTCGTTCTGCTCGCCATCCCGTTCTTCATCCTGGTCGGCTACCTCATGGAGGCGAACGGCATGTCCGTTCGCCTGATCGCTCTCTTGGAGCGCCTCGTCGGACGCCTCCGCGGCGGACTGAATGTCGTCATGGTCCTGTCCATGGTGATCTTCTCCGGCATTTCCGGCTCGAAAATGGCCGACGTGGCGGCGGTAGGCTCAGTGCTGATCCCGGCGGCTCGACGCTCGCGTCAAAACCCCGGCGCGGCGGTCGCGTTGCTCGCGGCCTCGGCGGTGATGGCGGAGACGATTCCGCCCTGCATCAATCTGATCATCCTCGGCTTTGTCGCGAACCTCTCGATCGGCGGGCTGTTCATGGCGGGCCTGTTGCCGGCGGGATTGATGGCGCTCGTGCTGATCGCGGTGGCTATCGCCTTCGGGGGCGGCGCGCGGCTGTCCGAGCCGGCGGGCGCCGTGGAGACGCCGCTGGGAGAGCTTTGGGGAGGCGCGGCGGTCACGTTGGGGCTGCTGGGCATCATCTTCGGCGGCTTCAGAGCGGGAGTTGCGACCGCAACCGAGATTTCGGCCTTCGGCGCATTTTATGCGCTGGTCGTTGGCGGTCTGGCGTTCCGCGAGCTCGGGCTGCACGCCGCGATGCGCGGTTTCGCCAACGCCGCCACGCGAGCGGGTCTGGTGCTGTTTATCGTCGCGGCGGCGCAATCCCTGTCGTTCGTTCTGACGCTTCAGCAAATCCCGCAGGAGTTGGCGCGGTTCATGATCGCTCTCTCGCACGACAGCGCCGGATGGCTCTTCCAGCCCTTGTCGATCCTCATCCTGATCGTGATGGGTTCGGTGCTGGAAGGCGCCGCCGCGCTGATCATTTTCGGCCCGTTGCTCGTGCCGGTCGCGGCGGACATCGGCATCAGCGGGCTGCACTACGGGGTGGTTCTGGTGATCGCGATGGGGATCGGCCTCTTTGCGCCGCCGCTCGGGCTCGGCCTCTACGGCGCCTGCCTGATCGGCGAGGTGCCGATCGAAGCGACCGTGAGGCCCATGCTCGCCTATCTCGGATTGCTGCTCGCGTGTCTGCTCGCGATCGCATTCACCCCAAGCTTGACCCTGTGGCTGCCGCGCCTGCTCGGGTATCAGTGAATTCGCTGTTCGGGCGAAAAAATTCGCTCAGACGACGAAAAATTTCGCTGTTCCAGTTCGCTGAGAGATTTTCGCCCGAACCCCGATTTTGCGCGCGTTTTGGCGCAAAAGACAGGCCATCGGGTCCTTCCGCGCAAAGATATCGCTCTTAAGTTCGCTGTTCTCAGCGAATTCGAAGTTTGGGTCATTGGCAGGACCGTTGGGTCGCCAGCCTTCGGACGATGTCCAGCGCTCGCCTCAAGAGCGTCGCTGAAGCCTCATAAGTCCGAAAGCCCGAATGCGCGCTGAGCGTGACGCGTTCGTGCTCGGCGAGCGGGTGCTCCAGGCGCAGAGTCGGGCTGCCGTTCGTCATCGGCGGCAAGCCGCGCGGCGTCATGCCGCCCGACGAGACGCAGACGTAGTCGAGGCCCTCGGCTTTGGCGGCGGCTACGAAACGGACCGCCTCGTCAGGCGTGAAGCCACCTTCAAACCAATCCGTGGCGCTGACGCGCATGCCGAGCGGCTTGCTGCGCGGCCAAACCTTGCGCGCCGCGCGCAGGACTTCCAGCGGAAAGCGCATGCGGTTTTCAAGGGGGCCGCCGAATGCGTCAGGCGCACGAGGTCGTTGTGGTCAGCCGCCTTTGGCGCCGGCCAATCGTGCGCAAAAGGGATCGCTGACGGGGCGACTGCTTGCCAGGCCAAAGGGCTTTCGGCCGGTAAGGGCTTGCCG
>DASRSL010000197.1:0-10179 GCA_035656495.1 Roseiarcus sp.
TGTTGTTCGCCCTGTTCAACGCCAATCCCTGGGCCGTCGTGGCGATTGAGGCGCTCGACGGGGTCGCCGCCGGGATCTTCAGCGTCATCGCGGTCATCATCGCGGATGACCTCATGCGCGGAACGGGCCGCTTCAATCTGGCTCAAGGACTCGTGGCCCTGTCGGTCGGCGTCGGCGCGGCCTTGAGCAATCTGACCGCGGGATTCGTCGTCCAGTGGTTTGGCTATCCGAGCGGGTTTCTGTATCTCGCGACGATCGCCGTCGGCGGGCTCGTCTTCTGCGCCGCCTTCATGAGCGAAACCCGGCCTGTCGAGGAGACGGGGGTACAGCTGTCCTTGCCGGCGGAGGCGGAACGCACATGAGCAAGAGCGGCCTCCGGCTGCGGCTCCTCGGCCTCTGGGCGCTTTCGCTCGTCGCCTGCGTTGGGGTCGGGCTGCTGCTCGGTCAGCTTTATCTGCAGTCGACCACGGCCAGGGTCGGCCGCGCCGAGACCGTTATCGCCCATGCGTGCGACCGCATTCGCGACCGTTACCGCGCATCCGAGGGCGCGTGGGCGGGGCCGGGGGCTGCGCCCGCGGTCTCGGATCCACAGTTTCGTGTCGAACTGCAGACCCTCGTCAACATGGCGCTGACCGGACAGAACGGCGTCGAAGGCGGCGTCTGGCAGGCGGAGGCCGGACCACTGGCCTACGCCTTCCCGACCTATCCGGGGACCGGTCCGAAGACCGATCTGCCGGCGGCCGAGCGGGATCACATCCAGGCGGTAAACGATCAGGCCAGGCGGGAAGAGCGGCCGGTTGGTCGACGCTCCGTCGCTCGAGGACAGAACCTGCTCCTCTACGCTTGCCCTCTCGCCGGCCCGATTCCTCGGCTCACGGCGTGGACGATGACCCGGGTCGAGTCCGTCCCGGAATACGACCGGCTGCGTCTGGGCCTCGCCGTGCTGCTCGGATTCATGGTGCTGATGGCCGCGTGGCTCGGCCGGGTGCTGATTCTCTGGGCGCGCTACGTAAGCAACGTCGAGGCCGCGCGAGAAGCCGCGGGCGCGGGCGGCGCGCCCGCGCTTGCAGCGACAGGCGAGCGCGAACCCGTCCAAGCCGTCGCGGCGCAAAGGGAAGCGGGCCTACATCGGGCCGAGGAGCGCCGCGGATCCGCCGCCCTGGCCGCACGCGTCACGCGCGTCGAACTGTTGGCCATCGGTATCCTCGGCGCCATCATGGCGCTGGCCCTCTCGGCCGCCGTCGCGACCTTTGCGTCCCCCGAAAGCGTGCTCGGCAACGACGCCGTGAAGCTGGCCGCCGGCGCGATCTTCGCCGGCGCCTATCTGGCGCTCGCCCTCGGCAAGATTCCGGGCCTTCTGATCGACCGGGCGGGAGTCGCCCTGGTCGGGGCCTCGCTCATGGTCGGCGCCGGCGTCCTGACGCTCGACGAAGCCTATAAAGCCGTCGACTTCGGCACGATCACCCTCTTGCTGGGGATCATGATCGTGGTGGCCAACCTGCGTCTGTCGGGCTTCTTCGCGCTCGCCAATGCGTGGGTGGCGCGCCGTGTGCGCCGACCCATCGGGCTGCTTGCCGCCGTCGCCATCGTCTCCGGCCTCTTCTCCGCCTTCCTGGTCAACGACGCGATCTGCCTCGTCCTGACGCCGCTCGTCCTGGAGTTGACGCTGAGTTTGAAGCGAAAGCCGACGCCTTACCTCCTTGCGGTCGCGATGGCGTCGAACATCGGCTCCACGGCCACGATCACCGGCAACCCGCAGAACATCATGATCGGCAGTTTCTCCCGCCTTCCTTACCTTCGATTCGCTTCAGCGCTCGCGCCGGTGGCGCTCGTCGGGCTCGCGCTGACCGTTCTGCTTCTCGCCCTCGCATATCGCTCCGAGTTCATGGTCGGCGACCGGCTTTCGGCTCCGCCACATCCGGTGCGGGTCCGGAAGGCGCTGATGGCGCGCGCGCTTCTCGCCACGGGCGCGATGGTCGCGCTGTTCTTCGCCGGACAGCCCCCCGCCAAGGCGGCGATCGTAATCGGCGGGCTCCTCCTGCTCACGCGGCGGCTCAAGAGCGAGCGCATTTACGCCGAAATCGACTGGTCGCTGCTCCTGATGTTCGTCGGCCTGTTCGTCATCGTTGCGGGGGCGCAGCACGCCCTGCTGACGCCCGATGTGCTCGCTCTCGCGAGCGGGCTGCGTCTCGACCAGGTTCCGGCGCTGAGCGTCGTGACGGCGGCGCTGTCGAACCTAGTCAGCAACGTGCCCGCCGTGCTCGTCATGAAACCCTTCATCGAGGCGCTCAAAGACCGTGACAGGGCCTGGCTCGTCGTCGCGATGGCCTCGACGCTCGCCGGCAACTTCACCGTCCTCGGCTCGATCGCGAACCTGATCGTCGTGCAGAAGGCGGCGTTGCGGGGCGTGTCGATCGGCTTCTGGGACTATTTCAAGGTCGGCGCCCCGCTGACCGTGCTGACCACCGCCATCGGAACGCTCTGGCTCTGGCGGTAGCCGCCGCGGTCGGATCGAAAAGAGCGCCACAATTTCAGCGTCATCCAGTTTGACGAGGCTCCTGCGCCTCCTCTTCTGTCATTCTGCGCGGCGGCGGCGCGCCACAAATCGCGCTCTGCGACGTTTTTCGGAGATCCTTCGAGAGATCGAGACGAGCTGGAGCCTCGGGCGATGCCGTCGATTCCCGTCGCGCTCGATGCGCTGAATTTCCTGTCGGCCGACGTCCGGAATCTGTTCGGCCCCTTCATCAACGTCTATCTCGTCACGAGTCGGCACTGGACGCAGACCGACGTCGGGTTCGTCACCACCGCAAGCGGCCTCGTCGGCATCGCGCTGCAGACGCCGATCGGCGCCGCGATCGACGTGACCCGAGCCAAACGCGCGATCATCGTCGCGACCATGGCGGCGATGGCGCTCGCCGCCCTGATCATCTTCGCCAAGCCGACCTTCTGGTGGATGGCGGCGGCGACCAGCATCCTTGAGCTGGCCGGCGACGCCTTCGTTCCGGCCGTCGCGGCGCTGACCCTCGGCCTCGTCGCCACAGACGCGCTGGCCCGGCGACTCGGCCGCAATTCGGCGTTCGACCACGGCGGCAACATTGCGATCGCTCTCGTCGCCGGAGGGGTCGGCTACCTCTTTTCCCAGCGGGTCGTCTTCCTGCTGGTGCCCTTGTTCGCCGCGCTCACTTCGGCGGCGGTCCTGGCGATCCCGCCCGGCGCGATCGATCAACGCCGGGCGCGCAACCTGGGACCGGACGACGACGACGGCGCGGCGCACGATTATGGGGTCCTCTTCCGCATCCCGCCTCTGATGATTTTCGCCGCCTGCGCGCTCCTGTTCAATTTCGCCAATACGCCCCTGTTGCCGTTGGTCGGGCAGAAGCTCGCGCTGCAATTCCCGAATGAGGCGACGGCGATGCTGTCCTTCTGCATGGTCGCTGCGCAAGGCGTAATGCTGCCGATCGCCATTCTCGTCGGCCGCAACGCCGACAGGTTGGGCCGCCGGCCGATCTTCCTCATCGCTTTCGCCGCGCTGCCGATCCGCGCGGCGCTCTACACCCTTTCCGACAACGCCTTCTGGCTCCTGAGCGTGCAGCTTCTCGACGGGGTCAGCGCGGGTGTCTATGAGGCGCTGACCCCGCTCCTGATCGCCGACATCATGCGCGGCACCGGCCGGTACAATCTTGCGCAGGGAGCCATCGCGACCGCCCAACGCGCGGGCGGAGCGATCAGCGGATTGGCGGCGGGCGAAATGACCGATCGTTTCGGCTATTCGGCCTCGTTCCTGTTTCTGGCCGGCGCCGCCGCGGTCGCCTGGGCCTTGTTCTTCCTGCTGATGCCGGAGACCCGCAATGGCAAGGCGAGCGCTGGAGACAAACCGTCAGGAGGCTGACGGGGCCCGTCCTACCGGCTGCGCGCATTACCGCCGGCGCCCGGCGCATGGGTCAAGTCGAGCGGCGCGTTGTCCGGCGGAGGAAGGGGCGCCTCGACCACGGCCGGCGGCCTGGGCTTTGCGCGCTTTTTCGGTTGCTGCTGGATCTGTTGCGGCTGGGCGGGCGCCGCCTCAGGCGGCTGCGCCTCCTTGGGGCCGGCCGCGTCAGGATTGTCCGCATCCGGGGCCGAGGCCTCGACCTGCGGCGCCTCGTGGATGACCACCGTGCCGCCTTTGCAGCCGGTGAGCCAGACGTCGTAGATCGGATGCTCGACCCCGTGCAGGCCCGGGCTGTCGGCGAACATCCAGCCGGAGAAGATCCGCTTTTCCTGCTTGTTTTCGTCGATCTCGTCGACCTGGGCGAAGGCGTCGGTCTGCGGCTGCTCGGTCGGCGGGCGCGAGTAGCAGACGCGCGGCGTAATCTGCAGCGTGCCGAACTGCACCGTCTCGTTGAGCGCCACCTCGAAGGAAATGATTCGCCCGGTGATCTTGTCGAGGCCGTTGAACACGGCCGTCGGATTGCTGATCTTGTCGGCTTGCGCCGGAGAGGCAGCGAAACCGAGCGCGCCGGCGATCAAGGCGCAGCAGAGGCGTGCGTGCGCACGAAACGAGCCTTTTTCGGGCGCGTGGACGCTGTTCCGGAAATGCATGCGGGCCGATCTGCCGGTGAAGCGCGGCTAAATGAAGGCGCTCAGGGGCCCGGGCGCCAGGCCTCGTAGTCGCTGTCGGTCGCCTGTCGCGGCCCTGGGCGGAGCGTCGAGCCCATGGGGCGAATCGCGGCCGGGGTCCCGGTCGGGTTGCCGATGTGGGGCAGCTCCCAAGGGTGCGGCGTGTAGTTTTCCTCGCTCGGCGGCGTATCGACGGTGTGGTGCAGCCAGCCGTTCCAGCCCGGCGGCGTCATTGAGGCCTCGGAAGTCCCGTTGTAGATGACCCAGCGCCGCTCGAAGCCGAGGGCTGGATCGATCTTGCCGCCTTTCGAACGGTAATAGGCGTTGCCGAACTGATCGTGTCCCACCAGCTCGCCCGTACGCCACGTGTAGAACAGGGTGTTGAGGGTGGCCCCGTTCCACCAGGTGAAGTACCGCAGAAGAAACTGCTTCAGGTCCATCGAGGAGCTGCTGTCGTTTGAGCTTGCCATGCGGCCGGTCGCGCCGACTTATGGCGAGGCCCGCCGCGCCTGTCCAGCCGAACTTCGCGGGGAAAGGCGCGGGCAGCTGCTCTTGTCCGCGCCCGCGACTCGGACGATGCTGTCAATAGGACCCCGCGTCGCAGTTGCCTTATCCATTGTTGTCCACAAGATATTGTGGTATCGACCCGGCTTTGCAACAAGGGGTTGACGCCTTCGTCACAAAGTCGTAGTCTTCGAATCGTTCGGGAAAAGGCGGGCGCGAGCCTGCCTTGAGGGTCCCAATTTACGGGCCGCCGGACGCGTCAGAGGGTCTTTCGGGGTCGGGAACGCGGGGCGTGGTCCCAAGTTCGAGATCGAGGGAAGCGGCGGCTGCGGGGCGCATCGCCTGGCTGAATTGAGGGCGCGAACAATGAGAATCGAGCGGCATTACACGCAGTCGGGCGCCTCGCCCTATGACCGGATCGCCTTCGCGACGACGGGGAGCGAGATCCGCAATCCGGACGGCTCGGTCGTCTTCTCCCTCGACGACATCGAGGTTCCGTCCGCCTGGAGCCAGGTCGCGGCCGACGTGCTGGCGCAGAAATATTTCCGCAAGGCGGGCGTGCCGGCGAGCCTGAGACATGTCGAGGAAAATGGCGTTCCGTCGTTCCTGTGGCGGTCGGTCGCCGACGAGGAGGCGCTCGAGCGTCTTCCCGAGGCCGAGCGATACGGCTCGGAAATCTCGGCCAAGCAGGTGTTTGACCGGCTTGCCGGCGCCTGGGCCTACTGGGGCTGGAAGGCCGGCTATTTCGACGCAGAAGAGGACGCGCGCGCCTATTGCGACGAGATGCGCTTCATGCTGGCCCGCCAGGCCGCGGCGCCCAACTCCCCGCAATGGTTCAATACCGGCCTCCACTGGGCTTACGGAATCGACGGGCCGAGCCAGGGCCATTATTACGTCGACTTCGAGACCGGCAAGCTCGTCAAGTCGAAATCCGCCTACGAGCATCCGCAGCCGCACGCTTGCTTCATCCAGTCGGTCGCCGACGACCTCGTCAACGAGGGCGGCATCATGGATCTGTGGGTGCGGGAGGCGCGCATCTTCAAATACGGTTCCGGGACCGGCTCCAACTTCTCGGCGCTGCGCGGGGAAAACGAAAAGCTGTCGGGCGGCGGCCGCTCATCCGGCCTCATGTCGTTTCTCAAGATCGGCGACCGGGCGGCGGGCGCGATCAAGTCGGGCGGCACCACCCGCCGGGCGGCCAAAATGGTGATCGTCGACGTCGACCACCCCGACATCGAGGCCTATATCGGCTGGAAGGTGAAAGAGGAGCAGAAGGTCGCCGCGCTGGCGGCCGGCTCCAAGCTCGTCAAGCGCCACCTGAAGGCGATCCTGAAGGCCTGCGTCAATTGCGAGGGCTCGGGCGACGACTGCTTCAACATCGAGAAGAATCCCGCGCTCAAGCGCGAGGTGAAAGCCGCCCGCAAGGACGACGTGCCGGACGGCGTCATCGGCCGCGTCGTCCAGTACGCGAGGCAGGGCAATACGAGCCTCGACTTCGACACCTACGACGTCGACTGGGATTCGGAGGCCTATCTCACCGTCTCGGGCCAGAACTCCAACAATTCGGTGCGCGTCGACGACGCCTTCCTGCGCGCGGTCGAGGCGGACGGCGACTGGACCTTGACCCGGCGCCTCGACGGCAAGGCGGCGAAGACGCTGAAGGCCCGCGACCTGTGGGAGAAGATCGGCTACGCCGCCTGGGCCTCGGCTGATCCTGGAATCCAGTACCACACCACCATCAACGATTGGCACACCTGTCCGGCGTCCGGGCCGATCCGCGCCTCCAACCCTTGCTCGGAATACATGTTCCTCGACGACACGGCGTGCAATCTGGCCTCGCTGAACCTCCTGCAGTTTCTCAATCCAGAGACGAAAAGCTTTGATATCGCTGCCTATGAGCACGCCATAAAACTCTGGACGCTGACGCTGGAAATCTCGGTGACGATGGCGCAGTTCCCATCGAGGGAGATCGCGCGCCTCTCCTACGACTTCCGCACCCTCGGCCTCGGCTTCGCCAATGTCGGGGGTCTGCTCATGTCCTGCGCCATTCCCTACGACAGCGACGAGGGGCGGGCGATCTGCGGCGCGCTCGCGGCGATCCTGACGGGGCGGGCCTACGCGGCCTCGGCCGAGATCGCCGCCAAGAGCGGCGCCTTCCCCGGCTACAAGCCGAACGCGGAGGCGATGCTCCGCGTCATCCGCAACCACAAGCGCGCCGCCGACGGCCAGGTTTCCGGCTACGAGCAGCTTTCCGTCGCCCCGACGCCGCTCGACCACGCTTCGCTCATAAAGGCCGGCCCCGCCTTCGCCCATCTCGGCGAGGCGGCGCGCTCCGCCTGGAGCGCGGCGCTCATGCTCGGCGAGCAGCACGGGTTCCGCAACGCGCAGGTCTCGGTGATCGCGCCGACCGGTACGATCGGCCTCGTGATGGACTGCGACACGACCGGCATCGAGCCGGACTTCGCCCTGGTCAAGTTCAAGAAACTCGCCGGCGGCGGCTATTTCAAGATCATCAACCGCGCCGTGCCCGACGCGCTCAGGGCGCTCGGCTATAACGAAAGGGCCGTGGAGGACATCGTCGCCTATGCGGTCGGCCGGGCGACGCTCGCCCACGCGCCTTCGGTCAACCACGGTTCGTTGCGCGCCAAGGGCGTGCCCGAGGCGGCGATCGAGAAGGTCGAGGCGGCGCTGAAGGGCGCCTTCGACATCCGCTTCGTCCTCAACAAGTGGACGCTCGGCGCGGAGACCCTGAGCGGCGCGCTGAAAATCCCCGCCGAACGTTTCGAGGCGCCGGGCTTCGACCTCCTCACGGCGCTCGGCTTCGCCAAGGCCGAGATCGAGGCCGCGAACATTTACGCCTGCGGCGCCATGACCTTGGAGGGCGCGCCTCATCTGAAGGTCGAGCATTACCTGGTGTTCGACTGCGCCAGTCCATGCGGGAGGACCGGCAAGCGCTATCTTTCGGTTACGAGCCACATCCGCATGATGGCGGCGGCGCAGCCGTTCATCTCGGGCGCGATCTCGAAAACCATCAACATGCCGAACGACGCTGCGGTCGAGGACTGCAAGGACGCCTACATGCTCTCCTGGCGCCTCGGCCTCAAGGCGAACGCGCTCTACCGGGACGGCTCGAAACTGTCGCAGCCTCTGAACGCGCAGCTGATCGAGAACGGCGACGAGGAAGAGGAGGCGCTCGAGCAGCTGATCGCCGCCAACGCGCCGGCGCGGGCGATGCAGATCGCGGAAAAAATCGTCGAGCGGGTGATCGAGCGGGTCGAGCGGACACGCGAGCGCGAGAAGCTGCCCGACCGGCGCAAGGGCTATACGCAAAAAGCGGTCGTCGGCGGCCACAAGGTCTATCTGCGCACCGGCGAGTACCAGGACGGCCGCCTCGGCGAGATCTTCATCGACATGCACAAGGAGGGCGCGGCCTTCCGGAGCCTCATGAACAATTTCGCCATCGCCATCTCGCTCGGCCTGCAATACGGGGTGCCGCTCGAAGAATATGTGGAGGCCTTCACCTTCGTCCGGTTCGAGCCGGCGGGCTTCGTGCAGGGCAACGACGCGATCAAGAGCGCGACCTCGATTCTCGACTACATCTTCCGCGAGCTCGCCATCTCCTATCTGGGCCGCAACGACTTGGCCCATATCGCGCCCGAGGAGATCGGCCACGACGTCCTCGGCGGCGGCGTCGAGCAGGACAAGGCGCGGGCGACCAGCCCGGCGGCGGCTTCCGTCATCTCGAACGGCCTTGTCCGCGGAAAACCGGGCGACAAGCTGATGCTGGTGCGCGGGGCGACCGGCGGCGAGGCGCCGCCCGTTCGTGCGACCGGCGGCTCGGGCGCGCACGGGGCTCTCGTGCAGGGCGCGACCGCGCTGAAAGGCGAGCTTTCCGAGCCCGCGCCGCTCACGATGGGCGCCGCCCCGGCCGCCGATACGGTCGCCGAGAGGCGGGCGGAGGCGCGGATGAAGGGCTACACCGGCGAAGCCTGCCCGGAATGCGGGAATTTCACCATGGTGCGCAACGGGACGTGCCTGAAGTGCGACACGTGCGGGGCGACGACGGGGTGCAGCTGAGCCGTCGCCGCTGAGAACACCCAGTCTTGCCGACTGTCCTCAGACGCGAGGGCTTCCGCTTCGCCTTCTTCTCCGACGAAGGCAGCCCGCGCGAGCCGTCGCATGTTCACGTCAGCGGCGGCGGGAACGAAGCCAAGATCTGGCTCGAACCTGACATTGCCGTCGCCGAGAATTACGGGTTTAATGCCCGGGACCTGAACCGGCTGGTTCGGATTGTTCGCGAGGAGCGTCAACGCTTCCTGAGGGCCTGGCATGAGCATTTCCGCTAAGTCCGTACGCTTCGACGATTCCTCCATGTGGGTCGAGCTGAGCGATGGCCGCACGATCGGTGTACCCTTCGCTTGGTTCCCTCGCCTCCTTTATGCCACGCCCGAGCAGCGCGAACGCGTCGAGATCGGCCGTATGGGGCTGCATTGGGAAGAGTTGGACGAGGATATCAGCATCGCCGGATTGCTGGCCGGGCGAGGGGATCGGACGCGCTGGGGGAGACGGGAGAGAAAACGGGCCGAGCGGGCAGCTTCGGAAGCCTCAGGCGTAGGGCGGCGTGGCGCGTAGCGGTTGTCGGATTTGGGGATTTAAAAAGCTGTCACCGTAATCCCGGACACCGTAATCCCGGAGACGATCAATAGCCACCTATGTGCCGCTCAAGGGCTACGGCTGAACTTGATATCCGAGGCATGGGTTGCCGCGCTTAGACGGCTTTCTCACTCGGTTTGAAGAGCAATTATTCGTCATCGTCTTCGTCCGCCTCGGACGGTGGTTTCAGGATTTCGGTTTCCCCGTCTGCCCATTGGAATTTGATCTTATTTCGGCTGTCATAAGCGTCAATTATCGAGCCTGTCGCCTCGCTGAACGATTTCAACGTCCGTGGTTTGCCGAGTCGCGGCGGAGCATCCATGACGTCGAAAAACGCAACGCGGCCGAACCTGCTGACCTCAGTGTCGTAAAGGCCGACCAAGATACGCTCGAAGAGGGTCGGATCGTCGACCGGCTTCTCACGCC
>DASRSL010000198.1:0-24033 GCA_035656495.1 Roseiarcus sp.
AGCGAGATCGGCCGGTGGGTGAACGGAATGTCGGCGGCGATCAGCGCGACGGCGACGCGCCGCACATAGGGCGAATCGAGCATTCCGATCAATTGCATGCGATCCTCGTCGGATTTCGACGGCGCCTTTCTTGCCGGCCGAGCAATCTGCGCCTGGCCCGCGTTACGGGCAAGCGGGCCGGCGTCGCCGAGTCCGGAAGAGAAGATCGAGACGTATGGTTTGGGTGGATCGGCAGGTCAGTGTGAGATCGAGGTCCCTATCGTCACGACGCTGCCGGCCGCGCTGACAGGCGCAAACGCGCCGGCGATCGTGTTGAACACTTTCTGCAACTCGATCGAAGGCGCGTTCGAAACGTAGACGACGTCCCGGTTGGCCATCCGGAAGGTCTGCTCGAGAAACAGGCTGTTTGGATCATCAAGCCTGAGCCGGTAAACGACTGGCGTCAGGCGTCCGGGCCGGACCAAGGGGCTGTCCGGTTGGAGCCGTGAAGCCACTGATTCAGGTTCGTATCGAAAGACGAACACGCCCCTCATATCCGAACGAACGTCCAGAAGTCCTCCGGCTTTTGAGAGCGCCTCCGCCAGATTGATTCCGTCGGCGCTGAACGGGACCTCCGCATTCTGCCCCAGGGCGCCATAGGCGATGAAGGTCTGCGGATCGTGGACGAGCGTGACGTTGTCGTTCGGATGCAAATAGATGTTTTCGCGCGGGTTATTGATAACCGTGATCAGAGGGATGCGCGCGGTCCTCGACCCTCGCGACAGTTCGACGAAGTCTTCGTTCACCGGGTATTTTATCCCGCCGGCCAGCGCGAGAACATCGAGCACGCGATAGCCTCTGACCGAAAGCGGAACTTGCGCCCCCGCCACGACCTCGCCGTTCACTTCGACGCTGCTGCTCACGGGATGCGTGACGTTCACGAGAATCTGCGGTTGGATCGCTTTGCCCTGCAGCGCCTCCTGGATCAGCGTTTGGGCCTCGCGGATCGTCTTCCCGGCCACGTGAACTCGGCCGGCGTAGGGCACGGTGATTCCGCCGTCGCGACCGACGAACTGCTCTGGAATCGTCGCGCTGTTGGCTCCGGTGCTGACCGCATTCAGCACGGTCGTGGCCTGGGACCCTCCCCCGGAGAACAAGCCTCCGGGGCCGGCCTCCCAGACCGTGACGGTGACCCCGTCGCCGGCGCCGATGACCGATTCCGACGATATCCTGTGGTCGCCGAACGCGGCATACAGGCTTTCGTAATACCTGCCCCTTTGCGCCTCGATGACGGGCGAGCTGATGTCGAGCACCATGTATCGTTGGCTTAGATCAGGGTCGACCGCGTGCGAAACCACGTCTGAGGCGCTCGGGCCCGAGTCCGGCAGCGACGCGCATCCTGTCAGCACTAGAAGACTGGATACGCAAACCGAGTTGAACAGCCCTGATGTACTCGGTCGCCGCATCTCTCGCCCCGATTTCGCCCAACCACTAACAGACCGAGGCCGCCCTTGGCTACCCGCCGCCGCACGTATGTGGCTTAGTGTTGCCGAAATGTGACGCCATCGGTCCCCAAAGGCGGAACGTGTCGTCGTTCGAACGCTCAGGTTGCTGAAGGCTGTCGCGCGCCGGATATCCTGAATGGGCGCTTCAAGCCGTCAATTCGTTTCGTTCAATCGCAAGCGGGCCGAATGGAAAACCGATAATCCAACGGTCTGCACTTGGCGTCATTCCGTTCAAGCCATTCGCGACAAGCGGGTTTTTGTCAGTGAAAATTGTCTGATATGTTTGAACGGGAGGCTAGAAGCAGGTCAGGTACGATCCTACAGCTAACGCTCGGTTGACAGGGCGGCGAAACTCCGGTCAAAAGAGGACCAGACGCGTTCCTTGTGGTCGCCGTCGCGGCGGTCGCGGCAACGTTAGCGGTCGCGAAGCCCTAAATTCGCCCTAGTTACTTTGGTGGTTCTCTTGGGTCGCTTTGCTCGAGATAGCGGAGAGATCGCGATTGTGGGTCGCGCGTGCCGGCTTCCCGGCGCGCCGAATGTCGCGCAATTGTGGGAATTGCTTAGCGCGGGGCGCTGCGCGGTGTCGACCATTCCGGCGGACCGCTGGCCGCTTGCGCGGCACTGGCACCCGAGCGTTCGAGAAGCTGGCCGCAGTTACACATGGGCGGCTGGAATATTGCCCGACATCTGGGGATTCGACCCTTCCGTTTTTCGCGTCTCGCCGCGCGAAGCCCAGCAGATGGATCCGCAGCAGCGGCTCCTTCTGGAGCTTGCCTTCGAGGCCTGCGAGGACGCCGGTTTGGCGCCCTCGAAGCTGGCGGGAACGGAGACCGGCGTTTATGTCGGCGCATCCGCGCTCGATTATTCGACCATCGGTCTGCACGACCCGGCGGTGGGCGACGCCTATTACGCGACCGGCAACACTTTATCGATCGTCGCGAACCGCCTTTCCTACATATTCGATCTGCATGGACCGAGCATTGCCCTCGATACGGCTTGTTCCTCGTCTCTCGTCGCCCTTCATGAAGCCCGCCACGCGCTCTGTCGCGGCGAAGTCGACGCCGCGCTGGTCGGCGGCGTGAACATCCTGGCGAGCCCGTTCCAATTCGTGACCTTCTCCCAGGCGACCATGCTTTCGCCGACCGGTCTTTGCCGTGCCTTCGCCGCAGAAGCCGACGGCTACGTCCGCGCCGAGGGCGGCGTGGTCCTCGTCCTGAAAACCCTGAAGCGCGCGGTCGAGGACGGGGACCGGATTCACGCGGTCATTTGCGGCAGCGCCGTCAATTCGGACGGGCGGACGAGCGGCATTTCCCTGCCGGCCGAGCAGTATCAGACCGAGCTTCTGCGCAGCGCCTACGACAAGGCCGGCGTCGCGCCGGACTCGGTCGTCTATGTCGAGGCCCACGGCACCGGAACCCGGGTGGGCGATCCGGTCGAGGCGTCGGCCCTGGGCAAGGTGCTCGGCCGCGCCCGCGCCCGTCCGCTGCCGATCGGATCCATCAAGTCCAACATTGGACATACCGAACCCGCTTCGGGACTTGCGGGCCTGTTGAAGGCGATGCTCGCGCTCGATCACGACGAGGCGCCAAGCTCGCTCCATTTTGAAAACCCGAACCCGAATATCGATTTCGCGGGCCTCAATCTGGTCGTCACCGGAACGGCGACGCCGTTGCCTCGACAAGGACAGCGGCGCTACGCTGGAGTGAGCTCCTTCGGATTCGGCGGGACGAGCGCGCATGTGGTGATCGCCGACCCGCCGGGCGCCCGGCAGGGCGCCGAGCCCGCGCCGCGGCTCCTGATGCTGTCGGCCCAGACCGACGCGGCCCTGCGGGCGCTGGCCGACCAGTACGCCGGCCGGTTGGACGGGGCGGGCGAGAGCCAAGGCCGCCTGGTCATGGCGGCGACGGATCACAGGCGGGAGCGCATGCGCGAGCGTCTGGTGGCGCCTGCGCAGAGTCCGGCGGATGTCGCGTCGGCGCTTTCGCGATTTGCTCAGTCAGGACAAGTCGACGCCGACGCCGTTCGCGCGACCGCGACCGACGAGGACGGATCGATCGTCTTTGTCTTCTCGGGCAACGGCTCGCAATTTCCGGGCATGGGGCGGGCCGCCTACCACTGCAATGCGGCGTTCCGCGATGCGCTGGACGAGATCGATTCGCACTTCGCGCCGCTGTCCGGCTGGTCGCTGGCCGAGGAGTTGGTGTCGCCTGATCTCAAGAGCGACCTCGTGCATGCGCATGTGGCGCAGCCGATCATGTTCGCAATCCAGTTGGCGAGCGTGCGCGCGCTCGCCGATGTTGGAATACGTCCGTCGATGACGATGGGTCACAGCGTCGGCGAGGTCGCCGCCGCCGAGGCGGCCGGCGTTCTGTCCCTGACGGACGCCGTTCGCGTCATCTACAACCGCAGCCGCCTTCAGGAGGCGACCGAGAATTCTGGCGGGATGGCGGTGATATTCGGCGCCCGGGACGCAGCGACCAGTCTTGTTGCGCGGATCGAGGACCTTTCGATTGCGGCGCACAACTCGCACCACTGCCTTGCCGTCGCGGGGCCGCACGAAGCGTTGGACTATTTAGAGAAGCTTGCCCCGTCGCACAAGCTGCGGCAGCGGCGGCTCAATCTTGTCTATCCTTTCCATACGGAGCTGATGGAGCCGGTGAGGGATCCGCTGCTCGAGAGTCTGGCCGACCTGACGCCATCGGCCGGCGCCGTGCCGTTTCTCTCGACCATCGTCGATGGCCTTCTTCCGGGCGCCGCCGCCGACGCGAGCTACTGGTGGCGCAATGTGCGCGACACGGTCTTGTTCCAGGAGGGAGTCGAACGGGCGGCGCGACTGGGCAAGAGGGTTTTCCTGGAGATCGGACCCCGCCCGAGTCTGAAGACCCATCTGCGCGACGTGACGACGCACCTCGGCGTGTCCGCCTGCGTCGACTGCGTACTCGACGAAAAATCGGACGGGTCTAACGGCGATCCATTCGAATGGGCGGCGATGCGGCTTCTCGCCGCGGGCGCGGACATGAACCTGTCTTGGGCTTTCGGACCGGATCCCGGGGCTGGCGTCGACCTGCCGGCCTATCCGTGGCGCCGCACCGAATTTCGCTTCGCCGAAACGAGCGAGTCGACAGGCCAGCTGAGCTTGCGGCCGCGGCATCCGCTGATTGGCGCGCGCGACAGCGAGGCCGCCCTCGAATGGCGTACGACGCTCGACCCGAGGCTCGAACCGGCGTTGGCCGACCATCAGGTCGACGGGCAGGTTCTCTTGCCGGGCGCCGCTTTCGTCGAAATGGGACTTGCGGTCGCGCGCGATTGGGCGGGCGCCGAGGCTTCGCTGAGCGGCTTCGAAATCCTCCAGCCGATGATCTTCACGCCGGATGCGTCGCGTGAAATCCTCTGTCGGGTCTCATCGTCGACTGCGACCGTTGAGATCATGAGCCGCCCGCGCCTCAGCAAGACGGCGTTTGCGACGCACGCCCGCGGCAAGGTCATTCAGAAGCCCGGACCAGTCCCGGTCATCCCGCCCCCCGCCGAGTGCGCGGACGGCGTGGACGCCTCGGAAATCTATGCGAGAGCGCTTGCTTCCGGGCTCGAATTCGGGCCGGCGTTCCGGCGTCTTGCACGCGCCAAAGCCGCCGAGGACGGGACCATCCTGGTCGAGCTGACAGGCGATAAAGGGGACGCTCGATTCGGACTTGATCCGGCTCAACTCGATTCCTGTTTTCATGGCCTCATTCTCCTGTTCGCGGGACGAGGGAGCGACGCCGGCGCCTATCTGCCGGTTCGGTTCGAGGAGGCGCGCCTGTATTCGCCCGGGCGCCTCGCCCGCGCGGCGATCCACGTCAGGCGGCGCGACGACAGGGTCATCCTGGCTGATTTCGATCTCTTCGACGACGAGGGCGCTCTGGCGGCGACGCTTCGCGGCGCGCGATATCAGAGCATTCGCGTCCGCTCCGCCGCGACCCTCGAGCAATACGGCCTGGTTCGAACCTGGATCCCGTCGACTCGCGAGCTCGATCCGCGCGAGCATTCCATCATTTACCGGGAGAGCCCGGCCAACGAGCCGCGCGACGGGCTCCAACTGCCGCCCGCGGCTTTCCTGGTCGAAGCCTGGGCGACCGGCGCGGCATATGAACTGGCCCGTCAACTTGCGGACGATGGCAGGCTCGACGTCGACCTTCTTGCGGCGCAAGGGCGGTTGCCACCGGGCCGTCGTCGCTGGCTGGAATCTGCGCTCGCCGGACTGGAGCAGAGCGGCCTTGCTCGTCGCGCCGGCTCGGTCTTCCGGCTGAGCGACCAAGCGCTGCCTGAGACACGTGACATTTTCGCCGCGCTTGCCGCGCAACATCCCGAGCGCGCGCCCGAACTGCTGCTTGCGGCGAGCATCGGGGCGTCGCTGCGCGACTTCGGCAAAAAAGGCGCAGAGCTGACGCCTCCGACAGAGGGCTTCATCGAGGCGTACGAATTGCGGTCCCCGTCGGCCGTCGCGGCGGCTCGTGCGCTCGGCGCTCGGCTTTCCGAGGTTCGTCTTCCGGAGGGGGCGGGATTCGCTTTACGCGTGCTCCAGATCGGGGTTGGCCCCGCGATGTCCGAAACTTTGCGTTTCGCCGCAGGATGCGGCGGGCGCGTCACCCTTCTGGATCCGGATCCCGCTCGTCTCGAACGCGCGCGCCTCAAGCACGGCGAGGGGACAGCCGCCTCGTTCTGCAACGATCTCGACGCGCTCCCGGACCACAGCTTCGATCTGATCGTCAGCGCCGGCGGTCTTTCGCGGTTGGCGGTGCGTAGTGGCGCGCTCCCGCGCCTTGCAGAAAAATGCTCGCCGGACGCGCTGATCATTGCGGTCGAGCCCGCCCCCTCGCTCTTTCGCGACCTCATTCTCGGCCTGACGGAAACCGATGACCGCGATCAACGGGAACTGCGGTTGACCGCCGCCGGCTGGACGTCGGAATGCTCGAGCGCCCGGCTCGCGCAGATCGACGCGCGGCTCATCGATACGGGCGCCGATCACGCGGTCGCATTGACCGCGAAGCCGGCGGACCGCCCGGCGCGGCCCTTTTCGTCTGCGCCGACCGCTCTGCTCTGCAGGCGCATGGACCCTGACGGTTGCGCGACCGCGTTGTTCGATGCGATCAAGGCGCGGGGCGCGCCATGCCAGTTTGTCGAGCCTGCCGCCCCTTCGACACATCGCACGGGCGCCTACGTTTGGATCGCAGACGCTCTTGAGGAAAACGGGACGGCTCGGGTCGCCTCAAACTGCCTTGCGCTCCGCGATATCGCAGTAGGCCTCGGCCATGCGAAGGCGAAACTGTTCGTGGTCGTTCCGTCTTCCGACCGGGCGGTCGCCGAGGCGGTCCTGAGCTTCGTCAGAACCCTCGCCAATGAGTTTGCGACGATCGATTTTCGTCGGGTCCTGATCGCCGATTCGTCGCCAGCCTCGGCCGAAAGCCTAGCGACGGTCGTGCTATCGAACGTGGACGAGACCGACCTCGAGATCGACGGCGAAAGCGTTCGCGTTTTGCGGTACGCCGCGCCCGACAGTCGGCGCACGGCTGTCGAGAGCGGGGGCGGACTCGCCAGCCGGCTGGAAAAGAGCGCGGAAGGAGGTCTGGACCGGATCGCCTGGAAGGCAGTGGAATGCCCGGCTCCGACGGCACACGAAATCGAAGTCGAAGTCTCCGCCGCCGGCCTGAACTTCCGCGACGTCATGTGGGCGCTCTCGATCCTTCCCGACGAAATGCTGGAGGACGGTTTCGCCGGCCCGACGCTTGGCCTCGAGTTCTCCGGGCGCGTGACCCGAGTCGGGTCCTCGGTCGATCATTTGAATGTCGGCGACCCGGTCGTCGGATTGTGCGGCGGCGCCTTCGCGAGCCACGTCGTCGTCGACGTCGAGCATGCCGCCAAGATCCCCGAGGCGCTCGGTTGCGAGAGTGCAGCGACGGTTCCTGTTTCCTTTCTGACTGCCTATTATTCGCTGGTCTGCTGCGCAGATCTGAAGCGGGACGAGTGGGTGCTCATCCACGGCGGCGCGGGCGGCGTTGGCCTCGCGGCGCTGCAGATCGCCCGCTGGCGAGGCGCCCGTCCGATCGTCACGGCAGGGTCGCCGGAAAAGCGCGCCCTGACACGAGCTCTGGGCGCTGAGCATGCGTTTGACTCGCGCTCCGGATCCTTTGTCGACGACGTCATGCGAGCGACCGAAGGTCGCGGGGTTTCGGTGGTCCTCAATTCGCTGGCTGGCGAGGCCATGGAGCGCAGTCTCGGCCTTTTGCAGCCGTTCGGCCGATTCGTCGAGCTCGGCAAGCGCGACTATCTCGCCAACACGCCGATCGGATTGCGGCCGTTCCGCCGCAACCTCAGCTACTTCGGCGTCGACCTCGACCAGTTGCTCGCGTCGCGCCCGGACGTCTCGCGTCAATTGTTCGCCGCCGTGCTGGCGTTGTTCGCCTCAGGCGACTTCACGCCGTTGCCGTATAGCGTCTTCGCTCACGACGAAGTCGTCGAAGCGATGCGTCTCATGCAGCAGTCGGGCCACATCGGAAAAATCCTCATACGTCCGCCGCCCCGAACCGTCGGCGCATTTCACTCGAAGAGGAGCGCGCGCTTCTTCGAGGTCGACCCCGGCCGCACGCACCTCCTCGTCGGCGGCCTTGGCGGTTTCGGCCTTGCCGCGGCGGAGTGGCTTGTCGAGCGGGGCGCCCGTCATCTTGTGCTCGTCGGGCGCTCGGGCGCCGCGAGCCAATCCGCGCGTGAAAAAGTTGCGGCGATCCGAAGCAAAGGAGCGCAGGTCCAGGTCGCTTCGCTCGACATTGCAGACCGGCGCGCGACCGAGCGTTTTTTCACCGATCTCGCGGAAACGATGCCGCCGCTCGCCGGAGTGATGCACGCCGCCATGGTGCTCGATGACGCAATCGCCGCCAATCTTGACGAGGCGCGGTTGCTCAAAGTGTTGCGGCCAAAGATTGCGGGAGCGGAAAATCTCGACGAACTGACTCGCGGGCTCACGCTCGATTATTTTATCCTGTTTTCGTCGGCGACCACCGTCATCGGCAATCCCGGACAAGGGGCCTATGTGGCCGCCAACGGCTTTCTCGAGGGACTGGCGCGCGAGCGCCGTTCGATCGGACTGCCCGCGCTCGCCGTTTCGTGGGGAGCCATCGGGGACGTCGGCGTGCTCGCTCATCACGGGGCGACGCGAGAGGCGCTCGCGCACCGCGCCGGCGTCAAGCCGATGAAGGCTCGGGCGGCGCTCGAGATGATGGCGCTGGCCCTGTCGTTCGAGGGCGGTCCGGGCGGCGACGGGGCGGTGGTCATCGCAGACGTGAACTGGTCGGCGGCCCGCGCCCATCTGCCCCTGCTGAGCTCGCCCAGCTACAATCGCCTTTCCGGCGACGCCAATGCTTCCGACGTCGCCTCGGAGAGCGTCGTCGACCTGAGGACTCTCGTTGCGAGGTTCGGAGCGGAGCAAGCGCGGAGCGCCGTCGCCGACATCCTGGTCGACGAGATCGCCCGCATACTTCGACTCCCGCGCGATGACGTCAGCAAGACGAAACCCTTGACCGAGATCGGCGTCGATTCCCTCATGGCGGTCGAACTGGCGTTGAGCCTCGAGACCCGCTTCGCGATGGATTCTCCTCTCGGAAACTCTCCCGGGGGCTTCACCGTCTGGGAGCTCGCCGACTACCTGTTGTCGGCGAGAGAGCAGGACAATCAAAGACTCGAAATAGCCAAGGGTTTGGCGAAGCGGCATCTCGACAAAGCCGACTGGGGGGACATCGCACCCTTGATGACCGCACTGCAGGAAAGGGGCGTTGATTTAGCCCAAGCGAGCCGGCAGTCAGAGTCAGCGTGAGCGCCATGGGAGGACGTCCGCTCGTCTACGATCTGACCCGAACGTTCGTCGGCCCGCTGTTCGCTACGCCGCGAGGCGTCGACCGCGTCGATTTCCTGCTGGCGCGTCATTTTTCGCAAGACTCGCGCCGTAATTTCTTCGGCATCCTGCCCACCCCCTGGGGCATGCGGATTTATGAGGCGGACCGGGTCCAGCGAGGTCTTGCGCGCCTGGAGGAGCTTTGGGCGGAAACCACGGAGCCGGCCGACGATCTCGCCTATCAAAATCTCGTCCGCGCACTCGCAGGCCGCGGAAGCAATCCACGGCGAAGGCCGAGAAACACCGTCGGCGGCCTCCGCAAAGGACGACGCATGGCCTCGCTGATTGCGGCGACAGGATTTTCATTCGGGCGACCAGCGATCACCAGCATCCCCGAGAACGCAATTTACCTCAATGTCGGGCAATATACAATTGCAATACCGCTACTCATGGCTTGGCTGGACAGGCGTCGCGACGTCAGGTCGGCCTTGATGCTTCATGATACGATTCCGCTCTACGAACCTGAGCTCGTGTCCCAAAATAGCGCGCGAACCCATGTGACAATGGTGAGGTCCGTCGCGCGTTACGGGGCAGGGTTGATCGTCACGACGGCGCACGCCCGCGAGACGATCTTGAGGGCGCTGGCGGCCGAGGGCCGTTCCGGCATCCGCACTCTCAGCGTCGCTTTGCCCCTCGCCGAAACGTTCGATTCGGCGGCCAAGCCGGATCCGCTCCTCAAGAACATCCCCTATTTCGTCGTTTGCGGCGCCGTCGAACCGCGCAAGAATCATTTACTGCTGCTCAATGTCTGGCGACTGCTCTGCGAGTCGCCGGAACCGGCGCCTCATCTTCTCGTGGTCGGCTCGCCGGGTTGGCGTGGACAGCCGATCCTCAACGAAATGCTTCGCTGCCCGAAGACCCGCGGCAAAATCCACCATGTCGCAGGACTTTCCACCCAGGCCATGAAGTCGCTCATCGCCGGCTCGCTCGGCCTGCTGTCTCCAACTCGGGCCGAGGGGTTCGGCCTGCCGATCATTGAGGCGTTGCATCTTGGGGCGCCGGTGGTGGCGTCTGACATCCCGGCCCATCGCGAAGTGGCCGGCGACACCGCCACGCTGCTCGATCCGAATGACGGCCCGGCGTGGCGAAGCGCAATCAGCGCTCTCAATTCAGATCAAAGCCGGCGGCGAACCCCCCGCCCCGCAACTGTAGCGAGCCGGGAGAGGGCCGAGTTCGTCAACGCGATCGACGAATTCCTCGACGCGATCTGACAACAGCCTTCCGAGCTACGATAAAATGGATGGTGAATCGCGGTGAGTGTTGCAACGGAAGTCGCGCCGTTGGCGGCGATACTGACGATCGCCCTCATGTTGCATTTCGCCACGGCTATTGTCACAGCCGTGCGACTGCAAGCGGCGTCAGTATCCCGGATTTATGGCGATCCTTCGCGACGGCCCCCGGTCAGTCTCATCATCCCCATAGCGGCGCTCGAACGATCGGAGGTCGAGACGGCGCTGTCCGCCTTTGACATTCTCTATCCTGATTTTGAGTTGCTGTTCTGCGCTTTTGACGAGGACGAGCCTCGCCTCGCATCGTTGCGCCAAAGGATAGCAGCGTCCCCTCATGTCAAGGCTCAGTTGTTGATCGGTCGCGCTCGCGTATCGGCCAATCCCAAGCTCGACAACATCGAGAAAGCCTGGACCGAGGCCCAAGCAGAAATGATAGCGATGGTCGACGGCAACGTCGTATTTCCGCCGGACCTTATCGATCGCTTGTTGGCGGTCTGGGACGACTCGACGGGATTGTCGACCTCTGCGCCGATCGGCGTCAAGCCGTCAGGTTTATGGGCCGAAGTTGAATGCGTCTTTTTGAACACGTTTCATGCTCGCTGGCAGCTGTCCGCGGATTACCTCGGGGCCGGCTTCGCAAATGGCAAGGCAATGCTCTTTCGCCGAGATTTGCTGGTCGATCGCGGCGGCTTGCGAGGATTAGCGTTCGATCTTGCCGAAGACTCGGCTGCGACCAAGATCGTGCGCGCGGCCAATCTCAAGGTGAGGCTGGTCGATCGTCCATTGGAGCAACCCCTGGGCCGCCGCAGCATGGCGCTGGTCTGGCGCCGTCAGCTGAGATGGGCGCAACTCCGCCGCCGATCATTTCCCTTGGTCTACTTATTTGAATGCCTGACCACCGCAGCGACGCCCCTTCTCGCTGGACTTGGTCTGGCGAGTCTCGTTGGCTGGTCGTTTGGGTGGACCTTGCTGAGCATCGTGGCGACCTGGTACGGCGTCGAGGCCGCTCTGGCATGGGCGGTCGGCTGGCCCTGGACTCCTCTCTCGTTTGTCGCGTGCATCATTCGCGATGGGATGGCGCTGGCGATCTGGCCAATCGCGCTGGCAAAGAGCAGCTACGTTTGGCGTGGCAATGTCATCGATACGAGCAATCAAGCGTGCGTCTCGGCGTCCGAGAATCCGCTTTGACATCGGTTCGATGAACGCTTCGAATGTTGAACAGGTTTGCGTCAAGTACGAGATCCAACGTTGCGGACGATCGCCATCACCGGCGCAAGCAGCGGATTGGGCCGAGCGCTGGCGATTGAGTACGCGGCGCCCGGCATGACGCTCGCGCTGATCGGGCGCGACGCGACTCGCCTTGGGGACGTTGCGGCGGCGGCGCGGCAGCGTGGCGCGGGCGTCTGCGTCGGCCAGATCGACGTGCGCGACCGCGCAGCCATGAGCGCGTTCCTGCTCGAGATCGACGCCGCGACGCCGATCGATTGCCTGATCGCCAGCGCCGGCGTCACGATGGTCACGCCGGCCGCCGGGGCAGTCGAGGACCTGGCCAAATCGGCCGAGCTCTTCGACATCAATCTGAATGGCGTGATGAACGCGCTGGCGCCAGTCGCGCCTCGCATGCGGCGCCGGCGCGCTGGGCAGATCGCGCTGTTCGGCTCGATCGCCGCGTTCGCTCCGCCTCCGGATTCCCCGTCCTACGCCGCGAGCAAAGCCGCCATCCTCGCGTTCGGGCTGGCGACCCGCGCGCTTTATCACGCGGACGGCGTATCGGTCAGCGTCGTCTGTCCGGGTTTCGTCGACACGCCGATGGCCGGCTCGTTCGACAGCGCGAAGCCGCTCCTGATCAGCGCCGAAGACGCCGCCCGGCGCATCCGCCGCGGGCTCGAGCGGCGGAAGGCGGTCATTGCGTTCCCCCGGTCTCTCTATCTCGCCGCCAGGCTTCAGCAATTGCTGCCGGACCCCTTGCGGCGCCGCGCCATGCTGGCCTTTCGCGCGACGGCGCGTCCGCGGGTCTGACAGGCCGAGGCGCGCCGGCTCAACGCCCTTTGATTCTAGCGTAATCGCAGGCGCAGCGTTAAAGTTCGAACGGCTGTCAGGCGCGATCACGAGACAATCCATGATCTATATCTGTTTCGGAATGACGAAGTCGGCCAGCACGTTCCTGTACCAGCTCATCGAGGAGATCTTCCGGGCGGCCGGGCGCAGCCCGGCGCGGCTGAGCCCGCCGCTTCTGCCGCGCCGATCTATCGAGAATTACTTCGACGCGATTGATCCCGCAGTGCTCTCAGCCGTTTCCGAACGGATTGGAGAACGCGACGTTGTCCTGAAAACCCATCAGGCGCTGCATCCCGATGTGGCCGAGCAGATCGACGCCGGGTTGCTGCTCGCGAGCGCTTCGATCCGAGATCCGCGGGAAATCGCGCTTGCGATGGTCGATCACGGACGGAGGGCGCGCCGTTTTTGGTTTTCCGAGTTTTCGGAGTGCCGGACGGTCTACGACGCGTTGCCATCAATTGACGACCAGGTGGCGAACTTCGAACGCTGGTCTACGCTCAAGACGCTCGAACTGTTTTTTTATAACGAGATTTGCTTTGATACCACGGCGGTGGTGGCGCGCCTCGCCGCGCAGATCGGCGTGGCCGCTGACTCCGGCAGGGTCCTGGCGCCTTTCCGCAGCAAGAGGCTGATCGGCCATTTCAACAAAGGCGCCGCGACGCGGTACCGGGAGATGCCTGTCGAGCAGCAGGCGATATTCCTCGAACGCTACGCCCAACTCTACCGCGAGTTTCGATTCGACACTCCCGCCTCCGAGGCGGTCGCGCAGGCGCAGAGGCTGCGACCGCCGCGACCTCGGGGTGAATTCGGCTGGCACATTGCCGACATTCGGCGCAGGCTACGGTCCTATACCTCGCCGTAGAGGCTCCTCTCGTAAATCCTGAACGTGCGGGTGTGGCGCGCCGGCAATGTGCGGACGCCGTTGATCGCCTCGGTGTTGGACTCGAGCATCCAGCTGTATTCGATCTCCTCGACGCCGGCCGCGCGGGCGTCTTCGACCGTCTTGGCGACGAGAGCGCTGACCGCCAGCGCGCCGAGCTTGGTGTTGCGCCATTTCCTTGCGACGCCGGTCATCGGGGCGCGGGTCGTCTTCGTGCCCCGAACATGGATGCGCCAGAGAAACCTGGCGAGGCCGAAGGGGAGGAGCTTGCCGTCCAGCCCCTTAAGCGCTTCGTTGGCGTCGGGAATGTGGACGGCGAGCGCGATGTCTTCTCCCTTGTAGGATGCGATCCGGATCCAGCGCGGCTTGCACGCCGGCAGCATGAGACGGGCGATGAATTTCGCCTCGCTGTCGCCGACCGGCGTCGCCCAATCGTTGTCCCCCCAGGCGTCGTTGTAGAGCGCCAGAACACGCCGGAAATCGCGGTTCCAGGTCAGAAGCGACAGGCGATGGAACTCGAGTCTGGGACCTCTTTCAACTACACGGTCGACTCGCCGGGGCTCCGCGACCGCGACCCGGCACGCGTAGGCGACCAGGTCCCTGGCCTTCCGGTAGCCGAGCGCCTCGACATGCGCGGCGTAGTGGGGCGGCGAATGGTTGGTTCGAACGACGTGAGGATGGTCGAACCCATCGATCAAAAGGCCGGATTCGTGATTGATGGTCAGGCTGAATGGCCCGCGCGCCAAGCGCATCCCGCCTTCCCTCAAGAACCGCTCGGCTTCGGCGAACAGGGCGGCGAACACCGCGTGATCGTCGATAGCATCGATGAAGCCGAAAAAGCCGCAGGCGTCGTCGAACTTCTTCTGATGCGCCGCGTGGATCGTCGCCACGATCCGGCCGACCGGCTCCCCGCCTCTGAACGCCACGAAAGGCTGGATGACGTTCTCGCGCAGGAAAGGCCCCCGGCGCCGGTCGAAGGTCATCCGGATCTCTTCGTGAACCGGCTCGACCCAGTGCGGATTGATCGATTGCGCTCTCCGCCCCGCCGCGATGAAGGCCGAGATTCCCGCCCGATCGTTGACCGGAACAACTTTGAGCTCGCTCATGCCTTCAGGCTCGATGCAGGAAACGGTTATCCGCGCAGGGACGCCAGGGAAGCCCCTCGACTCAATTCCGCATATTCCTCCGCGAGCGTCTCGACCGAGGCGGCGATGTCCTTCCCCTCGTGTTCACTGCCCAGGAAAAACCTGAGCCGCGCAAGCCCGTCGGGGACCGCCGGGGCGATGATCGGCTGGACGTTGACGCCCCGCTCCGCGAGGCGCTGGCTGAGCATGGCGGCCCGAATCGAGTCTCCCGCCATGACGGGAATGATCGCCTCGCCGATGCTGGTCCCCAGATCCAATCCCGCCTCCCGACAGGCCGAGGCGAACTGACGCGACCGCGCGCGCAAGCGCGCCGGCCTTTCGGGCTCGCGGTGGGCGATCTCGAGGGCGGCGAGGGCGGCGGCGGCGATAGGCGGCGGCATTCCCACGCTGTAGACGAATCCGCCCGCCGCATGCTTGAGAAAGTCGATCAGCGCCGGATCGCCCGCAATAAAGCCGCCGCAGGCGGCGAGCGTCTTCGAAAGGGTGCCCATCCACACGTCGATCCGTCGCGGATCGACGCCGAAATGCTCGAACACGCCCCGGCCTCGCTCACCCAGGACGCCCAGTCCATGGGCGTCGTCAATCATCAGCCAGGCCTGATGGCGCTCCTTCAATTCGACCAGCCCCGGCAGGTCGCAGACGTCGCCGTCCATGCTGTAGAGGCCTTCTGCGACAATCAGCGCCCGCTCGTAGCGGCCCCGAATTGATTGCAGCATCGAATCGAGCGCCGGCAGGTCGTTGTGCGGGAAGGAGCGTCTGTCGGCGCCGGACAACTGGGCGCCCATGACGATGCTGTTATGGGCGAGGGCGTCGTGGACGACGAGGTCTCGCGGGCCGAGCAGGGCGCTGATCGTCGACACGTTGGCGGCGTGACCGCTGACGAAGGTCAGACAGGCGTCCTGCCCGTAATGGTCGGCGAGCGCGGCTTCGAGGGCGCGATGAATTGGCCGTTCGCCGGCGACGAGCCTGCTCGCGCCGGTCGAAACGCCATAGCGCTCGATCGCCGCCTGCGCCGCGGCGCGAACCTCGGGATGGCGGTTGAGGCCGAGATAGTCGTAAGAGGAGAAATTGACCATGCGTCGGCCGTCGATGACTGTCGAAGCGCCGGCGTCGCCTTCGTGAACCAGGAAATAGGGGTCTCTGATCTTGAGCGCCGCGGCGGTCGATCGCAGGAGCCGCTGCTCGGCGTAGCCGGGCAGGTTGCTGAATTCGAGCCAGGCGGAGCGATCGGCGTCCCGCCTCGGTTTCGGTTCATCCCGGTCGGATAGGCCCGCGGAGGCGCCGACGCGCGCCTGCACAAGACGATCGAGGAGCCGCCGATCCGCCTCGGTAAGACCACCCCGTCCCTGATCCATCGCTGCCGGTCTCCCGCTTGTCCGCTACGCCCTCGCCAGAAAGCCCGCCGGGCGGCCTCAGGTCAAGTCGTCGTCTTGAGGAGAGGCCGCGTGGCCATCGGACTACGGCGCTGGTAAGAGGCAAGCGGCTTTTCCCGGGACTTTGCGATGGCGTTGGTCTCCACTGTCGACAATCCGGCGCCTCCGGGCGCCGTGGAGCAAGAGATTTTCGCCGCTGACGGCGTGCGCCTGCGCGCCGTCCGCTGGACGCCGCCGTCGAACCGACGCGGAACGGTCGCCGTTCTCGGGGGACGAGGAGAATGCATTGAAAAGTACTTTGAAGTCGTGGCCGACCTTCTCGGGCGCGGTTTCGCCGTGGCGAGCGTGGATTGGCGCGGCCAGGGCGGCTCCGAGCGGCAGCTGCGGAACCCGCGGAAGGGCCATGTCGACGACTTCTCCCATTTCGGGCGCGATCTCGACGCGTTTGTCGAGTCGGTTCTTCGGCCCTCCTGCCCGCTTCCCTGGTTCGGTCTTTGTCACTCGATGGGAGCGGCGATTCTCCTGATGGTCGATGAAGCGGCCCACTGTCCCTTCGAACGGCTCGTCTTGACCTCGCCGATGATCGCCGTGAAGGGGGTCGACCATCGCGGCCCGATGCGCTTCCTGCTGGGGGCTCTCGACGCCCTCGGCATGGGCGCGGCGTTCGTTCCAGGCGAAGGGTCCGGCAACCTGTGGTCCGCCCCGTTCGAGGGAAACGTGCTGACGACCGACCCGGCTCGCTTCGGCCGCATCGCGAAACTGGCCGAGGCGGCCCCCCATATTTTTCTGGGCGGCCCGACCATCGGTTGGACGCATGCCGCCTTTCGCCTCATGCGGGGTTTCGACGAGCCGAACTTTCCGCGGCGCCTCCGGACGCCGATGCTGATCGTCGCCTCCGGCGCCGACCGGGTGGCCGACACGGCCGCGGCCGAAAGTTTCGCCGCCAGACTGCAAACGGGCCGTATCATCGTCATCGATGGCGCGGAGCACGAAATCCTGATCGAACGTGACGTCTTCCGAAACCGGTTCTGGGCGGCGTTCGACAAGTTCGTGCCCGGGTCCGAGGCGAGGGTCGCCCGGCAGGTTGTCGCGAGCTGATCGATGGGGCGATCGGACGGGGTCCAAGAACCGGATCGCAGCGCGATCGCCATTATCGCGGCCTTTCTCGCCGCCAGGCTCGCCTTCGCCTATGCGCTCGGGCCGGGAATCGACGAGAGCTACACGCTCGCCGTCGCGCGGACCCTGAGCCTCTCCTATTTCGACCACCCGCCCTTGCACCAATGGATCGCCCACTTCGCCGCCCGCGCGTTCGGCGAAGGCTTCGGCCCGCGGACGGCGTTCGTCGCCCTTTTCGCAGCGACAAGCTGGATGCTCTACCGCCTGACCATCGACCTGTTCGGCGCGCGCGCGGCGCTGATTGCGCTCTTCGCCCTCAACGTCACGCCTTTTTTCTTCGCCTCGGCGGGAACGTGGATCGTCCCCGACGGTCCTCTCCTGTTCGGGCTTGCTATAGCCGTCTGGGCGCTCGGCAGGCTGTTTTTCTCGGAGCCCGCCGGCCGGTCGGCGATCTGGCGTCTCTGGCTCGCGGCGGGCGCGGGATTCGGCGTCGCCGGGCTTTCGAAATACAGCGCGGCCCTCACCGTCGCGGGGCTCTCCGCCTTCGTCGTTCTGGCCAGGGGGGGCCGGCGCTGGCTGAAGGATCCGGCACCCTATGCCGCAGCCGCGCTGGCGCTGGCGATGGCGATCCCGGTTCTCGTCTGGAACGCCGAGCACGACTGGGCGTCTTTCGTCTTCCAGGGGGCCCGCGCGTCTCCGGGGCCGGGCCTTAAGCCGACCCAGTTCCTCCTGATGGCCCTGGGGGAAATCGTCTATCTGCTGCCATGGATATTCGCGATCCTGGTCGCCGCATTGGCCGAGGCGTGGCGCGACCACGTGGACGAGCGGAAATTCTTTCTCTTCTGCCTCGCCCTGCCGCCGATCGTCCTGTTCACCCTGACGCCGCTGTGGGGCGCTCGCGGCCTGCCGCAATGGACGATGTCGGGCTGGTTCTTCGCCTATCCTCTGCTGGGCGCACGGCTCGACGAACGCGCGTCCGACGCCGCGCTGCGCCGCTGGGCGGTCTTCTCGGGCGGAGCGCTCGCCGCCATCGCAGCCCTGTTCGCCGTTCAGGCCGCGACCGGCTTCCCTTTGCGGTTCTTGCCGCAGCGCTGGAAGGTGACCGATCCGACGCTCGAGGCCTTCGCCTGGCGCGCCGAGCCGCTCTTCGCGCCCCTGCCCGCCTTCGTGCTGTCGACGCACTGGTCGGACGCCGGAAAGATCGCGCTGGCGCTCGGGCCCGGCGTGCCGGTCTTCGCGATGTCCGCCGATCCTCGCGGCTGGGCGTATGTCGCGGGCGGAGGAGCGCTCATCGGACGCGACGGCCTTCTCGTCGCGCGTCCCGACGAGGTTTCCCCGGCGCGCGCGGCTGCGACGGCCTGTTTCAGGGAGCTGGGGCCGACACGGCTCAGCACGCTCTACCGGAACGGCGCCGCGGCGGTCGAGCTCGCGCTCGTTCCGGTCCGCGGCTTGACGTGCCGGCTTCCCCTCCCTTATCCCGGCCCGCCCGGCGGGTAGATCGCCCCGACGTCGCAAGAGAAAAGCACCGTGGATTCAGAAGCAGCGCCGGCGATATCGCGGCCGACCCTCTCGGTGGTCGTTCCGACTTACCGCGAATCGGCCAATGTCGCGGTCCTCTTCGAGCGCATGAAGGCCGCGCTCCAGGGCTTGTCGTGGGAAATGATCGTCGTCGACGACGATTCGCCCGACGGCGCGTCGGAGATCGCCTTCGCGCTTGCAGCGTCGGACCGCCGCCTCCGCCGCCTCAGGCGCGCCGGGACGGCGGTGACCGACTTGATGAGCGGGTTCTTCATGATCCGCCGCGACGTCGTCTCGCGGCTCGCGCCGCGTCTGTCGCCCGACGGCTTCAGGATCCTGGTGGACGTGATCCTCTCGGCCGGCGGAAGCCTGAAGATCGCCGAAGCGCCCTACAAGTTCCGCAAGCGGCTTGCCGGAGAATCGGTCGGATGCAGCGTCGGCGCTCTCGCCAACATCGACGTGGCGTCGTGGGTGTACCGGTCGAACCGGGTCTGGCGGGTGGCGGGCCTGTCGGGCGCCGTGCTGAGCGTCGTGTGGAACTACGCGGTCAGCACCAATCTCAACTGGCGTCCGCGCCGGCGCGCCTCGAGCGTGGCGCGGACGACGGCGGCCTCAGGATGATCACCGACGCCCTCGACGCGTTCGCCGAGATCTTCTCGCCGCCGTTCCGCGGCGTGATGTGGAAGTCGTTCGGCCTGACGGCCGCGATTCTCATTCTCGCGGGCGTCGGGCTGGACCGCCTGGCGCTCTCGTTCGTGCATGTCGGCCCTGCCTGGCTGAGCGCGGTCCTGTCGGTCGTGGTGACGCTCGGCCTGATCGTCGTCGTCATCTTTCTCGCTCCGCCGGCGGTCTCGCTGGTCGCGAGCTTCTTTCTCGACGACGTGGCGGCGATCGTCGAGCGGACGATCGACCCGGGCGGGCCGCCGGGGCGGCCGCTCCCGCTCGCGCCGTCGGTCGCAATGGGGATCCGCTTCGCCGTCTTTTCGCTTCTCATCAATGCGATCGTCCTCACGCTGACGATCTTCACCGGCGTCGGCCTTGTGTCGTTCTTCGTCCTGAACGGATATCTTCTCGGCCGCGAGTATTTCGTGCTCGCGGCCATGCGTCACGTCTCGGCGGTGGAGGCGCGGCTCCTCTTCGAGCGGAACGCTCCGACGATCTTCTTCGCCGGCGCGATCGTCTCCGGCTTCGTCGCCGTGCCGATCCTGAACCTGCTCACGCCCCTGTTCGCGACGGCGTTCATGACGCGGCTTTGCAAACGGATCCGCTTGATCGAATCCGCCGCGCGGGGGTAGAGCATCTCTCACCTTCTCCCCGCTTGCGGGGAGAAGGTGGCCCTGAGCTTGTCGAAGGGCCGGATGAGGGGCGAGGCCGAGCCGTCGCTCGTCTGGCCCAGCCCCTTCGCTTTTCGAACACGCGGGAACTCCTTCCCCAGCAAAGCTGGGGAAGGCTTGCGCCCCATTGCCAAGCCGACGAAAGTGGGCTTACCTCATGGCGTCGGGCTTATCTCATATTGTATGAGAAAAGAGGTTCCCCCCGGGAGGAAGAAGAATGGCGCCGGAGGCTCCCGGCTTCGCCTCGATCGTGCGGATGGAGGCGGTGCAGAAATTCTTCGGCGCCGTCCATGCCTTGCGCGATATCGACATCGCCATCGGCCGCAACGAGATCGTCGGGCTGATCGGCGACAACGGCGCCGGCAAGTCGACCCTGATCAAGGTCATGACCGGCGTCCTCGAGCCGACCTCGGGCAAGATCTTCATCCGCGACCGCGAAATCGAGCCGAGCGAATATTCGGTGCGCATGGCGCACGATCTCTCGATCGAGACGGTCTACCAGGACAAGTCGCTCGCCGAGAAGCAGCCGCTGTGGCGCAACTTCTTTGTCGGCCGGCAGATGACGAACCGCTTCGGCTTCATCGACGTCAAGCGCGAAAAGAAGGTCGCCGAAGAGATTCTGCTCGACGTCATCGGCTTCAGGGGCGTCGGCATCACCGTCGATTCGACGGTCGGCAACCTTTCCGGCGGCGAGCGCCAGGGCATCGCGATCGGCCGCGCGATGCATTACAAGGCCGACCTCATCGTGCTCGACGAGCCGACGGCGGCGCTGGGCGTCGCGGAAGTGCGAAAAGTCATCGACTTCGTGCGCAGGATCAAGAAGTCCGGCCGCGCCTGCATCTACATCGAGCACAACCTCGCCCACGTCCACGAGGTCGCGGATCGATTGGTGGTTCTCGATCGCGGGCGGATCGTGTCCGAGATCAATCCGAAGGACATGACGGTGCCGGAGCTGACCGAGTACCTGATCGCCCTGCAGCACAAGAGCTAAAGGGAGCGGATTGGGGATGGTGCAGCCTTCAGGCAGATCGTTCGCGCAGCGCTTCGAGGCGCTGCCGATCATCGTCGTCTATGCGCTGCTGCTGGCGCTCTTCATGTATCGGGCGCCGGAAGTGTTCCTCGCCCCCTACATCTACACGACCTTTCTTTCCACCCTGCCGCCGCTGATCCTGCTCGCCACTGGCCTCACGTTCGTGATCGGAGCGGGCGAGATCGATCTCTGCTTCCCCTCGATCATCGCCTTCTCCGGCTTCGTCTTCGCGGTTCTGTTCAAGGAGTATGAGCTCGGCTGGATCGCGGTCGCCGCCGGCCTCGCGTCGGGGATCCTGGTCGGGTTCATCAACGGCGTCATCATCGCCAAGGTCGGGATCCCGTCCTTCATGACGACGCTCGGAACCCAGTTCTTCTGGGCGGGCATGGCGACGGTGCTGTCCGGCGGCAAGTCCTATGCGCTGCGCGGGGCCGAGGAGAGCTCGGTCTGGCAATGGATCGTCGGCCGTCCCTTCGCCTCGCTCACGGGGTCGGTCTGGTTGAACGAAGTCTCCATCCAGGCGTTGTGGACGGCGCTCATCGTCGGCTTTCTCTGGCTCGTTCTCACCCGCCACCGCTTCGGCGAGCACACCCTGTTCATCGGCGACTCGAACGACGTCTCCCGCGTCGTCGGCATCGACGTCGACCGCGAGAAGATCAAGATCTTCACCCTCATGGGCTTCCTCGCCGCCTGCGCCGCCATCATGCTGACCCTCGAGAACAAGAACTTCTTCGGCAATCAAGGCCAGGGCTATCTCCTGACCGCCATCGCCTCTGTGCTGATCGGCGGCACCTCGATCTTCGGCGGCAGCGCGACCATCCTCGGCACGGTGTTCGGCTGCCTGATTATCGGCATGATCGAGGCGGGCCTCGTCGCGGCGGGCCTCACCGGCGCCTGGGTCAGGACGGTGCAGGGGCTCATCTTTCTCGTCGCGATCATCTTCTACATGTACGTAGACGAACCGCAGCGCCGGCATGCTTTTTTCGCCCGGCTGGGGTCGTTCGGGAAATTCGGGGGCGCCCGCGCTTCCGAATAGGAACGGGCCGTCGAGGCGGCGGACCCGGCAAGACAGGGAGAAACGACAATGCGTCTGTCCAATTGGCTTCTCATCGGCGTCGCTGCGGCGGCGGTCGCGGCGATCGCGGCGCCGGCCTCGGCCGACCCGATCGGCAAGGGGCTCGTGATGTACATGCAGATGGGCGGCAACCCCGGCGACGGCGCAACGCTCGCGCGTCAGACCGGGGCGAAAGAGGCCGCCGAGGCGCTGGGCGTCACGCTCAAGTCGCAGTTCTCCGCCTGGGCGCCCGAGACGATGATCAGCCAGTTCAAGGAGGCGCTGGCCGCCAAGCCGAACTGCATCGAGATCATGGGCCATCCCGGCGCGACCGCGTTCCACGATCTCGTCAAGCAGGCCGTCGGCGAGGGCATCGTCGTCACCGACGGCAACGCGCCGTTGACCGAGCTTCAGAAAGAGTTCGGCACCAAGGGCTTCGGCTACGCCGGCGTCGACCTCGCCGTGGGCGGCGCGCTGACCGCCAACGCCATGCTGGCGCAGGGCCTGAAGGCGGGCGACGAGGCGGTGGTGTGGGGCATCTTCAGCCAGGCCGAGCGCGGCGTATCGGAGAAGAGCCTCGCCGACACGCTGGAGAAGGCCGGCCTCAAGGTCGACCGGCTGGACATTCCCCAGGACGTCAACAGCGACCCCTCGCTCGGCATCCCGCAATTCGTCGCCTATATCCAGTCCCATCCGAACCTGAAGGCGATCGGGCTGCAGCATGGCGGCGTCACCAGCGTCATGCCCGAGGCGCTCAAGAAGGCGGGCAAGAAGCCGGGCGACATCATCCTCGGCGGCATCGACCTCGCCCCGGCGACGATCGACGGACTGAAGTCCGGCTACATCAGCGCAACCCTCGACCAGCTCCTCTACCTGCAGGGCTTCGTGCCGGTCGTGCAATGCGTGATGAGCGCGAAGTACAAGATGCCGGGCCTGTCGCTCAACACCGGCGCCGGCGTCGTCACGCCGAAGACGATCGACGCGCTCACCAAGCTGATCGACGCCGGCATCCGCTAGAGGCGGGACTCGCCCCCTCTCAATCCCCGGGCTTCGCCCGGGGAGGGAGAGGGCAAAGGGCCCGCGCCCTTCGACCCGCCCCTCATCCTGACCTTCTCCCCGCAGGCGGGGAGAAGGGACGCGGCGCGGACCGATCCCAATGCGCCCCCTCTCCCGCATTGCGGAAGAGGGAGGCGGCCGAAGGCCGCCGGGTGAGGGCCTTTTCGCCGTCAGGCGGCCGACAGCCGCGCAACCTCTGCCTCGAACTCACGGCAGATCTGCTCCCGCTCCTCGTCGGGCAGCCACCGTCTCATCTGCGGCAGCACGGTAGCGCAGCCGACAGCGCAACCGATGCCCGGACAGCGCAGACCGGAAGCTTGGCCCAGGCCTAGGAACAGCCGCCGCAATACGCGCGTTTACACGTCGGATTGGCGGCTTCCCGGCTCATGGCCGCCGGATGAATTGACAGGAGGTCCTGATGTCTCGAGGAGTTCTTTTGCTCTCCGCCGGCTTGTTGGTGGTCGGCGGGCCGTTTGCCGCGCTCGTCGGCGGCCTCGGCGGCGCGACGATCGCCAACGCAATGCCATACGACTATCCGCCGCCTTACTCTGCGGCGCGGCCCTACGCTTACCACCGGTATCATCACTACGCCTACCGGTACCGTCATTACGCCCACTCCCCGTATCATCGCCATTCGGGTACCGAACCCTACTCTTACTATAATCCCGAAAAGTAGACCGCTTCGGCGTCGCGCGCCGGCGAACGACCATCCTTCGGCGCGCGGTCGGCCGTTTCGTCATCGGCAGGGTCGAGGCCAGCCGCGTCGCCGCGGGGCTTGCAACGGCGAAACCGACAGGGAAGCCATGGCCCGAAGCTGAGCGCTGCCGTGAAGGCT
>DASRSL010000199.1:0-14345 GCA_035656495.1 Roseiarcus sp.
AAGAAATGTCGCAGAAGGGTGGAGAGCGCTACCAGATCCGCCGGGAAGGCGACAAGTCGCCTCCCTACCCGGAAGGCCCGCGGACAAGGCAATTCGGAGTCCGAGAGGCGGCGCTGCATGCGCTGCTTGCTAGGCCAAGAACCTCCGCGGTTCTCCGAATTGTGGACGACGCGACTGCCTTGCACGTGAGCGCCGACGGATGGAGGGGCGCTCCTGTCGCCGGTCCGATAAGCTCTCGACCATGCCGCATGATCTGATTCGATTTGGAAATCGATGAATGGGGCGGCCAGCTCGCACTAGCGGAGGATATCGGTGGACCTGAGATCTGTCGTAGCCGGAGCGACTCTGACGTTGATTTGCGCAACGCCATCGTATTCTTACGCTGGACAATACGAGTTCCTGGCAGCGCCGCAAATAAACCTCTCTCTGGTCTATCGTCTAGATAAATTGACCGGGGATGTAATTGCGTGCCAATTCGCTCATAACGCCGGACGAACGGACGTCGGTCCTGGCGCCTTCGGCGTCACGAGTTGTTATCGCGGCGGAGAAGGGGCGACAAAGCAAGATCCAGGTGACTACGGCCTTGTCGCCACCCGCCATGAACAAGAGGGTGGAGTCTTTCGAGTTGACTATCGAACCGGTAGCTTGAGCATATGTTACCTATATTTTCAGCGTGAGAAACAAGGTGATCACGAAGCCATTACGGACCAATACGTAGTGTGCACGCCCCAATGGAAATAGTGTGAGCGGGCCGCGAGTTCCCAACGGGTTGGCTGGCTGCAAACGAAGCGGGGCCGATTTCTCGGAGCCGCCATCCCTCGCGGCATGGCTCTGCCCGGTCATCCGCGCAGTCGAGCTTCGGGGCGGTCACGCTGACGGACCGAAAAACGGGCGCTTTGAAGAGGTTTGTAGAGCCTTGGCAATTGCTGGGCGCTATGGGTCGCTTCGGTTACGTCCCGAAGGGCGGAAAAGTCGCGATGGCGACGATTTTTCCGCGCGATTCGCCGGGCGACGGCAAAGTTCACCGGCAAGGTTCGGAGCGGAGGCCTCGCAAGTCGCGCGTCGCTTCGTTCAGCGGACGAGGTCCCTTCCGCTCGGTTTTCTGCTAGACAAATTGTGTGAACGCGGGAGCTCCCGTGGGGCGGCGTCCAACAGTTGTCTTGAGGTCGTAGGCAGTATATCCGGGGCGCAATTGGATTCCTGAACGCCGTCATCGGGAGGGACCGGAATGACCGAATCAGGCGCTTGCAATCCCGCCTTCGGAGCGGAAAGATTCGGGTTTCACGACCTGGCGGAAGTTCACTGGAACCTCGGCGCGCCGAAGCTTTACGAGCACGCCCTGCAGCGGCGCGAGGCCCACATCGCCGAACACGGGCCGCTCGTCGCCGACACCGGCGTCCACACCGGGCGGAGCCCGAAGGACAAATTCATCGTCCGCGACGCCAACACGGATCCGGTCGTCTGGTGGGACAGTAACGACGCCATGTCGGTCGAGCATTTCGACGCGCTGCTTGCCGATTTCCTCGCTCACGCCCGGGGCAAGACGCTGTTCGCCCAGGATCTCTACGGCGGAGCGGACCCCGCCTTCCGGGTCAAGACGCGTGTCTTCACCGAATATGCGTGGCACTCGCTGTTCATCCGCAACTTGCTGATCCGCCCGCCAAAGGAGGACATTCCGACATTCGCCCCGGACCTGACGATCGTCGACTTGCCGTCCTTCAGAGCCGACCCCGAGCGCCACGGCGCGCGGACCGAGACGGTCATCGCCTGCGATTTCACCCGCAGGATCATTCTGATCGGCGGTTCGAGCTACGCTGGCGAGATGAAGAAGTCGGTCTTCACCTATCTCAACTATGTCCTGCCCCCACGCCGCGTCATGCCGATGCATTGCTCAGCCAACGTCGGCAGGGAGGGCGATACGGCGATTTTTTTCGGCCTCTCCGGCACTGGAAAGACCACGCTCTCCGCCGATCCGCACCGCACCCTGATCGGGGACGACGAGCATGGCTGGGGCAGGGGCGGCGTGTTCAATTTCGAGGGCGGCTGCTACGCCAAAGCGATCAAGCTGTCGCGCGAGGCGGAGCCCGAGATCTATTCGACCACCGAGCGTTTCGGCACGGTGATGGAGAATGTGGTCCTCGATCCGGAACTGCGCATCCCCGACTTCGACGACGATTCGAAGACCGAGAACACGCGCATCGCCTATCCGATGCATTTCATCGCCAACGCGTCGGCGACCGGGCGCGCGGGACAGCCCAAGAATGTGATCATGCTGACTTGCGACGCCTTTGGCGTTCTGCCGCCGATCGCCAAGCTGGATCCGGCGCAGGCGATGTATCACTTCCTGAGCGGCTACACCGCCAAGGTCGCGGGCACGGAGAAGGGCGTCACCGAGCCGCAGGCGACGTTTTCGACCTGCTTCGGCGCGCCGTTCATGCCGCTTCACCCGACAGTCTACGGCAATCTGTTGCGCGACCTCGTCGCCCGGCACCACGTCGATTGTTGGCTGGTCAACACCGGCTGGACCGGCGGCACGGTCGGGGTCGGCCGGCGCATGCCGATCCGGGTGACGCGCCGGCTGCTCTCGGCAGCGCTCGACGGCTCGCTGCACACGGTCGCCTTCCGCACAGACCCGCATTTCGGCCTCGCCGTGCCGGAATATGTGCCCGGTGTCGAGCCGCATATTCTCGATCCGATCCGGACATGGCGGAACAAGGGTGAATTCGCCCAAGCCGCGCGCCGGCTCGTGCAGATGTTCCGCGACAATTTCAGGAAGTTCGAGCAACTCACCGACGAGCATGTGCGCAAGGCCGCTCCGGCGCCGCGAATCGCCATGGCGTGAGCCTTTGTCGGCCGCGCTCGGTTCGAGCGCGCCGACGCGGCGAGCGACCCCCGTCACCCGCGCTGCGGACAGATGAGAAAGAGCCGCGCGGAGCAACCGGCCCGGCTCCGGCTTTCTCGCCGCGGGCCCCGCCCGCGCTGGATTACTGGGCGGCCAGCGAGGCGATGCGTTCGCGCGCTCCGCCGACGCCGGCAGCGAGCGCGCGCGAATAGTAGCCGCGCGCCGTCGCCTCGTCGCCCTTGAGTCCGACGGCGCCGAGGCGGGTGAGCGTCGTGGGATCGTAAGTGTCGCCGAGCGCCATCAGCGCCCGGGCGTCGCCGCCCTCGGCGGCGCGCTTGAGGAACGCCCGCGCCGTAGCGATGTCTCCCTTCGCGAAGGCGATGAGGCCCTCGGCGAACAGGCGACGCGCCTCGTCGATCGGGATCGACAGCGACACAATCGGCGCGCTCGCCATGGATGGCCCGCGCAGCGCGCTGGCCAGTTTGTTGACTGCTTCCTTGGCGATAGCTGTCCTGGCCGGCTTCTGTTTGGCGAGGACGACTGGCTGCGCCACGAACACGGGCTGCTCGACAGCCGCTCTCTGAGAGGCGGCGGAGGGTTGGATGCGGGGCAAGAATGCAACGACCAGCGCTCCGGCGAAGCAGCCTGCGATCAGGCCCGCGACAATTTTCCACAGCATGGGCAGGGCGAGTCCTCCTCTACTGCATCAGACCGCGCCAGCGCGTGAGATCGCCGTAAAGCCGATCGGAATCCTCGGCTTTCGGTCCTCCGTTGGCGTCGGCCGCCTTTTTCGCCGACGCACGGAACGCGTCGAGCGAAGCGTCGGCCGAGGTTTTGCGTTCGTCGAGCCATCCCTGCGCCCCCGCAAGCCGTTGCCAGCCCGCGCTCGGCACGGACGGGTCGGCGGCGAGATTGACGTCCCGCCAGTGACTGTCGCGCTCTGCGGACAGGAAGGCGTCATAGTTGTCGAAGAAAACTCGAGCCGTCCGTCCGAGCGCATCGGCGCGCTGCGAGCCGGCCGCAGCGTCGAGTGCGATCAGCGCCATCGGCTCGGCGACAGTCTCCACCGAATCATTGGCCGCGACGAGGTTCGGTCGATCGGCGGCGGCCACCCGCGCCGGGGCATAGACCTGCTCCAACTCCGGCGACCAGGAGACGGGAACGACGTGATAGCGGCCGTCAGCGCCGAAAGCGCCAAAAGCGTGCGCCTCCTGGGCGCCCAGCACGACGACGGCGCCCCGCTTGCCGGCTGAAAGCGCGTCAAGCGCTTCGGTCAGCGGCTCATAGGTCGGATTGACCGTAACCCCGAGCCTCGAGAACAGAAGCCGCGCGGAAACGCCCGTGGCGCCGTCGGGATCGCCGAAGCTCACGATTTTCCCTTGAAGGTCGCCAATCGACCTTACGTCTTTTGCGGCGATGATCTCGATCGTCTCGGGGGCGAGGCGCGCGACGATTGGGACGCGTTGGGGCCAGTCCGGCCCATATTTGACGCCCGCGGTGAGCGTATCGAACGGGACGATGGCGAAATCCGCCAGGTCCGTTCGCATCACCTTGGAAATTCCAGTGGGCGATGTCGGTCCGACGATGGCGCGCCCGGCTGCTCCCTTGGCGTTGAGAATTTCGGCGAAGTCCTTCGCCATGCGGCTCGCGGCGAGGTCGTCGGCATCCGCGAGGATCGAAAAAGGCTTTACTGGGTCGGACTGGGGCGCCGGTTTGGCGGGAGACGGCTGCGGCGGGGGGGCAGATTTCTCGGCAATTGCGGCTCTGGCGGGCGCCGTTCGGGCGGTTTCATGGCTGAGACGGCCGCGCCAAGCCCCGTGCCAAAGCAGGCGTCTTCCGTTGTGATAGACGGGATGGTTGTAGCGAACCATCCCCGAAGGAGCCTGAGCCGCCGCATCCTCCTGAGAGATAAAGAGAAAGCTCGCCGTTACAACGGCTAGGGCACAAGCTTCGAAGAGCTGCGGCCCCTTCCGCAACGTCCCTTTCGCAGCCTCGCGTTCAATAATTCGGGCGCCGGCCCTGACGTCTCCGCTCGTCATCGGGGCCGGAAACTGCCGAGGAAATGCGACCTCATCAAGGCAGCCTTTTCCTTCTTGACTGTGGCAAAAGAAGCGCGATTCGGAGACCATCCGGTCATCCGGCAGCGTCCGCCTCGTCGAGAGCGGCCTCCAGCTCGGCATCTTCGATCCGCAGCAGGGTCGGTCCCTCGAGATAGACGAGCGCCGCGCGCACCCGCAGCAAGGGGTAGAGAGGCCGCAAGGCGGCGCGATAGACGGCAAGCTGGGCAATGTGCGCGGGCGAGGGGCGGGCCGGCGGAGGACCGAGCTTGAAGTCGACAATCCGAACGTCCTCGTCGGTGGCAAGCATGCGGTCGAGGCGGCCGCTGTAGCGTCTGTCGGGCCGCCCGGGCCGGCGCAGCACTCCGGCCAGAGTGACCTCGCCGCGCGAGCCCGGCCCGAACAAATCGGCGAGTCCCGGCGCCTGCATGACCGCGACGACTCGAGCCACGATCGCGGTCCGCGCCTCCTCCGCGAGAGGCCCGCCGTGCAGGTCGAGATAGGCCTTCGCCGCAGCGGCGCGGGCGGCCGATGGGACCACGGGCAGCGCCTGCAGGAGCGCATGGACAAGCCGTCCCTCGAGGACGCCCTCGCCTTCCCCGGCAACGCCCGCCCCGGAGGGCTTTAGTATTGTCGAGGCGGCCTCGGCAGCGGCTCTCGTCCGGATCCATGCGGGAAGCTCGGCGCCATTCGAAGACTGCTCGGTCTCCCCCTCGTCTCCCGCCGTCAGCCCTTCGCCGAAGCGCAGGATCGCGTCTCCCTCTCCCCAAAAAGCCGGGACCGGGATCATCGAATCCGCGAGCCCGACGCGCACGAGATCGTGCCAGCATCCCGGCGCGCGGCCCTTCGAGTTCTCGAAGCCTGCGACGATGAGTCGTTGCGCCGCACGGGTCATGGCGACGTAGAGCAGCCGGCGGTGCTCGCCCGTTTCTGCCTCGCGCCTGTCGGCCCGCGCCCGAGCGACGGCCTCGCAATCCTCCGCGGCTTTCCCGCTCCAGGCGAGCAGCGGCGGTTCACCCTCCTCCGCTGGAGCGAGCCGCAAGAGCTTCGGGTCATGCCGGCCGTCTGGCGACCCGCAGGTGTCGGGCAGAAAGACGATCGGCGCTTCGAGGCCCTTGCTTGCGTGGACCGTCAACACGCGCACGCCGTCGCTTTCAGTCTCCATGTCGCGCTTGATCGCCGCGTCGGTCGCCTCGATCTCGGCGAGAAAGAGCGCGAGCGAGGGCGCTTCAACCTGCTCGTGATCGAGCGCCAGCGCCAGGAACTCGTCGATCGGATCGGCTGCGTCGGGCCCGAGCCGCGACAGCAGCGCCTTGCGGCCTCCCTCCTCGCCGAGGAGCCTGGCGTAGAAGGCGTATGGCGTCAGCGTCCCGGCCCACTTGCGCCAGATTGCAAACCTGCGGGCCGCCTCCCGCAAGCGGCCCTCGGTCGACGCCTCGACGGCCGACGCGAGAGGCCCGCGGCGGCGCGCGGCAAGCTTGAAGAGTTCGTCTTCGTCGAGTCCGATCAAGGGGGATTTGAGGACGCAAGCGAGCGTCAGGTCGTCGTCCGGCGTGAGCGCCGCCCGGCCTGCGGCGATGAGGTCCATGACTGCAATGTGCTCGCGCAGCTTCAGTCGATCGGCCCCGGCGACTCCCACGCCCTTCGTTTTCAGCGCGCGGATCATGGCGTCAAAGAACGCACTTCGACTGCGCACCAGAATCATCACGTCGCCCGGCCGGATGCGGCGGGCGCCGCCGGTCCTTTGGTCGATCACGCGCTCAGGCGAATCGGACTTCAGCCATGCCCCGATCCTCTCGGCGATCCGGCCTGCGAGAACGACGGGAGGATCGTGGCGCGCAGGCTCGTCCAGCGGCATCTGCCAGTCCTCCGGGTCGGGCTCCTCCATCGGCTTGACCGTCGGCCACAGCTCGACCACTCCTTTCATTTCGCGGCGAATCGCCTCATGAACCGGAAGTGGCTCGCCCGCCGCGGCGACCCCTTGCCGCGCCGCCTCCGATTCGAACGTCTTGTCGACCGCCGCCAGAATGGCTGGCGCCGAGCGAAAGGAGAAGTTGAGCGGCACGGTTTCGAACGGTCGCTCCGCTTGGCGGTGGCGCTTCTCGAAGAAGCGCTTCATTTCGACAAATTTATCCGGCGCCGCGCCCTGGAAGGAGAAAATCGACTGCTTCTCGTCGCCGACCGCGAACACGGTCCGCTTCGCGGAACGCGCGCTCGCTCCGCCGAAAAACTCCGCCGTTAAGGCGGCGACGATCCGCCACTGCTCGGCGGAAGTGTCTTGCGCCTCGTCGACGAGCAGGTGATCGAGCCCGTAGTCGAGCTTGTGTAGCACCCAAGCGGCGCTTGGCCGCTCAACCAAGGCGAGCGCCAGCGCGATCTGATCGTCGAAGTCGAGCGCCCCGCGCTCGGCCTTGGCTCTCGCGAAGGTCGAAAGGATCGCCTTGGCGACGCTGAACAAGGCCTCGCTGCGCTCGAGGATCTGGGCCGCGCGCAGCCGGTCGCGCAGCGCGATCAGGCGGTTCTGCTCGCGATGGAGGTCTTCCTCGAGGCCCGGAAAGTCGGCCTGCAGCCCCTGCGTCGTCAGGCAACCCTTCGCTCCGCCGCGCGGGTCCCCCTCGCCGCCGCTGGTGAAAAAAGCCTCCAGCAGAGCCTCGGTCCGCGCCGCGGGGTCGGCTTCATTGTCGGCCGCTTGCAGCTTTGCGGCGATCTCCTGGTCCCTGGTCTTGCCTCTGCCGAGCGCCTCCGCCCAGGCCTGCCGGCGCCGGCGCAAGATGTCGCCGCCGAGCATATCGGCCTCGACGCTGGCGGTGGTCGTCTCCGGCGCCAGGGCGAGCCGGGCCCGCAACGCGGCGGCGAACCCCGCCGAATCGTCGAAGGAGGCGAACGTCTCGGCGTGAGCCTCAGCCTCGCCGACCAGCGCGCCGAACAGGACCGCGCCGGCCTCGCGCGCCACGAAAGCGAGCGCTCCGGCGAGGTCGGACGAGGCCTGCAGCGCGACGATCGCGCGATCGCACGCCTCGTCCATGAGCTCCTTCGCCTCGCGCTCGTCGAGCACCTTGAAGTGCGCCGGGACGTTCGCCTCGAACGGAAAGAGCTGCAAGAGCCGCTCGCAGAAAGCGTGCAGGGTCTGAATCTTGAGCCCGCCCGGCGTTTCGATGGTGCGGGCGAACAATTGCCGGGCGAACTTGAGCTCGGCCGGGCCGGGCTTTGCCGCGCCGCACTCGACGATCGCCGCGGTCAACTCTTCGTCGTCCAGGCTCGTCCAGTCGGACAGCATCCTGAAGATGCGGCTCGCCATGTTGGCGGCTGCGGCTTTGGTGAAGGTTAGGCCGAGGATCTGCCCTGGGGGCGCGCCCTCGAGCAGCAACCGAAGCACGCGCTGGGTCAGGACGTGCGTCTTGCCGCTGCCGGCGTTGGCCGAGACCCATGCGGATAATGACGGATCCGATGCGGTCGCCTGCGCCCCGCGCAGCGCATGGGGAATGGTGAACAAGCGGCTCATTGCGCTTCTCCCGCGGCGCCATCGCCCGTCGCAGACCACTCCTTGACCCGGGCCAGGTGGTCATACTCGGAGAAGCGGCCCGCGAATTTGGGGAAGGGACGGGAAAGATAGGGCGTAGCCTGCTCGGTGAACGCGTCGAGCAGGGCGTGGAGCTCGCCGAAGTGTCTGTCGGCGAGCTCCGCGACGACGGCCCTCGCGCCGGCCGCGTCACGCTCCACCCCGCCGGCCGGGCCGCCGAGCTTGAGATAGAGCGCCCGGGCCGGCGTCATCTTCGCCAGGCCCTCGAAGCCGCCGCGCATGAGGATCGCGGCCTCCAGCGTCAGCTGCGGCGCGAAGCCGGCCTTCACCTCGTTGACTCCAGGAGGAACGCCGCTCTTGTAGTCGATCAGCGTTGCGTCGCCGATGGAGTGCACGTCGATGCGGTCGGCGCGCGCGGTCAGCCGAAACGGCTCGCCGTCCTTGAGCGGGAAGGCGATCTCGCCCTGGCGCTCGACCCAAATGCGCGCGATCGCGCCGCGATTCCTGGCCTCGAAGCAGAGGATGAAGTCGAGCGCCTTCTCGATGTTGGGCCAGGTGAGACCCTCAAAGGTTGGATCACCGAGCAGCGTCGCAAAGCGCGCACGCGCGAAGCCGAGGAGAGCCTGCCGCGCGTTGGGCGGCAGCGCGCCGGAGGGGTAGGCTTCCGCGAAGTCCTGCAGCGTGCCGTGCCAGGCGTCGCCGGCGTCGCGGGCTTTTCCTTCGCGCTCGACCGGCTCCAGCGGCGAAAGCCTCAGAATGCGCTCGGCGTAGATTGCGTAGGGGTCGCGCCGCAGAGTCTCGATCCTCGTCACGCTGAGCGAGCGCGGGCGCAGCTCGACCGGCGGGCGCGGTTCCGGCCGCTTCGCCGGCGCGATGGTCTCAGGCCGGTCGAGCGCGCGGGCGTAATCGAGATAGATCTCCCCGCGCCGCTCGGCGGCCCGGATCGCATCGGCGCCCCCCGCCGCGCCGATGCGTTGGAGAAAGCGCGAGGCGACGGTCGGCTCGCCGCCGCGCTTCCTGGCGCGGCTTAGAACCGCCTCGGGCGCGCCGAGCGCGGCGAGGAAATCGTGCGCCGTCTGCCCGATGCGCCGCTCCGGCGCAGAGAGCCCGAGCGCGGCGCGCATCGGCCGATTGAGGAAGGCGTCGGTGTCGGCGGCGGGGGGCCAGACCTTCTCGTCGAGGCCGCCGAGCAGCACCCGATCGAACGCCAGCAGGCGCGCTTCGAGCAGACCCAGGATCTTGAGGCGCGGGTGGCCGGCGCGAGCCGACGGGGCGCGAACCCCGGCGAGCGCATCGCCGAACAGCGCGGCGTATTCCGCGAGCGTGCAGGCGAAGGCGCCGCCCGCCGCTTCGCTCCACTCGTCCAAGAACGCGGCCAGCGAGTCGAAGCCGTGCGGCGGCGGGCGCTCGTCTTTCCGCCCCGAAAGGACGGCGTCAAGCGCGGCGCGATGGGTGAGAAGCCAGTCGCGCAAGGGAGCCGAGGCGCGAAGCGCGCGCAAGGGGCCGAGGGCCGCGATGAGATCGCGCGCGAGAGCTTCGCCGGCCGCGCGCTTCTCCTCGCCGATCGAGCGGACCGCGGGATGCGCGTGCGGGTCGACGGTCGCCGAGCGGGCGGCGGCGAAGGCTTTGTCGAGTTCGTCGAGCGAAGCAAGCGGCGCGGCGCGGAAGATTCCGAGCTCGAGCGCGCGCGCCGCGGCTTCGCATTCGGCGCTCGCGCGGCCGAAGCGCGCCGACGGGTGGGCGATCAGCGCCTGAGCGGTGAGCGGCCGCAAGTCGACCGCGGCCGAAAGGACGAGCCGCGCGAGAGCGCCGGCGGGCGTCTGGCGGAGCGTGCGGCCGGCGGAATCCTCGACCTCGACCCCCCAGCGGGCGAGCTCGGCCGACACGCGCCGGGCGATCGACGGATCGGGCGTGAGGAGTGCGGCGGTCTTTCCGGGAGTCTCCAGGACTTCGCGCATGGCGACGGCGAGCGCGAGCGCCTCCTCGGTCTCATTGTCGGCGACGACGATCGCGACGCCATCGAGAGCGGCGGCGACGCTGGCGGGCGACAGCGCCCCGTCGCGCTCGCTCCAGCTGTCGGTCGAATCGGCCGGGCGGAGCGCTTCGCTGAGGAAAGCCGCGCGCGCGGCGAGGCGCGGGGGCGGAGGGCCGAGTGTCCGTACCTCCGCTCGCTTGACGCCGATCCGCCGGATCAGGCGATGGAGGAGCGCCTGCGGATGACCGGCGAGCCCCTGCGTCCCGTCGTCTCTTGCGTCGATCATGGCCCAGGCGCGGTCGTCGAGATGAAGGTCGAGCGCGGGGAGCACCACGGCCCCGTTGTCGCTGCAGGCGATCGCGGCGATCAGCTCGGCGGTGGCGCGGTTGGCGCCGGTTGAGCCCGCGATGATGGTCGGGCCGGCCCGCGCGCGCGCCTCGAGGCGGTTGATTTCCGCCTGGACGAGCAGAGCGACGCGCTTGGCGCGGTCGACGAGGCCATTCTCCCTGAGCCATGCCGGCCAGTACTCGAAGGCGATCTTGAGAAAGTCGAGCGTGATGCGCCAGTAGACGTCGTATTCCTCCGGCGCGAGCGTTTCGAGCCGTCTCCAGTCGACCCCTTCGATGATGACATCATCGATCAGCGCGGCGAGATCGGTCGCCAGGGCGTAGGCCTGCGCCGGGCTCGACGCGACGAGCGGCGGCTCCCTGCTGTCGAACCGCAGTCCGTCCGCGTCGGCGCCCCGGATCGCGCCGCGCAACGCCTGGCCCCATTTGCGCACCAGGAGCGCGAGCCCGTGGCGCCGGGCAAGCTCGCCGACCGCGGGAGGAATGTCGGCGCGCGGCGCCTCTTCGCCCGCCGGATCGAAGAACGCAGCCGTCTCGTCGGGCTCGAACGCGCCGAGCGGCGCGATTCTCGGGAGAAGGACGCTCTCGCCGCCGCTCGCCGCGAGCAGCGCCTCGGCGAGCGCGGCGGCGGAACGCCGGGTCGGCACAAAGATGGTGGCGCTCGCCAGCGCCAGCGGCCCACCCGAGCCGGGAAACCCCTCGATCAGCTCGCCGTCGAGGAGGGCCCGGGCGAGGGTCGGCAGAAACGGGAGGCTGGCGGGAATGGTGAAGACGCGCGAATCGCGAATCGGCATGCAAGCTTGTCACGCCGGGCGGAGGGGAAGGCAAGGCGAGCCTGTGGATAGGCTTGGGTCGTGATTCTGACGCTCCTATCCTTCCTTTTGGGGAACTGTTGGAGTTCGCCTCCGGGCAGGAGTCGGCGGGGGTAGTGACAGAGCCCCGACGGGAGGCCGCGAGCGTGGGTGGCGGCGGGATCCGAGGGAAGGTCTCGCAATAAAGCGCGAAGGCGGATTGGCCCTATTGACTCTGGTCAGCACGGCCCGGAGGCCTCGACAGGCTTACGACCAGGTTCAAGATACGGGCGCGGATTTCCGCGCTCTCAATCTCCAAAAAAGCCTGGATCAAGCGGCGTCCTTGCTTGGGCGATGCAGAAAAAGAGCCTCCAACCTCGACGGATCGGCCGTCGCCGGCCCGCGTGAAGAATTCCCGTACGAGATCCTCTTTCACCGCTGGCGTGCGCGCCATCATGTCCTCCAAACTCAGGTCTGTGCGGGAATGCGGCTTCGAAGCCGCGACGACATTCTGCATTGATTTCGTGTTAGACTCTGTCGCCTCCGCTTGCGATCCCGTGAAGTATCGCATCGCTTGCAATTGTTTCGCCCACAATCATTCCGTGTAGTCTCCCAAGTCACCATTTACTGAACTTCTGTTCTCAAGCTCGAGCGATGTCAAGTTCGTTTACATATTGACCTCTTTCTCGTCCTGAATTTGACCGAACCCGACGTTCACTACATGATCTCGCCGCAATCGATGGTTGCCCTGAGGTAACGTCGTGGCCAGAAAACATACAGGCCGCGCGTGCGTATCATCTAGTGGGATAGATGGTTCGGGTCGCTGCTAATGACCCTTTCGAAGGGTTCTCGGCCTTCGCGGTCCAGGACCGCAACGCAACTGTTTTCAGCGCAACCGCGAGCTTTGCGGCGGCGACCGGCAATGACCGCCACGTCGCCTCTTGATGGAAACGCCAGCCAATCCGAGCCGTCCGGCGCGTCGTCGCCGGGGCGATGATGGCTCGTACGAATGCATGATCGGGACCACCCGGCGAGCGGGCGGCCGATTCCTTCACACGGCTGTCATCCGCCCTCGCGATAGAAAGCCGGTTTGCCGCTCGGGAGCCGATCGCATGACCGCCGCCACCGATTTTCCGGCGCCGCGCGCCGCCGCGGTCAAGCCGCACCTCGACCACGCCCTCGATCCGAGGACCGCATTGATCTTCTTAGGGCGTCCTCGCGGGCGGTCTCTTCTACATGGCCTATTCGATCTACTCGGACGTCTCCGCCACCGGCGGCGGGCCGACGACGATCCTGCCGTTCATCCTGCTCGGCCTCGCAATGGTGATCGCGCTCGGCTTCGAGTTCGTCAACGGCTTCCACGACACGGCCAACGCCGCCGCGACCGTCATCTACACCCATGCTCTGCCGGCGCAGGCCGCGGTCGTCTGGTCGGGGTGCTGGAACCTCCTCGGCGTGCTCGCCTTGAGCGGCGCCGTCGCCTTCGGCATCGTTTCGCTGTTGCCGGTCGAGCTCATTCTGCAGGTCGGCTCGGCCGCGGGCTACGCGATGGTGTTCGCGCTGCTCATCTCGGCGATCGTCTGGAACCTCGGCGCTTGGTGGCTCGGCATCCCGCCTCGAGCTCGCACACGCTGATCGGCTCGATCGTCGGCGTCGGCGTCGCCAATGCGCTGATGCGCGGCGCGGACGGAACGTCCGGCGTCGACTGGGACCAGGTGGTGAAGATCGGCGAGGCCCTGCTGTTCTCACCGCTGTTCGGATTTGTCGTCTCCGCGCTGCTCCTCATGCTCATGAAGAGGATTGTCCGCGCGCCACAGCTGTATCGGGCGCCGACGACGAACGACCCGCCGCTGCTGTGGATCCGCGGCCTGCTCGTCCTCACCTGCACGCTGGTCTCGTTTTTTCACGGCTCGAACGACGGCCAGAAAGGCATGGGCCTCATCATGCTGATCCTGATCGGCGTCGTCCCGACGGCCTATGCGCTCAATCGCGCGCCACCAGCGGGTCACGCTGACGCTTTCATCGCCGCCGCCCACGACGCCGCGAAGGTCGTGGCGGCGCACGCCGCCGGATACAACATCATCGGCGACCCGCGGCCGGCGGTGACCGAATACATCCACGCCCACCAGATCTCGGAGGGCGCCTACCCTTCGCTGGCGGCGCTGGTGAGGGAGATCAGCGACTCGGTCGAGCAGTACGGCCCGGTAGCCAGGACGCCGCTCGACAAGGTGCGGAACGTCCGCAACGACTTGTATCTCGCCTCCGAGGCGTTGCGCGTTCTCGCCAAGGACAAGGACAGCGAGCTGACCGCCGACGAGAAGCAGCAGCTCGGCGTCTTCAAGAAGCAGCTCGACTACGCGACGAAATTCATCCCGTTGTGGGTGAAGGTCTGCGTGGCGATCGCGCTGGGCCTCGGAACAATGATCGGCTGGAAGCGCATCGTCGTCACCGTCGGCGAGAAGATCGGCAAGACCCATCTGACCTACGGCCAGGGCGCCGCGGCCGAGCTCATCGCCGCCGCGACGATCGGGGCGGCCGATGGTTTAGGCCTGCCGGTCTCGACCACGCACGTGCTCTCCTCCGGCGTCGCTGGAACGATGGTCGCCAACGGCTCCGGCATGCAATGGTCGACGGTGCGCAGCATCGCGATGGCCTGGGTCCTTACGCTTCCAGCGGCGATGATCCTGTCCGGAGCGCTGTTCTTCATCTTCCGGCACGTGTTCTGATCGTCCCAAAGGGCATTCGGGAAGAACGCCTCTTTCCACGGCCAATGTGAGGGAAGAAGGGCCTGGTCTCGGGGCTTGACCGGAAGG
>DASRSL010000200.1:0-5708 GCA_035656495.1 Roseiarcus sp.
ATCGGCGCCTTCTCGAACCGCGCCCGCACGACCGCCATGTCGCGCGCGTTGTAGATGACGCCCTCTTCCTGCTTGTAGGCGCCCTCGTGCTCCTCGTCGACGACGATCAGGCCGAGGTCGGCGAAGGGCAGGAAGAGGGCGGAGCGCGCTCCGGCGACGATCCGCGCCTCGCCGCTCGCGGCCGCCGCCCAGATCCGCTCGCGCTGGCGCTCGCTTAAGGCCGAGTGCCATTCGGCCGGGCGCGCGCCGAAGCGCGCCGCAAAGCGATCGAGGAACTGGGCGGTCAGCGCGATCTCGGGCAAGAGCACCAGCGCCTGCCGGCCCTGCCGCAGGGCCTCCGCGACCGCCTCGAAGTAGACTTCCGTCTTGCCGGATCCCGTCACGCCTTCGAGCAGCGTCACCGAGAAGGCCCGCGCGGCGACGCGCGCGGCGAGGTCGTCGGCGGCGGGCTTCTGGTCCTCGCTGAGCGCGGTCCGGCGAAAGTCCGGATCGAGGTCGGCGGCGATCCGCTCCGGCGGCAGCGCGACCGGCTTCAGCGCGCCGTCCGCGATGAGACCGTCGACGACCCCGGTCGAGCAGAGGGCGCGCTCGGCGAGCGCCGCCTTGGCGACCGACGACCCGCTCGCCGCGAGTGCCGCCAGAACCCTCGACCGCGCGTCGGTCATGCGCGCGGGCAAATTGCCGGTCGCGACGACGGCGAATTTCGGCGCCGGCGGCTCGATGACCTCGTGCGCCCGGATTGCCATACGCAGCACCATGCCGCGGGGGCTCAGCGTCCAGCGCGCCACCCAATCGACGAAGTCGCGCAAGGGCTGGCTGAGCGGCGGCCAGTCGCGCACCGCGGCGACCGATTTCAGATTGGAGCCGCTCCCTTCGCGCGAGGCCCAGACGACGCCGGTCGCATGCCGCGCGCCGAGCGGAACGCCGACGAACGCGCCCGGCGCGAGCTCCGCGCCGGGAGGCGCGCGATAGGAGTAGGCCGTGTCGACCGCGACGGGCACGAGCACGTCGACGATGGTCGAAGCGGAGGCGTCAGCTTCGGGAAGCGAGCGCATCGGGCGGCATTAGCACGTGGGCCAGCGGTGAACCTAAGGAGAATTTCGCGGACTGCCACACGCTTCAATGGAGGGTGCGCGTCCCGCGCACCTTGGGCGGCGGGACGCCGCCCGTCCAACTAACCGCGATTTCCGTGGGACGGTCAATAGGACTTTGCTTAGCCGCTTCGCGCGGCGCAAGAACGAACTGCCGGCTCCGCGGCCAACGGCCGCGGCTCTCGGAATTATTCCGTTGCTGGATGATTGATCCGTTTGTCCAAGGGACTAATCTCCAGGAGGACGTCATGAAAAAGCTGTTGCTCGCGACGGCGGCTAGCGCTTTCCTAACGCTTCCCGCTTTTGCTCAATACTCGGCTACGCCGACGCCTGCGCCAGCGCCGATGCAACCGGCTCAGCCGGCGCCGATGCAACCAGGCGCGCCGATGCAGCCGGGCGCGCCCATGCAACCGGACGCGGCCGCGCCGATGCAGCCCACCGGGACCATGGCGCAGGCAATGAGGCCCGCCGGATTCAGCCCCAGCACGGTTCGGCAAATCCAGGCTCGGCTGAACCGGGAAGACTTCGAGGCAGGACCCATGGATGGGGTTATGGGAGCTCGCACCCGGGCGGCTCTGGCGGATTTCCAGAGGTCGCGCGGGATGACCCCAACCGGCCGTGTCAACCTTCAGACGCTCGCGGCGCTGAGGGTCGGCCCGAGGCGGACGCCCGGCATGACCTATCGGGCGCCAGGCGCGATGACGCCGGCGCCCAGGCCGACGCCGTAGCAAAAAGCAACGCGCCGGTTGGCGACCGGCCACGGCCGGCGGCAAGCCCGCCGGCCGTCACGCTGCTTGAGAGGCTTACAGGCTCTTGTGCGAGCCGTCGCAACAGGGGGCGCTTTTCGACTGCTTGCAGCCGCAGAGCCAGGCGGTTCCCGCCTTTTCGGCCGCGAAGGCCTTGGGCGCCAAGCCGACCGCCTTGTGAGAGCCGTCTCGGAACGGCTGATTGGCGGACCCACCGCAGGCGCATCAGTAGTAGGTCTTGCCCGCTTCGAGCTCCTTGCCGAACGGCGCCCTCTGGGCGATGACGGCTTCCGACATGAGCATGCCCGCGTTGAAAATTTCGTCCTCTGAAGCGGCCGGAGTCCTATTCCGTCGCCGTCTCTTTTTCCTTCGCCGCCGCTTTGGCGGCGGCCTTTGCGGCGGCCGAGCCGGCCTTGCCGGCGCCGGGTTCGATGCGCTCAGCGATGCGCGCCGACTTGCCGCGGCGATCGCGCAGGTAATAGAGCTTTGCGCGGCGCACCTTGCCGCGGCGCAGGACCTTCACCGAATCGATCATCGGCGAATAGACGGGGAACAGGCGCTCGACCCCTTCGCCATAGGAGATCTTGCGCACGGTGAAATTCTCGTTCAGGCCGCCGCCGCTGCGTGCAATGCAGACGCCTTCGTAGGCCTGGATGCGGGTGCGGTCGCCTTCGGAGACCTTGACGTTGACGACGACCGTGTCGCCGGGCCGGAACTCCGGGATCTTCGCGCCGGGCAGCCGGGCGGCCTGCTCGGCCTCGAGCTTCTCGATGACGTTCATGTTGCGTTTGAACTCCTGCCGTGACGACGGATCGGCGTGATCCGGCGGGGCGCTTCGGCGCGCTGTTTTCAGTTGGGGCTCGCGACATAGAGCAAAGGCCGGCGCGAGTCGAGCCTTGTTCCGCAGGGCGACGCCGGCCGTCCTTCAGCCGAGAGGAAAGACCCGCTCAAGCGGGCGGACGAGCTCGAGCGCCGCGATCGCCAGCGCGGCGAGCGTCACGACGAGCTTGACCCTGTCCCGGGCGGCTGCGGGCAGGGCGGAGAACGCGGCCGCGCAGAGAGACACGATTACGACCCCCGCCAGCACCTTCCAGAAGGGCCCATGGAAAAGGTCGTCGAGCCGATCGACCAGCCAGTCGGGAACGAGACGCCAAACGAGCGAGACGACATCGTCCATCGATCTGCTCCGCCGCCTGCCGTCTTTAAGGCAAGCCGACTAAGGAAGGCTTAAGGCGAATTAAGGCGAAGAGAGCGGCTCCGCCGGATAGAACCAGTGGTCGGCAAGAACCCTGCCCCGATCCGCGTCGCCAAGCGACAATGAAGGACCGGAAGCTGAAGAACGTGCCCGCCCCGGATCAAAACCTTCGGCCGATCGGCGTGCTCAACGCCGGGAGCTGCCCGAAGCCCTTCTCGAAGAGGGAAAGCATGAGTCCGGAATTGTGTGGCTGACGCAGCATCGGCCGCCCTCGAGCGGAGAGCGAAACACCGTCATTCCGTGACGGCGCCCTGGCGCTTGAGAAGCGTCGATCACGCCGGCGCCGGATTTTGCTCAGGCGGCCGAGCGCGCGGCGAAAGGGCGGGCGGGCGAAAATGCGAGCCGCAGCGTGGCGCCAGGGCCCTCGGGCGTTTCGAGTGAGCCGCCGAGCTGGCCCGCCAGGCCCCGCATGACCATCAGGCCGAACTTCTGCGTCTCGGGCCTCGCAGCTGCGCCGGGCGGGATCCCAGGGCCGTCATCGCGGATCTTCAGTTCCATGCGCCCTACTCCGACCTCAACCAGGGACACCTCGAACAGCGCGCCCTTCCCAGGGCGGAACACGTGCTTGGCCGCGTTGATGGCCGCTTCGTTCACCAGAAGCGCGATGGCGGTCATCTCACCGACCGAGAGTTCGGCCGGACGGATATCGAGCCGGATCTCGACCGGCAGGGCGCGAAACGCCTCCGCCAGCATGTCGCGCAGGATCGGCTTGAGGCCTTCCGAATAGGCGGCCGCGTCGTAGAGCCGGCGATGCAGCCCGGCCATCGAATGGATCCGGCCGAGCGCATGGTTGATCGCCTGCACGGCGGCCGGATCCTCGAGGCCGCGCAGCGCCTTCTGCAGCGTCGCCGCGACGATCTGGAGGTTGTTCGCCACCCGGTGCTGGAGCTCGCGAAACAGCTCTTCGTTGACGCGCGCCGTATTGTCGAGCTGCAGGACGGCCTGAACCATCCCCTCGACCAGCGCCGTCAGGAACGCCGCGACCACCAGGAAACCCATAATCCACATGACGGCGTTATAGGTCCCGATCGCAAATGAGAGTTTCGGCTCTACGAAGAAAAACTCCGCCGCGACCGCCGACAGGACCAAGACCAGCGCGCCCTGGCGCCACCCGCAGAGCAGCGTGCTCGCCACGACCGCCGGATAGAACGTCATGAACGGGACTCGATCGAGCCAGTGCGACAGGGCGAGGCGGACGACGATCGCTGCGGCGAGGAACAAGCCCGACAGGAGCCAGGACCGGACACCGATCCAGCGCGTCTTGGCGATTTCCACCAGCCATTCGACCACGCCCCACCCCCTTTCCCGCGGCTGGCATGAGCGACGCCGGCAGAAAGCTGGGGACCCTACCCGCTTTGGGAAAGCTTTCCAATCGGGGAGCGGATTTTGCGGTAAACGCCGCGTCTCGGCGCAGGCGTCGCAATGTGGGAATCTGAACCTGGGGCGGCGCGCTCGACGACGCCCGATCGTCGCCCTCGCTTAGGCCGCCGCGCGCGTGCTGCGATTGAAGAACAGCGCCTGACTTACCGCCGCCCTGACGGAATCGGGTTTGAACGGCTTGGGCAACAGGAACGCCGGCTCCGGCCGATTGTCCCGGGCGCTCAGATAGACGCCCGGATGCGCAGTTATAAAGACGACCGGCTTGCTCGCCGAGGCGAGGATCTCGTTGACCGCGTCGATTCCCGAGCGTCCGTCCCCCAATTGAATGTCGGCCATGATCAGTTGCGGCTGACGCTCAGCCGCCAGGGCGACCGCCTGATCGTGCGCGCGCGCCACCCCGACCACGTGGTGCCCGAGATCCTCGACAATCGACTCGAGATCCATCGCGAGAATCGGCTCGTCCTCGATGATCAGAATGCTCGAGGCGAGGACATGCGCGAGGTCGCGCGCGCCCTGGGCGAGCAGGTCGACAAGGCGGTCGGAATCGACGCCCATGACCGTGGCCGCGGTATCCTCCGAGAAGCCCTCGACCGTCGTCAACAGGAACGCCTGCCGGACCTGCGGGGAAAGCCCGGCGAGGTTCCGGTCGAACGCCGACGGCTCGCCGCGGTCGACGAGGTCGTCGCCAATCGGCTGCGACGACACGCCGAGATAGAACTGATAGAGCGCCTGCCGCGGCGGAAGATTCCGCGCGTATGACGACCGGTCGCGCAGCAGACTCTCCAGAGTCGCGATCACGTAGGCGTCGCCCTTCGCCAGAGATCCGTTCAGCGCACGCGAGAAGCGCCGAAGACAGGGAAGCAGCGGCGCAATCTCTTTCGAAATCGACATTTAACGTCCTTCGTCAATTTGTCGGGCGCCTCCGAAAGAGCTCCGGACCCCGGCGCCGCGGTCGCCCCGATCAAGGAAGTTTTGCAAACCCGGGATAGGCTATCAATTGGGGAAAGTACTTAGTCTGCGTCAACAACGGCGCGGATCTGGTTAACAACGTTTGTGCAAGAAAGCTCGGCAAGTTTCAGGCCGATGCAAACTTAGCCGGGAACCAGCGGGGGCGCATCGTTGTTCTCATCTCGGCGGAGCAAGCTATTTTTTCCGGGAACGGCTGGCGGTTGGGCTAATGGAAAAATCAAAACTAGCCGATGACACACCGCTGAACCGGGTCGCCCTCGATCAGAA
>DASRSL010000201.1:0-1530 GCA_035656495.1 Roseiarcus sp.
CGCGACCGCAACTTCGACGACTACCAGGATCTCGACCTCGCCTATGAATTGCGGCCGACCTATTGGATCGAGCCGCGCGAGGGTTGGGGCGAGGGCGGCGTCCAACTGGTCGAATTGCCGACGGAAAACGAAAGCAACGACAATATCGTCGCCGCCTGGGCGCCGAAACAAAACCTCGACGCCGGCGGCTCGACGACCTACGGCTACCGCATCACCGCGCTGACCAACGACGGACGGCTGACGCCGGGGGCCCGTGCGGTCAATACTTTCCGCTCCCAACCGCGTGCGATCGGCGCGGTCGACCCCATACCCGCCGGCGCGACCCGCTTCCTCGTCGACTTTTCCGGCGGCGATCTCGGCTATTACCTCAGCGACCCCACGATGATCTCCATCGTCGCCACGACCTCCGCCGGGCGCGTGCTGCGCACGTTCCTCGCCCCCAACACCCACGTGCGCGGTTTCCGCGCGGGCATCGACGTCGCGATCGACCCCGGCCAGAGCTGCGATCTCAGGGTCTTCCTGCGCTCGGGCGTGAAGGCGCTGACGGAGACGTGGACGTTTCCCTGGCGGGCGTGAGGGGGCGCCGGAAGTCGAAAAGCGCGGCTCGTCAAATCAGGGTGAACGCCGACGAGAAACTGCCGTGGCCCGGGCAAAACTCCTTCGACGCTCCTAGATATTTGAGCAAAGAGGCGCCGCCCAAGCGATGCCGCGCTCCGCCTCTCGCCGTCGAGCAGGCGAGTTCGCTTTCGCCTCATGCTGGTTTTCCAGGGCATCGAGGAGTGGGAACCATGAACCTTCGCAGATCTATACCGTTGAGCGCGGTCGCGCTCTTCCTGACCGTCGCGCCGTGCCTCGCCGGCCCCTGTGCGAAGGAGATAGCCGAAACGCAGGCCGCGTTCGACACCAAGTTGGCCGCGGCGGCCGCGTCCGGCCCGTCGGCCCCCGAGTCGACCTTGGCGACGCAGCACCACCAGCCCACACCCGCCACGGTCGCGCACGCCGAAGCGCAACTCGGCGATATTTCGCGGGAAAATGCGGATATCGTCAGCCGTGCGCTCGAACGAGCGCAGGACGCGGACCTGATTGGGGATATCAATGGCTGCCAAGAGCAACTCGCCGAGGCCAAGGAAGCGTTGCATAAGTAGGGCGTCGGCACGAAAGCCAGACCGCAACCGAGCCGCCGCCACGCGTCAGGGGGTGCGGCTGCTCGGCGGGGCGATCTCTATGCAATCGCGGCGGCCCGAGGCGATGCAATTCTGGATCTCGCGGTGGCGCTCCAAGAGATTGAAGACCCAGTAGGCTCCGGCGAACAGCACGACGATGACCACCAGGGCGGCGATGTTGGACCGTCCGGGCCCGTCGTCGTCGGGCGGTTCGTGGGCATCTTCGGGCGCCGCCATGGTCTCTTCACGCCTTTCGGTTCCGCGCATCCCAGAAGCGCTCGAGATTGACGATCAGTTGCGGGCTGAAATGACACTCCGCCTGCGCCTTCGCGTAATAGGCGGCGTAGCGGCGGAACTGGTCGAGCGG
>DASRSL010000202.1:0-17336 GCA_035656495.1 Roseiarcus sp.
GATGGCGCCGCCGAGACGTCTGCGTCGTCGAGTCGCCCGGTGCTGCGGGCGCACGATCCGCGTTCGGACAGCGTTTTTCGGCCGTGAAAGCCGAAAAATTTCTTGACAGCGCTGCCTCGATGTTCGATGTTTGTTCTGCGCGCCGTTCAAGGAAACCACCGAGTTGTTCGTAAGCTTCCCTCACAAAACCGCATGGCGGCCAACGAGACCGGCCGACAAATTTTTTGCTTTGGATCGCTTACAACCCGTTGAAAGATCTCAATTCGAACGAGAAAAACCAAAGGAATCCAAGCCCGATTCCTTGGTTCGGCTTGGTCTGGCATGGCTTGGCTTTGGTTCGGCTTGGAATTTGGCCTGGGGCCGCGAACGAGGTCAGGCCGGTCGCCTTAGGGGCGGGCGGGTCGGCCGCGACGGCTGCCCGGAAATGGCTCCGCAAGGCATTGAAAGGATTGGATTTGCGCCCGGAAATGCGATGGTTCTGAGGGGCGCCTTCCCACACTGTCTCCATGATATTTTGAAAAAGGGACCCAAGCGCGACGGGCCGGCCCAGCCCGGCTCGGGGGCGGGATCCGCAAAATCGTGGCGAAGTTGCAGATTTTGACGCGTAACGCATTGAATTCGCTTTCCATGCTCTCTGATTCTCAATCAGCCGGCCATACCGGCGGATTCCCGGCTCCGGGCTTGGGGCCGAGCCCCTTCCCTACGCGCTCGTCAGGCGCTATATTCACGGTCGCCGTCCGCGAGGGCGGCTATGGCGATAAATGGGCGTCGGAATAAGTCTTTCGGACCCGGGGGCGGTACCCGGCGCCTCCACCCAAGCCCGCTCTGGCGAGGAGCGGGTTTCGGCGGGGGCGAAATAGGTTCGACGGGGGACCCAAAGGACGATCTTTCGCCCGGCATGATACCGCCGTTATCGGGTCAAACCTATAGTTGCGAATGACAACTATGCTCCGGTGGCCCTCGCTGCGTAACGCAGTGACGGTACTGGGAATCAAGTCCTAAGGGTTTGCACCTTTAGGCGGGGTCAGGAGGCGCCTGGCAACAGAAGCCTCCACTTTCTCTTCGAGTCCGGACGTCGCCCGGAGGAGCAGGTCGGGTTCGGGAAAGGGTCGCAGCCGACGTTTGCAGCGCCGTGGACGCGCGGCTGAAAGTGATATTTGCGGCGCGAGCCTGCTGATGCCGACCGATCTCATCCGCTACGACCTCCTCGTCCAGGACGCGTTGCGCTCCGTCGTACGGAAGGTTCTGTCCGACACCGCGCGGCTGGGGCTTCCCGGCGACCATCATTTCAATATCGCCTTCAAGACCCAAGCCCCCGGCGTCATCGTGCCGTCTGCGATCAAGAGCCGCTTTCCGGAGGAGATGTCCATCATCCTGCAGCATGAATTCTGGGATCTGGTCGTCACCCAGGAAGCCTTCGAGGTCAGCCTCCATTTCTCCCGCAAGCCCGAACGCCTGACCGTGCCGTTCAATGCGATCACCGGCTTCACGGACCCGTCCGTCCCGTTCGGCTTCAAGCTCGAGCCGCGCGGGAGCGAACAGCCGGCGGAGCCTCGAAGCGCCTCCGCTCGTCGCCCGGAGCCCGCGTCGTCTCCCGCTCCGGCGAGGCCGGTCGACCGCGTCGCATCGGCCGAAAAGGCGCCGGAGCCGGCTGGCGCGACCAAAGTGGTGTCGATCGACGCCTTCCGAAAGAAGTAGAATGGGCGATCTCGTCAATCTGCGCCGCGCGCGCAAAAGCCGGGAGCGTCGGCGCGAGGAGGCGAACGCCGCGCAGAACCGCATAGCCTTCGGAATGACAAAAGCCGAACGGCGTCGGCTCGACGACGAGCGCGAGAAAGGCGAGCGCGTCCTTGACGGCCACAGGCTTATCGACCCCGATGACGTCTAAGGGGAGCGCGCGGGTCGTCAAACGTTCGCTCGTCGTCGCCGGCCACCACACCAGCGTTTCGCTCGAGGAGGCGTTCTGGCGCCGACTCAAAGGCATCGCAGCCGAACTGGGGCTGTCGGTCAACGCCCTCGCCGCCCGCGTCGACTCCGCCCGCGGCGAAGCCAACCTGTCGTCGGCGTTGCGGGTTTTCGTGCTCGAACTCGTCCTTCGCGACCCGACGCTCCTCAAGGACGAGGGGCGTTCCGAAGGACGGGCCGGCGCGACCGGCGGAGCTCAGTAGAGGTCGCCTGCGGCGGGGGCGCGCACGGGGGCGCGATCGGGCGTCGGAGCGGGGCGGGGCTTCGGCCGCAGAGGCGGGAGCGGAGCGGCGTGGGGCGTGGCGGCGTTGGCGCCGAGCTCGGCGGCCGGCGGCGCAAGAAGCGGCGGCTCGCCGGAGATATCGGGCGGAAGCTCGGGCTGCGGCATTTGTTTCGTCGTTTCTCTTCTTTCCGCGGCAGCCTGATCTGCCTTCGCCCCGTCAATTGCGGCTTTCTGCGCAGCAGCCCTCTCGGCCGCCGCGGCGGCGGCTTTCTCGGTCGCGGCCTTCTCGATGCGCTCTGATTGGAGATGTTCGGCGAGGCCCTTCAGCCGCGTCTGCTCCGCGCGCCAGTCCTCGAGCTCCTGCTCGCGCCGCTCCATGAACCGCTCGCCCTTCAGCCGCCGGTTGAAAAAGGCGCGCTCGCGAATGTCGGCCTCGAGGTTGGCGATGCGGTCGGTCTCGCGCGTGATCGCCTGGGTCGCAAGACCCGCGGAGAGCGAGGCGACGTCGAGCTTGCGCTTCGGAGCCGAAAGCGCGTCCTGAACCGTGACTGTCGCGCTCGGCGGTGGTCCGGACCAGAATTTCAAGTCGGCAGAGACAGACGTCAGAGTAAACCGCGTCTCCAGGGAAAGTTTCGTGAGGTCGAAACTGGCGTTGAGGGCGGCGTCGGCGTGCGGCCGGGGGATCGGCAGGGGTCCGAGCTTGATTACGCCCGCGCTGAGAGAAAGGGGGATCGCGCTGTCAGGCAGCTTCAATGACGCTTTGTCGAGCTCCCGGCTGAATTCGTAAGCGATATTGGTCTCGTCGAGTTGCGCTTCGGGCGGCTGTGATCTGGCGATGACGCGGTCGAGCGACGCAGGATCGCTTCGCGCGAGCTCCGCGCCCTCAAGTTGCGCCGACCCGCTGCCGGCAAGCCCCGCGATCAGCGCAGCGGGGCTCTTCCCGGTCGAAGCGAACTCGAGCGTTCCATCAATCCGGCCGGAGAATCCCGCCCGGCTGATCGCGAGCCGCTTTGCGCTGACGACCCCATTCAGAGTCGCGCTGTCGCGGTCGCGCCGCAGAGTGACGCGTCCCGAGGCCGCGCCGCCCGCGGTCTCCATCGCCATGTCGTCCAGATCGAGTCGCCCATTGTCGAGACGCAAGAGGGCGGAAAAGCCGCGCGCGGCGAGGCCGTCCCCGGCATCGAGCGTTGCGGCGTTGACGCGCAGGGCGAAGGGCGGAGGGTTCAACGGCGCCGCGGCGAATTTCGCCTCCGTCCACAGAGACCCGGCTTTCGCCGGTTGTGGCGGTCCCAATGCAAGCGCCAAGAGACCCGCAAGCGGCAGGCGATTGAAGGCCAATTGGCCTGTGATGGCCGGGGGACGAGCCCCGCTCGCCGAACCGTCGGGTCCGTTGATCGCCTGCTCGGCGAGCGCCAGATCGGGAATGGCGAGCGACGCGGCGACGGCCTTCGCCGGCGGCTCATAGGCGAGCTCGCCGTTCGCCTCGAGGCCCGCGATCGACGCCGAAAGCCGCGAAATTGTCCATTTGTCGCCCCTCAGAGTGACGTCCGCCCCGACCTCGACCGGTCCGATCGTCCCGCCGGACGGCGCCAAACCGAGCGACGCGGCAAACGGGACGACGTTCGCGCACCTGAGCTTGGCCGAGCCGAAGAGACGCGCCTCGTCGCCCTCGGCTGTCGGCACGAAGCGTCCGCTTGCGGAGATGTCGGCGCCGGCGAGCGCGCCGGCCGCTTGGACGTCGTAGCCCGCGCTCCATGCGCCGGCGGCCTGCAACTTGAGGTGAGCCTTCCCGCTCGAAACCGTGGGCCCGGCGACGCCAAGCTGGCGCAGAAGCGCGCCGGACTCGGGCGTGTCGAGGTCCGCCGCGATGATCTGCCCTCCTTTTGGCGCGGGATCGACGGCGAGATTCAGGTGAGTCTGACCGATTGTCCCGTTCGCCCTCAACGATTCCAGGGACGGTTCGATCCCGGCGGCGGGGGCGCCTTTTGCCGCGAAAGTCAGAAACGTCGGCGACAGCAATGGGGCGCGCTCCGCCACCGCAGTGCTCCAGGCGGCCGGCGCGAGATGGGAGACGAGAAGCGCAAAGTCTCGCAGCTTGTTGGCGCTGAGATGGCCCGTCGCTGTCGCGCCCTCGGGACCGAACGACCCCTCGGCGTCGATCGAGGCGCCGCCGAGGTCGTCAACGTTCAGTCGTTCGAGTGTCGTCTTCGGCCCGCTCTTTCCGACTTTCAGGATAAGCGAACCGCTATTGATCTCGCCTTCCCCCACATGGGCGATGTGAAGCGACTTCGCCCGCAGGGAAACCGAAAGATCGACGTCGCTGAGGAGCGCCTCGCTCGTCCCGAGGGCCGGCAGCGCTCCGACGTCGAGCGAGTCGCTCGAAAGGTCCATATAGAGCCGGCCCGGCTGCACGCCGACTGGACCGGTCAGTGCGAGGGAGCCGGTCAGCGTGGAGCGCTCGAGCGTGAGGCTGAGGCTCCGTCCGTAAAAGCCAACAGCCGAGACTTGGACATCTCCGGATAGCGAAGCGCTCCGAATGGCGGGTGCGTCGCCGAGTGCTGCGGCTTTTTCCGCGAGGCGGGGTGCGCCCATGCTCGCCCAACCGAGCAGTTGAGGGAGATCCCCGGCGGAAAAATCGATCGCGCCGCCGAACTTCGGCGCAGAGCCCGTCTCGATTTCGCCGTCCGCCTTGAGGCGGCTTCGCCCTGGCAGGCCGATGTCGAAGCGCGCCCTGAGCGGCGCTCCGGGCGCGGCGCTGATTTTCGCGGACACATCCGACATCGTCTCCGAGCCCAGGATGACGTCGCCCGCAGCAACGTCGGCATCGATCATCATGCCGCCTGTTCCAGCGAGCGCCGGAGCGAGCGCGGGAACGAGCAGTGAGACGGCCCGCGCCGGCGCGACCCCGTCCTCGCCCCTCCGCCGCAGGAGCGCGTCGACATTGGCCTGCTTCGCCCTGGCCCGGATGGTGAGCCGCCTGGACGAATCGTAAGCAAGCGTTGCGCCGCCTTCCGCCCTCAGCGCCCGCTCATCGGGCCCAAACCGGAACTCGGCGTTTGTGAGCTTCGCCGCATCGAGATTCGCGCTCAGTCGTCCGGCGACGCGCCAAGGGAACGATCCATCGCCGCCGATGGCGGAGCCGATCAGAGTGGCCGTTCCGGAAACGCTCGGGACTTTCGCGCGGTCGCCGGCGAGGCCGAAGGCGCCGTCGAACGCGAGGGCAGGCCAGCCCGGGCCGGCGTCGACCGAGACGTGAATTGGCGTTCCGGCGGCGTCCCCCTTCTCCGTGGCGAGCCGGAAGACGACCGGGGCGCCGCCCGGCCCATCGAACCGCCCGGACGCACTATACGGACCGGAGAGCGCGGGCGCGTCGGCGTCGAGTTCGACGCCGCTGATGATACGGGCTGGCCCGCCGGCGCGCTCCAGGATCCGGACCGCGCCATCATGCGCGACGAGACGGTCGAAGCCGACGACGTCGGCCTCTCCTGGCGGCGGGGCGGGCAGATTGAGCGACCCGCCGACATCCCGCGTCAGTGTCAGGACAGGCTTCTCCAGACGGATTTCGGTGAAGCGAATTGATCCGCTCGCCAGCTTTGCGAGCGCGAGTTCGAGCCGCGCCGATTTGAACGACAGTTGCGGCGCCCCCGGCTCCCGTCCGGCCGCCGACCCTTCCCCGACGTCGAGATAGGGGACCGGCAGCAGCCTGAGGGTTATCGGCGCGCTGAGCGTCACGCGTCCGCCGGTCATTGCGCCGAGCCGCGCTTCGATGTCCGCGCGATGGGCCGACCAGTCGATGAAGGGCGGAGCGATCAGCGCGGCCATGAGCAGGGCCACGAGCGCCACCGCGAGGAGGGTCAGGACAACGCGCACTGAAAGGCAAGCACCAATTCGCTGCAAGGAGGCAAGGGCGGTCGCTCAAGCATCGCACCACAAAATGCCGCGAAAATATGACTGGGGCAACAATTGGCGGAAGGCCTCTGCCGGTCCCCTTTCTTAGCCGAGACGGCGGCGGGATCGCGGCCGGCACCGGTGCTGTCCGCCATGGCCGTCGGCGGCAAGCTGTTTCAATTGTCCGACAGAGTATGTTTAGGGGAACAGAATGGTAAGAAATGGATGGAAGTTGGCTCGCGAGTTGATGAGAGGGAGGCGCTTTGGGCGCATCCCCTGTTTGCGTAGTTATTATTTCCTTGCATATTTTCCATATCTGTCATTATGCACTGCACATGCACCTCATATAAATAGGCGCCTCAAACTGCCCGTTCCCAGCCGTCCTCGCTTTCGCGCCAGTAGCTGAGCGTCCTGCCTTCGTCTTTCAGCCGCCTCCATTCGCGCCGCGCTTCGGCGATCGCCTCCGCGTCCCTCCCGTCGAACAGGCGCACGACTGAATCGAAGGTCGCGTCGTCTGGGCTCGTCTCGGTCCCGGCGACGAGAACCAGCATGCTTGCGCCGTTGGGGTTTTCCACCTTCGCCGTCAAGGAGACCGGCTGCGACATCGGATCGCCGTCGCCGGCTGCGCCATGCGGCAGGAAGCTCGTGTCGTCGTAGGTCCACAGCGAATCGTTCAGCGCCTCGACCATCTCCCGGGAGGGCGCGCGCACGACCACGCGCCGGCCCTCGCCATAGGCCTGCTCCAAAAGGGCGGGCAGCGCCTGGTCGACCCGCCGGCGCTCGAGGTGATGGAAGCGGAATTCGCCCATGGGCGGCGCCTACTGGAACGCGGGGCCGACGATGACGAAGGTGCGGTCCGAATCGGTCGCCATCAGGCCAAGACTGACGCCGCCCGGTTCATGCTCCTCGGTCTTGCCGGCGATGTACACGTCGCCGCGCTGGCGCGACGCGGCGAGGTATTCGTGCGCGTCGGCCGTCATGCCCTTCAGCACGCCGCGGCTCTTCTCCCCGTCCCAGCCGATCGCAGCCTTGAGCGCCGCGGCCTGCAAGCGCTCAAAATTGGTGGTCGTGCGAGCGTTGGCCGGCTGGCTGATTCGCGCCTCGAAACGCAGGAATGTGTCGCCCCGGCAGCTCAGCGTCGCGTCGACGTCGACTTTTGTCGTGACGTCGAACACGCTGGCGTCGGAACGAGTTCGCGACACGACGATCGCCCGGGAGAATTCGACCCCGAGATCGCTTGCATTCGCGCGCAGGGCGGCGGAAAAGGCGTCGCAGCCGGCAAGCGCCCAGGCGGGCTGGCCGCCTGCGCTCCACGCCGCGACCGCAAGCGCCAACATCGTTGGTCCCAGCCGCATCCTGATCTCCCGGCCCTTGTTCTCGGAAGCTCACCTAATCTTCGTAGGACTCGGCAACGAGACGGTTCAAGAGCCGAACCCCCCAGCCCGACGCCCAGGACGGGTTGATATCCGACGATGGCGATCCCATGGCGACGCCCGCGACATCGATATGGGCCCAGGGCGTATCCTTAACAAACCGTTGCAGGAACTGCGCGGCCGTGATCGAGCCGCCATGGCGCCCGCCGGTGTTCTTCATGTCGGCGATCTTGGAATCGATCAGCTTGTCGTAGGATCGGGCGAGCGGCATGCGCCATGCCTTCTCGCCGGTCGCCTCTCCCGCGGCGATGAGCCGCTGCGCCAGGTCGTCGTCGTTGGAGAAGAGGCCGGCATATTCCTGGCCGAGCGCGACGATGATTGCGCCGGTCAGGGTGGCGAGATCGATCATCGCCCGCGGCGAAAAGGTCTGCTGGGCGTAGCAGAGGGCATCGGCGAGCACCAGCCTCCCCTCCGCGTCCGTGTTGACGACCTCGATGGTCTGCCCGGACATCGAAGTGAGGACGTCGCCCGGCCGAATGGCGTTCCCGCCGGGCATGTTCTCGACGAGGCCAATGACGCCGACGACATGGGCCTTGGCTCTGCGACTCGCCAGCGCATGCATGAGGCCGACGACGGTGGCCGCTCCGCCCATGTCGCCTTTCATATCCTCCATGCCGGCCGCAGGCTTGATCGAGATCCCTCCCGAATCGAAGCAAACCCCCTTGCCGATCACGACGATAGGCTTGGTCCGTTTCGAACGCGCGCCGTTCCAGCGCAAGCTGACGAGGCGGCTTTCGCGCGCCGACCCGCGGCCGACCCCGAGCAGGGCGTTCATGCCGAGCTTGCCCATTGCCTTTTCATCGAGGACGGCAGCTTCGACCCCGAGTTTTTCGAGCGCCTTGGCGCGATCGGCGAATTCGGCGGGGAAGAGCACGTTCGGCGGCTCGTTGACCAGGTCGCGGGCCATTTCCACGCCTTCGGCGACGGCAAGACGGTCGCGCCAAGCGGCCCGCGCCGCGGCCGCGTGGCTCGAGCCGATGACGAACTCCGGCGCGATGGCGTTCTCGTCGTCTGTCTCCATCTTGCGCGTTTTGTACTTGTCGAAACGATAAGCGCGAAGTCTCAGGCCGAGGGCGAAATCGGCCGCGGCGGCGCCATCCCATGTTCCCGACGGCGCCTCGAATGCGACCTCGATCTTTTGCGCGCCACTGACCTTTCCGAATACGAACCCGCCGAGCATCGTCATGTCGATCGGTGCATTGTCCTTGCCGGGAGCGACCCCTACGACGACCAGTCTCGACGGGTCGAGCCCGGCGGGCGCCAGGATGTCGAGGGCGGTGCGCTGGGCGCCCTTGAAATTGGAGGCCTTGGCGGCGGCGCGGATCAACGGTTCGAGATCTCCGAACTGCGCGGTCAGGGCAGCCGCTGGTTTCGTGTCCGCCCCCACGAACAGGACAAGCGCGCCGCCCTTTGGCGTGGACAGGGAACCAAAGGCGATTTTGACGGCTGCGCTCATACGACAGGCATTCCGTGTCCGGGTTAAGAATCGCCGTGGCCAATTGCACGTGCGACAGGGCAGGAGATATCGGGGCTTAGCCTCCGACGTCAATAAGATGCCGTGATTCGCAGGCATGAGGTTGCGGGGTTGGGACGCCGGCGGGCCGGAGACGCCTCGCCTCGCAAACCACAGCGGTCCTGGATAGCCGCCGCCGCGGGCGCGGGGCGCCCAAGCCCGCTTCTTCGGTCTGGGCGTAAATGAGTCGTATTGAGCGTTACCTTCTGAGGACCGCCGCGACGGCTTTCCTGACCGGTCTCGTCGTCCTTACCGGCGTCATTTGGATCACGCAGGCCCTGCGCCAGATCGACCTTCTAACGAGCAAGGGCCAGACGATCCTCATTTTTCTCATGATGACCGGCCTGGCGTTGCCCTCGCTCGTGGCGGTCATCGCGCCCGTCGCCCTTTTTGCCGGAATTCTTTACACCCTCAACAAATTCAACGGCGACAGCGAACTGGTCGTGATGGCGGCTGCGGGCGTGTCGCCAGCGCGGCTCCTCAGGCCCATCGTTCTGCTCTCGGTCGCGGTGTTCGCGATCGTCGCGACGGTCTACGTCCAGATTCTGCCGTGGAGCTTCGGGGCGATCGAGAACCTGACCACGTTCATCCGCGCCGATTTCATCTCGAACTTCGCGCGACCAGGCGCATTTTCTAGTCTCGAGCTGGGCTTCGTGTTTCACTATCGTGACCGGACTCCCGATGGAGCGCTGCGCGGCGTCTTCATGCAGGACCGGCGCGATCTCGCCCACCCTTCGACCTACATAGCGGAGGCGGGAAAGACGTTCGACAAGGACGGCGTCAGCTATCTTCAGTTGTCGAAAGGCGTTCTCTTGCGCCCGCAATCAGCCGGCGATAGCGCAATCGTGACGTTTGACGACTACACCATCGACCTCTCCCAGTTCTCCCATGCGATCAGCGGAGTCAGGCGACCGCGGCAGCGAAGCACGGCTGACCTCATGGCGCCAGAGCCGAAAGATCGTGCTGATCCGGTCATGGCCGGCCATATCCGCAGCGAGCTTCTCGACCGCCTCGCCAGCCCTCTCTATGCGCTGGTCGCGGGCCTGATCGCCTTCGCGTCGCTTGGCGAAGCCCGCACAACCCGACAGGGACGCGGCCTGGCGATCGCCGGAGCGATACTCGCTTTCGTCCTCGTTCGCACGCTCGGCATCGCGGCGACGACGTTGACGGTCGGCGTTCCATCGGCTGAGTTCTTCGTCTGGGCCATCCCGATCGGCGCCATCCTGGGCGCCTTGGCGATGATCTTCCGCCGCCAGCTGCCTCCGGCCTCCAGCGGGCGCCTTTTGGCGGCTCCGACATGATGGGCAGAACCCTTTCGCTTTATCTTGCCGGCCGCTTTATGCGCACCGTGATCGCCGTTTTTCTGTTTGTGTTCTTTCTCATCTACGCAATTGACGTCGTGGAGATGCTTCGGCGTTCGGGCGACGCGCCAAAGGCGACCGGCCTGCTGATGGCGGGGTTGTCGTTCCTTCGGACGCCGACCGTCGCGGAGCAGGCGCTGCCCTTCGCGGTGCTGTTTGGCGCGATGATCGCGTTCCTCAATCTGTCCCGGAAGATGGAGCTCGTGGTGGCGCGCGCCGCCGGGGTTTCGGTCTGGCAGATCCTGACGCCCCCCATCATCGTCATAATTCTGATCGGAATCCTGGCTGATGTCGCCTACAATCCGGCGTCGACATGGATGAAAGAGAGATCCGACGAGATCGAGACAAAAGTATTTGGCGGCCAAGCGAACCCCTGGGGCGACCTGTGGCTGCGGCAAAAGAGCGTCGACGGGCAGGCGATCGTCCACGCCCGCGGCAAGGAGGCGGACGGCACGAAGCTCACCGGCGTCGAGGTCTTCAACTTCGACGACAAGGGGAACTTCATAGAACGCGTCGACGCGGCCTCCGGTGACCTGCACGACGGCTACTGGGAATTGCACGACGCCAAAGTGGTGACGCCCGGCTTCGAGACCCTTCCGGTCTCGACTTATTTGCTCGCGACAGTCCTTAATCGTCGCGAAGTCGCCCAGGCCGTTGTGGCGCCCGAAACAGTGTCCTTTTGGCGCCTTCCCGCCCTCGCCGAACAGACGGCACGAGCCGGATTGGACGCAACCCCCTATCGACTGCGCTACGAAGAGCTGCTGGCCAGGCCGCTGCTGCTCGCCGCGATGGTGCTGGTCGCCGCATGCTTTTCGTTAAGATTCTTCCGAATGGGGGGCGTCGAGTATATGGTTTCGGGTGGCGTCACAGCCGGGTTCGTGCTTTATGTGGCGACCAAAGTGATCAACGATCTGGGCGAGGCCGGCTTCATCAGCGCGCCGGTCGCGGGGTGGTCGCCTGGTTTGGTCGGGTGTTTGTTTGGCGTCTATGTTCTGCTGCAGCAAGAGGATGGTTGATGGAATCGTCCGTCAGCTCCTCTGAGGCGCGTTGTCGCGTTCATCCCGCAAGACCGGTGCTGTCGGCTCTGGCGCGGGCGGCGGTTGGCGCGCTCGTCTTGTGGCTGAGCCTCGTCCCGTCTCCGATCGCAGCGCAGACGCCGTCCGCCCAGCCGGCCGCCGAGGCGGCCAAGCCTGCCGACAAGCTCGTCATCGAGGCCGACGAGCTCGTCTACGACAAGGACAAGAACACCGTCTCGGCGATCGGTTCGGTCCAGCTCTTCTACAAGGGCCGCGTTCTTCAGGCCGACCGCGTGATCTACAATCGCGCCACCAAGCGGGTCTACGCCGAGGGCCACGCGAAGATGACGGACGAGCATGGCGACGTCGTCTACGGCAGCCGATTCGAGCTCAGCGACGATTTCAGCAACGGCTTCATCGACAGCGTCCAGGTGCTGACCTCAGACAAGACGCGCTTCACCTCCCCACGCGTGGAGCGAACGAACGGCAACGTGACCGTTCTCACCAATGGCTCCTACACGGCCTGCGAACCCTGTAAGAATCATCCCGACTGGCCGCCATTCTGGCAGGTGCGCGCAGCCCGGATCATCGAGAACCAGGAGACCCATACGATCTATTTCGAGGACGCGCAGATGCTCGTCTGGGGCTTCCCGGTCTTCTATATGCCCTATTTTTCTTCGCCGGATTCGACCGTCAACAAGAAGACCGGTCTTCTGGCTCCGTCGTTTGTTTCCGGCGCCAATCTCGGCTACGGCGTGAGCTGGCCCTACTTCATCAATCTTGCGCCGAACTACGATCTGACGCTCATTCCGACGTACTTGTCGAAACAGGGGCTCCTCGGCGAGGTCGACTGGCGGCAGCGACTGTCAAACGGGCAATACAGCATCCGCGCGACCGGGATCGACGAGCAGCAGCCCAACGTCTTCCCCGTTTACCCCTACGGGGCCGGGGACCAGAGGTTGCGGGGCTCGGTCGAAACCAAGGGCAACTTTTTCCTGAACCAGTACTGGCAATTCGGCTGGAACGCGACGTGGCTGTCGGATAAATTCTTCGCCAACGACTACCGGCTTCAGGGCATCGACTTCAGCAACTACTACTTCCAGGACGTCGTTTCGTCGATTTACCTGCGCGGCCAAGCGGACCATAGCTTCTTCGACCTCAGCGCCTACCACTTCGAGGGCATGACCCCCAATGACGACAACCGCACGCTGCCAGAGGCGGTCCCGGTGCTCGACTACAACCGCGTCTTCGACGTGCCGGCCGACCGCAGCAACGGGATCGGCGGCCAGGTGACGGTCGACGCCAACGTCGCCAACATCAATCAGACCAACGCCGCGTTCCAGTCCACCGGCCTGCAGACGTTCGACAACGCCTATCACCTCTACAATGTCTGCGAGACAGCCGTCGGCGGCACATACGTCAACACGTACTATCCGGGCGCATGCATGCTGCGAAGCATCGCGGGCGACTATGCCCGCGCGTCCGGGCAGGTTTCCTGGCAGCGCAGCTATATCGACCCGATCGGCGAGGAGTGGAAGCCGTTCGTCTTCGGCCGCCTCGACGGCGAGTCGACCCAGCTCAACGAGACCGGCTCGATCACCTACGCGAGCGCAATCGGGTCGAGCACGGTCGCCAACTCGAGCCAGGCGGCGTTCTTCTCCGGCGGCGACCAGGGCTCATTCGCTCGCGGCATGGCGGGCGTCGGCCTCGAGTATCGCTATCCGTTCACCATGAGCTCCTGGTGGGGCACGCAGACGATCACGCCAATCGGTCAGTTCATCGTCCGGCCGAGCGAAGTCATTCCCAGCATACAGCCCAATGAGGACGCCCAGAGCCTCGTCTTCGACGAAACGAACCTCTTCGCCTGGAACAAGTTCTCCGGCTACGACCGGATCGAGGGCGGCACCCGGCTCAACTACGGCATGCAGTACACGTCGAATTTCGCCAACGGCGGCCATGCCGACATCCTTGGCGGGGAGTCGATCCAGGTCGCTGGCCAGAACTCCTACACGCTCTACGACGTCGCCAACACCGGCCTCGAATCCGGCCTCGACAAGAAATTCTCCAACTTCGTCGTCGGCCAGACGCTCCAGCCGACCTCGGCCCCGATTTCGCTCATCAGCAAGCAGCAGTTCGACAGCTCGACGTTCCAGCTCGATCGCTTCGACGCCATCGCCAGGGCGAACATCGCCGGGGTCAACACCAGTCTCGACTATGCGCGCTATTCCGCACAGCCCGCGCTCGGCTGGCAGTATCCCCGCGAAGGGCTGACCGGCAGCGCATCCTATAATTTCCTCGATCGTTGGTCCGTCAACGGATCGCTCGTGCTCGACATGTCGCGGCACTTTTACGATACGGCCACTCAGGAGACTCCGCTCTTCTACCCGGTCGGCTATTCGCTCGGGCTCGGCTACAAGGACGATTGCACCACCTTTACCCTGAGGTATGCGACGAACCTGAGCGCTCCGGCGGCCTATCCCATCTACGCCGGCGGGCCTGTCATCTACAATCCGGCCGTACGCGTCCAGACGCTGATTTTCCAGCTCACTCTGCGCACCCTTGGCGACATCAAGGGGAACGTCGGCCTGTGAGGGCTTGGGCCCATTGACCAGCGACAAGCCCCCTCTGGCGATGACGATGGGCGATCCGGCGGGCATCGGCCCGGAACTGGCGCTCTCGGTGTGGCGGGGGCGGGCGCCCGGCGACCCGCCGTTCTTCATCCTCGCGTCCCCGGCTCTCCTGGCCGCCGCTGCAAAACGGGCGGGTTTCGAGGCGCCGATCATCGAAACCGAACCCTCGCGCGCCGCGGCCGTGGTCGAACAGGGTCTGCCGGTCGTTCCGCTAAAACATCGGGTCGTGTCCGAGCCGGGCCGACCCGACTCGCGCAACGCCGAGGCGACCATCGAATCGATCGACCGCGCCGTCCAATCGGTGCACGATGGCGCAGCGCGCGCCGTCGTCACTAATCCGATCGCCAAGGCCCTGCTTTACGACGCCGGGTTCCGCTTCCCCGGCCATACGGAATATCTGGGCGAGCTCGCCAAGGCTTGGGGCGCGACGCCTTTCCCGGTCATGATGATCTGGTCCAAGGCTCTGGCTGTCGTTCCGGTCACCATCCACATCCCGCTCGCTGAGGCGCCGAAGGCGCTGAGCGAGGACCTGATCGTAAGAACCGTGCGGGTGGTCGACGCCGAACTTCGCGCTCGATTCGGTCTCGCCCGTCCCCGAATCGCTGTCGCCGGCCTCAATCCTCACGCGGGAGAGGGCGGCGCGATGGGAAGCGAGGAGACGGCGATCATCGCGCCCGCGATCGAATCGCTGCGCGCGCAAGGGATCGAGATCGCCGGCCCGATGCCGGCGGATACGATGTTCCACCCCGCCGCCCGAGCGCGTTACGACGTCGCGCTGACCATGTACCACGACCAGGGCCTTATTCCTGTCAAGACGCTCGCGTTCGACGAAGGCGTCAACGTCACTCTCGGCCTGCCGTTCGTGCGGACCTCGCCCGACCATGGCACGGCGTTCGACATCGCCGGCAAGGGTATCGCCAATCCTTCGAGCCTCATTGCCGCGCTGAGGCTGGCGGACCGCTTGACGCGATGACCCTCGCAGCTGACGGACTGCCGCCGTTGCGCGAGATCGTGGCCCGGCACGGTCTCGACGCCCGCAAGGCGCTCGGCCAGAATTTCCTGTTCGACCTCAATCTCACGGCGAAGATCGCCCGGGCGGCGGGGCCGCTCGATGGCGTCGCCGTCATCGAGGTCGGACCTGGGCCTGGCGGCCTGACCCGCGCGCTACTGTCAGAAGGCGCGAGAAAGGTGATCGCGATTGAGCGGGACGAGCGCGCCCTTCCCGCGCTCGCCGAGATCGGCGACCGCTGGCCGGGCCGGCTCGAGGTCGTTTCGGCGGACGCGCTGACGGTCAAGCCCCAGACCCTCGCGGCCAAGGCGGAGGGCGCGCCGATCCGCATCTGCGCCAATCTTCCTTACAACGTCGCGACTCCGCTTCTCAGCGGTTGGCTGCGCGCCGAACCCTGGCCTCCCTTCTACGATCGCCTGATTCTCATGTTCCAGCGTGAGGTCGCGCTGCGCATCGTCGCAACGCCTGCGGAGCGGGCGGACTACGGCCGCCTCGCCGTTCTTTCAGGGTGGCGGACCGAGGCGAGGATCCTGTTCGACGTGCCTGCCGCCGCCTTCACTCCTTCGCCGAAAGTCGCATCGAGCCTCGTCGAACTCGTCCCGCGAGCCGCGCCGGACCCGTGCGATCCGGGCGTGCTCTCCGCCCTGACGCTCGCCGCCTTCGGCCAGCGGCGCAAGATGCTCCGCCAGTCGCTGAAACGCTTCGCCGCCTCGCTCGGTCTCGACCTCGCGGCGCTTCTCGCGGAAGCCGCGCTCGATCCGACGATGCGAGCGGAAGAGGTGGCGGTGGGAGGATTCATCGCGCTCGCGCGGGCCGCGGCGTGTCACGGACGCGAAGGCGCCGGGCTTACACTGGGCAATTCAACGCGGCCGCCTCGATTGCGCGGAATCGCTTGAGGTTTGCGTCGGCGGCTGCTCGCCATCGATTGGGCAGCTCGCGAATCAGGGCGGCGCAAGTCGCTCTTCGAAGCGACGCAGATCGAGCGGCTGACCCGCGCCATAGCCCGGGTCGTCCTCGGTAAGCGGAGCCGACTGGGAGGCGTCGCGGACCGCCCCAGGGACTTCCCCGCGCAGCACCACGGTGGTGTGGGCCATCTTCTCCCGCTTCACCAAGCTCCACAGCACTGCTGCGTTCTTCACCGACAGCCGAACGCAGCCGTGCGAAACGGCGTGACCGAGACTGCGTCGCTCGTAGGTGCCATGGATGGCGTTGCCGGTCATCGTGAAGAAGATCGAATAGGGCATCGGCGCATTGTCCCACTCCTCGCTGTGGTGGTCGAGGTCCATCCGGAACGGCCTGAATTCGCCGCTCGGCGTGTCGTAGTCGATCCCCCCGGTCGCCACCGGCCAGACGTAGAGCTTTTCGCCGTTGAGCGTGACGGTCATGCGCTGGGCGGACTTGTCGATCTCGATCAGGAGGTCGGCGTAGGCGGCTTGACCGATCATGAGCGCCGCGAGGCCGGCGGCGGTCGACACAATGATGCGGCTGATGCGCATGGACGAGCCCTCCAGCCAGCCCCAGCCCGAGAAGAAGGATAAACGCTGTTAAGGGCGCGAATTGGGCAGGCCGGGGAGGGAACTCGGATTTGGATGGCGGCCCTGGGTCTGGTTTGCGACCCCCTCAGGTGACCGACCGACTCCGTTTGCGGCCAATAGGCCAAATTCCTCCAAGCCGAACCAAGCCGGACCAAGGAATCGGGCCTGGATTCTCTTGGATTCCTTTGGATTTTTTCGTCCGATTCGGGACTTTTCAATGGGTTGTCAGCGGTCCAACTCAAAAAATTCCAGAATGCGCTTCCTCTTCGCGGCCCGGGTGAATTTCGTCGTCTGCGGCCTTGCGCGGCGTCTCCTCGTCCATGCCATCCTCATTCGTCATCGCGTTGCCGATCGTCAGCGGAATGTTTACGGTGGCACAAATTCTGGCCGCAGGAAAGGATTTGTTCCTTATTTGTTCCATATGCTTAATTTGCCGCGACGGCCCAAACTTTTCCGCCATCCCTGGGTCGCCGGGCAGCCTCTCGGTTAGAATTTCGGGGTTTGGTGGGAAGCGGGCCTAAAGGGATCGCCTCGGGAGGGACCGGAGTCCGCTCCACAGCCGCCTTGCCGCGGGGAGGGTCCCCGCCGTCGCGTCGACAGACCAACTTGATAATGGTGTTAACATGCGTTATTGGCAATTTCTCGGGCGGGCAGCTTCGCGGTAGCTGAGCCGGCCGCCTCTATCTTCGTCGCGCTTACTCTCTCTGCTGTCGCCCACATCGTCGCTCAAGCGATCCTCGAGAGAAGTTCATGACCAGAATGC
>DASRSL010000203.1:0-2099 GCA_035656495.1 Roseiarcus sp.
CGACAACGGCCCCAGGCCCTATTCCGTCGAACTCTGCGGCGGCACGCACGTCCGGCGCACCGGCGACATCGGCCTCGTCTCGATCATTGGCGAGAGCGCGGTCGCTTCGGGCGTGCGCCGCATCGAAGCGCGCACCCGCGACGAGGCCCGCAAGCGGCTCACCGAGGATTCTCGCGCGTTCGCCGATCTCGCTGCGCTGCTGCGGGCGCCGGCGGGCGAGGCGGCTCAGCGGCTCGAGAGCTTGCTCGAGGACAAGCGAAAGCTCGAGCGCGAACTCGCCGACGCGCGCCGCAAGCTCGCAATGGGCGGCGGCGCATCCGACGGCGACGCGGTGCGTGAGGTCGCGGGCGTAAAGCTTTATGCGCGCGCCGTCACGGGCGTCGAAATGAAGGACCTGAAATCGCTCGCTGACGAAGCCAAGGCGAGCCTCGGCTCCGGCGTCGTCGCGATCGTCGCGACCGCCGAAGACGGCAAGGCGAGCCTCGTCGTCGCCGTCACGCCAGATCTGACCGCCCGTTTCAACGCGGTCGACCTCGTCCGCCTCGGCTCGGCCGCTCTCGGGGGCAAGGGCGGGGGCGGCCGCCCCGACATGGCGCAAGCCGGCGGCCCGGACGGCGCAAAGGCGAAAGACGCGCTTGCCGCGGTCGAAGCGGGAATTCGGGAGAAGGCGGGGGGCTGATCGTCGATCCCCGCCGGGCGCGTCGTCGCGCGAAACGCGGCCGAAGAATCGCCGGGCGCGGGTTTCGCGACCTGCTGCAAAAGCGCCTGACCGAGCTCGCGCATGCGACCGCCGGCGCCTATGGCTGCACGGCCGTGGTCGAGTATGACCGGCGCTTCCCCGCGCTCGTGACCCACGCCGAGCAGACCGAGATTACCGTCGCCGCCGCGAAGGCCGTGGTCGGCGATGGGAAAGTGAACGGCGAGGCGCCGCAACTTACCGCGTCGGAAGACTTTTCGTTCATGCTGGAGGCGCGTCCCGGCGGATTTGTTCTGATCGGCAACGGCGTCGCGCCCGACGGTTCGTTCCACAACGTCCACACGCCGGATTATGATTTCAACGACGAGATCCTGACGCTCGGCGCGGGCTATTGGGTGAGCCTCGTCCAGGAGGAACTCAGCTGAGGGCGGATCGAGAGGGCCCGAGGCGTCCGCAGGGGCGCCCTTGGATTCAGGCCGCGGCCAGCATTTTCGGTGGCCGGCTCACATCAGATGTCGACCGCCGTCTTCGCTGGCCGTGATCACCAGCATCAAATCGACCAGCAGCTTTCGGATCTTTGGACTGCTGATGCTCTCGTAAATCTCTCTCACACGTTCACCCGCCGCCCCACCGACGCACGGCTCCGGCGGTTCGCCTCTCGCAGAGGGCTCCATCAGCTCCTCCGCGTCCGAGACGCCGCGGGCCGAGCCCGGGAGGAAAAATGACGGCCGCACGTCGAGAACGCGACTGATTTTCAGCGCTTGCCAAGCGTCGATCGGCGTCGCTCCACTCTCGAAGGCCTCCACTTCCCGCTCGGTAGCCCCTATGCGCCGCGCCAGCTCACACTGGGTGAGATCTCTGAAAATGCGGGTCCGCCGAAGCCGGCTGCCGATCTGGACGTCGGTCGGATCGAACGGAATCGTATCGCATGGCTCGCGGAGCGCCGCTCGAACTCGCAGCTGGCGTTTCACGCAACCCATGCGCACAATCTCCTAGACGCGAACGCAGAAAGTATTCTCAAATTTGAACGTTAACTGAACATTCATGAACATGCAATGACACTGGTTGAGGCGTCATTGAGGCGTCTTCAGCCTCGCAACTTACGCTCCCATCGCCCCCTTCAGGTTCGCATCCACCTTGTCGAGGAAGCCCGATGTCGAGAGCCACTTCTGCTCCGGCCCGACGAGCAACGCCAGATCCTTCGTCATGAAGCCCGCCTCGACCGTATCGACGCAGACCTTCTCCAAGGTCGCGGCGAATCTCGCCAGCGCGTCGTTGTCGTCGAGTTTGGCGCGATGCGAGAGGCCGCGCGTCCAGGCGAAGATCGAAGCGATCGAGTTGGTCGAAGTTTCTCGGCCCTTCTGATACTCGCGATAGTGACGGGTCACCGTGCCATGCGCGG
>DASRSL010000204.1:0-7644 GCA_035656495.1 Roseiarcus sp.
GTCAGTTCGCCCTTCACTTCGGTCCGCGCTTTCCGGGATCAACGCGATGAGTCCGACGGCGCAGAGCCACGCGACCAGGATCGAGGCGTCGGTGGCGATCGACCGTCAAACTCGGTGGCCCGAGTATGGCCGAGGAGGCAGCCCTGTAAAGGCTGGCCTTCGGCCACCGCCTTCGGCGGCTAAAGGCCTTGACAGGGCTGCCTCCTCGGCCCTTGTTGGCCTCCGAGAGTTCGACGGCGGGTTCCGGCCGATGCCCGCCGCCCACCACGCTTCCGCCTTCACGGAAGCCTCTTACACAAAAGACCTGACACTCCCCAGCCCGCCGGCGCCGACCGAGGCGAATGGCGGCCCATTGTCCGAGCGGATCGAAAGTGGCAGCCCGAACTCGCAGAACGCCGCATCGAACTCAGGCCGCACATGCGCTCCGTCCGGCCGCGCCACGGCCTTAAGGCGCAGGAGATAGCGGCTCATCGCGTCGCTGATCGTCACCGGATCGCAGCGCCTCTTGTCGCCGGTCGCAAACCAGCCCTTGAAGTCGGCGCACCAGACGTCGTTGGGCGCGTCGAGCGCCTGGAACGGCGAAGAAAAGGGCGGACACCGCCGGCGCGGCCGCCGCGCTTCAGTCAGCCCTTCCTTGCGCAGCCAGTCGCCGATCGTGCTGCTCGCCGGCGCCGCCTCCTCCGGAAAACGCTCGCCAAGCTTCCGGCGCAGCTTCTTGGGACCCCAGGTGGGATGACGCTCGTGCAACGCCAGCGCCGCCTCAACCAACTCGTCATCGCGCGCACGACCATGGCGGATCGGCGCCCGGCTGCGCTCCTGCAACCCTTCAATCCCCTCCGCTCGATAGCGCTCAAGCCATTTGTAGCCGGTCTGCCGGCTGATCCCGAAGTCGGCGCAGATCTCGCTCATCACCGCCTCGTCCTCGCTCGCTGCGATCACAAACCGCATTCTCTCATCCATCGCGCAGGTCTCACTCCAAGGCATCGGCGGGGCCCTCCTCCCCGTGCAATAGACCTGTCAACGATGTATCCGGTCCACTCTGTCAGCGATCTAACCGGATCGTACATTTCACTTCTCCTCCCCTGCGCAGCGGGGGAGGAGGACCATGCGAAGCATGGTGGAGGGGCCGACCGCCCCGGCCCTCTCCCGCAAGGCGCGATCCCTTCTCCTCCTCGGGCTTGACCCGGGGATTGGGGGAGAAGGTGGCGCGAAGCGCCGGATGAGGGCATGCGCCGTTGTCCGCCTAAGAGTCATGCTGCTCGATCGCGGCCCGCACTTGCCGCTCGCGCCAAGCCTTCGCCGAGCGCCCGAACGCCTGCGGCTTGCAGAGGTCGATGAGCGAGCAGGCCGAGCACTTGCGCTTCTCGTATTCGGCGGGCGGCGTGCGGCCGGAGGCGAAGAGCGCTCTCAGCGCCGCGGCCGCATTCTCGGTCACGCGCCTGAGCTCGTCGTCGAAGCGGACTTCCACGCGTCGGCGCGTCTCGCCGTAGAAGAGCGCGCCTTCGGGAACCGGCCGCCCGGTCATCTCCTCGAGGCAGAGCGCTTGCGCGCAGAGCTGCGCCTCGTCGGCGCGATGCGTTTTCGGCTTGCCGCGCTTGAATTCGACGGGGTAGGGCGTCTCGTCGCCGCCCTCGCGATGGAACTCGACCACGTCGGCGACCCCGGCGAGCCCGAGCCGCCGCGAGGCGAGCGGCATGGCCGTGACGCGCCGAACGCGTCGCGTATAGCGCCGGCCCGGCTCGTCCGTCCGCGCGTGCAGCACGCGCCCTTCCGCGGTGAAGCGGTTCTCCTCCCACATCCGCTCGATATGGATGAGCGCCGCCTGCCGCAGGCAATAGACGGCGTGCTGGACGGCGGAGATGGGGATGGGGTCGTCGTCCCGATCGTCTGAGGATCCCTCCGCCTTTGTCGTCGCTTCGCTCACAGCCGCACGTCGATCTCGACTTTGTCCGGCGATAGCCCGTCGCGGTCGATCGTAATCTCGTAATCCGAGAAGCTGCGGGCGGGCGGTGCATTGTCGAGCCTATCGTCACCGGGATTACAACGTTCCCCTTTGAATAGTCGCCAAGTCTTGACGCGCTTGAAAAGCTCCGAGGCGGACGCTTGCCGAGCGCGCTGGCGTGGCGGAAAACGATCAGCTTGCGGCTGGCCATCTCGCCTCTGGCTGCAGAGCGGTCGTGCTCGAACATCGTCTTCAACGCCTCGAACAGCAAATCGAGATCGTCCTCCGAAAAGCCTGTGCCCTTGACCGGGTGCGAGGCGAGCGGCGCCGAGACGTAGCCGTGCGCCCGATAAAGCCCGTAGGGCACGATATGCTCGCGGCCCATCGTGCGCTTGTCGCCGCGCTTCTCGTCATCCTCGCGCTCCTTCTTCTCTTTCTCGTTCGTCGCCGCCATGCTAGTGATCGAGACTTCGAGCGGCAGGATGGGCTCGATCGATCGGCCGAAGGCGAACTGCACCGGTCCGCGCACTTGGCCGGCGTTGATTCCGGTGGAAAGGACGCCGCCAAAAGCGCGGATATCATAGAAATTGTCGCACATGAACTGGCGAATGCGCTTAGCTTCTTCGTCCGAGTCAGGTGTCAGTTTCGCGGCCTTCTTTACCTTCGCATCGTTGGGGCGCTCGCGGAGATAAGCTTCCCGATGCTTCTCGTTGAGGATGGCGCCCTCGGAGACATAAATGCAATGGCGACGGGGGTCGCGCTTGTGATCCGACTCCGCGAAATTCTCGACGTAGTTGCGGACCTTGCGCTTGAGGCAGACGTCGCTGACGAGGCCATGCCCGGTCTCGGGATCCATGCGCGGCATGTTGCCGGCGTCCGGATCGCCGTTCGGGTTGCCGTTGGTGACGTCGAAGAACAGCACGAACTCGTGGCGCCTCGACAGTCCAGAATTTTCACTCGTCATTGTTTTTCCCCTCGGTTTCGGTGTCGTTACTCGTCGCCGGTCGCGTGGCGCGCTCGTGGTAGTAGCCGACAGCGAATCGGCCTTGGTCTTCAAGATGAAGCGTCCGCGGGAGGTCGGGCGGCAGCATGAGCATGATTTCGCCGACCTTGGGCTCGATCCAACCGCCCTTGCCCCGCTTCTTCGCGTCCGAGACGTGGTGCTTCAACCCGCGCAACAGCGGACCGAAAACACGCGCCGGCGTGGCCGAAGCGGCGGCGGAATAGCGATCGCCGATCGGTGCGTTCACGCGGCCAAGCGCTGCGTATTGGGCCGCTTCCAGCACCGCGAAGAGGCGGCCAAGCTGATAAGCGGCGTTCTTGCTTTGGGGTTCGAGGGCCACCGGTATTTCCTCCTCATTCGATCGCTCAAGTGTGCGCGACCCATCGGGGCGCGCGCCTTCGCCGAAGCGAAATCTGAGCGCGCGGTTGATGCACGCCTTGATCGCTGCGGCGCGCCAGCCGGAGCGGGGATCATCCCCCGCGCGCAACCGCATGATGGCGGCCGACAGCAGCGTGCGCGGATAGGGCAGGCCCGTCAGCACCGCGCGCGTAACCTCGCCGCCGAGCTGCGGCGGGATGTTGTCGAATTTCTCCTGCAAGGCGGTCGTCTTGACGAGCAGGCGCTGAACCGAAGGCGGCCGCACCCAGCCGCCGGGCTGGGGCTCGATTGCCAGGTCCCGCGCATGCAGCCCCAGACGGTGGGCGACGTGCTCGAAACGATCCTCCAGCCAGAAGCGCACCGAAAGCCGCGCTGCATTGGGGGCCAGACCGAGCACGTAGAAACGGGTACCCGGCTCGAGGCGCGGATCGATGTGCTTGACGGGTCGCCCTTTGGCGAAGTCCTCGAGCCTGTCGCGAAGCTTCACAGCCTCCTGCGCATCGCTGTCGCTGGCCGGTTTCGTGGAGGGCGGATCGAAGATCGTCGCGAAGACGTCCTCGGCAGCATTGGCTGCTGTTTCGCCTACGCCGGAGGCGTCTGCCCAAAAAACAACGGTTGTGTCGCCGACTGTCCGCTGAATGCGGTCGCGGCTGCCGCGATCGAGCATTCGGTTGAGGGCGGCGCCGTAACGGAACGCGGCCGCTTCCGAAGTCGGCGCATTATCTCCCTGTTCCTTGCCGTATGACTTGAACGCTTCGAGATTGAACGAAACCAGCGAAGCGCCAGAGCTTTGAGCTCCTTCAACGCCTCTGATGGAGGGATGCAACCGTCGCACAGGCGCGACCGCGCCGGTGATGAGGCACATGGCTTGCTCGGCGTCTCCGGCGGATCGCGCTTCGACGATACGCCGCGCCGCCTCACGTTCGTGGATGAAGCCGGCATCGCCGTCGAGCCGGAAAACGACGTTTGTGTCGAGCATCTCCGGGATGAAGGGCGGCGCATCGAACCGCTCGGGCATCCACCGTTCGAGAAATCGGCGGAGCGCGGCGAGTCCAGCGTCGTTGGCGCCGGCGAGCACCTCAAGATGCAACGTTCTGAATGCGTTATGCTCCTGGAGGGTGCGCGCATCTTCGGCGCCGGTCCGTCCGAGCGCGTACGCGGTCTTGTCCCAGAAGAGATTGGGCGAGATGGCCATGGTGCGCCTGACAGCGGCCGGAACTTCTTTGAGTGCGGGGACAAGGCGCTTGCCGTTCACTTGTCGAAAATCGATCCTGTCGATCGGTTCGCCATCTGCAGAGAGGACGAGGGCGAAGCTGATCTTTTCCCGCGAGTAGCCGGGCGATTCGGCCTCGCCGCGCGCCGCCATGCGATCATAGTAGCGATCAAGCGCCTGCAGGATCGTCACGCCGCCTCTCCTTCGGCGAGGCAGCGCGTCACATCAAGCACGCCGTCGGTCAGACGCGCGCGGAAGAAGCGCGACGTTCGGCCATCGGCGAAGTCGATATCGTAGAGCATCCAGCCGAGATCGCGGTTTCGCTGATCATCGCGCAGTTCGCTGTCGGGAAGCGGTTCAGTTTCCGCCAGCAGCCGGAAATCCGCCGGGAACTCGCGCGTGCCGAGGCAGGGCTGATGGAAGCATTGGCCGCTCGCGGCCCGCCGGTTGAACATGCTGATATGCTTCGCCGGTGTGTCTTCCTTCGTCGCCTTCTCAGTCAGATCGAAGTGCGCTTCGATGGAATACGCGACATCAACGAGCTCGGCCGGGGGCAACCATTCAAAGTATCGTTTGCCCCGTCGGCAGCAGTTCCGGGTCGTCCAAGTCCAACCCCGTCCTCGGATCGTATCTCCACAAATCCGTAAACTTGAGCAGCGCGTCCCCGATCGCCGGATGCACCGGCTTGAGCACTCCCACGCAAGCCAATCGCGGCGTATCTCCGGCCGAATCGACACTGTGTATTGCTGCAGACGCCGATAATCGGAACCCGATGGCCGCGGCTTCGATTCGATGGCGGCCAAGAGCTTCTCTGCCCTGCGGTCTTCCGGGTCGGCGCGCCACGGCACGATGACAGGCTCCTTATAGTCCTCGATCAACTGGAAGGCTTCGGCGATGCTGGCGAAGGGGAAGGTCAGCTCTTTCGCCCGCTCTTTGATTGCCGGAAGAATTCCGACCCAGCTTCCGACCTTCGCGCCATCGAGCGCTTCGCGGCCCCTCTGCCAATAGACTTCCTTGAAGTAGGCGCGAATGGGTTCGAGGTTGTTGGGATTTTCCTTGAATTGGCGCAGAACCGGCCGCGTTGCCCCCCACAGCGCCTCGACGTCTTTTGCCAGCTTCACCTCGGCGGGCGCGAACACGACGACTCGGCCAAGTATTGGCCCGCCCTCGCGATCGCACCGGCCTCCCGCCTGACTGATCGCATCGAGGCCGGTCGCGGCGCGCCAGACCTCCGGGAAATCGACGTCCACGCCGGCTTCGATCAGGCTCGTGCTGACCAGTCGAACAGGCCCGCCCTCTTTGAGACGACGCTTGATCTCCGCCAGCGTCCTTCGGCGATGAAGCGGGCACATCAATGTCGAGAGGTGAAATCCGCCTTCCATGTCCTTGATTTTGGCAAAGAGCGCCTTGGCGTGCGCCTGCGTATTGACGATGACCAGCATCTGTCGCCGCTCAGCGAAGCACGCAGTGATTTCCTCGTCGGAAACAGGCTCAGCTCTCCATTCAATCTCGAACCGTTTCAGCGCGGCGTAGAGGCGCTTTCGCTGCTATCTCAAGACGATCGGCGCCGAGCGCTTCGCCATCGATCCCGACAAGAGAAGTTCGACGGCGTCTTCGTGCTGAGCACCAAGCACAAAGGAAGATTCAGCCGTGCATTTCGCGGGGGCGCCCGCTACGTCACGGCGTACCCCGATGAACATGTGCGCTTCGAGGCGCGCCTCGAGCTGATGGAAGTCAACCAGATCGCGAGATCGCCCTCGAGGATCCTGAAGGCCTCCGCAACACGCAGGAGCCGGAGATAGCTCCGGCAAGGTCGCGCTCCATCAGATTGCTGCGCAAGAGAGACAGCGGCCCCCGCACCGGCGCACCCGGCGGAAGTTCACAACCCCATACCTCAGGGCGTCACGAATGAGCGCCTCAAGACCGAGGTCGAAAATCGAGTCTTTGCGGCGCCACCGGTGTTCGGATCTAGCGCGATGTCCGGTTGATCGAGGAATCATAGACCGAGTGGATCAAGATCCTCAGCCGCGAGCTGACATAGGCGCAGGCTCCAAACCGGCGACACCGACCGCGACGAAACGCAGCAATGGCCGACCGCGGCGCGGCGTGCTCGTCTGCCATGAGCGAGAGCATCCTTACGGTGCCGAGAACCGCCCTTTGCGCGGCGACGGCGTCATCTACATAGTTACGTCGTAATTATCCGACGGGAACGCCCATATTCCGGTCGCTACGCCTTCCGCCCGATCGAGCTGCGGCTCGAGGACCCCAAATGGCGGCGCCACATGCTGGCCGAGGTCGACGAGCGGTCGCTGTTGGAGGATAAGACCAAAATCGTCCGGCCGCACCTGACGCTCAACCGGCAAACCTAGCCGAAACCAATCGGCCGCCAACCGAAGCTTGACCGAAATCCAGACCCGATGAACCCATTCGTCCGGTTCGCTCTTTCGCGTACAAGCGTCAATTGTCGTACTGTAACTAACCAACCGATGCAGGCCAGAACCGACCGCTGAATTTCCCGTAAAAAAATGACGGAGATCAGAGCGCCAGCAGCGTTGACGTCGGAGAGTCGCCGATCGACCTCGCAAACGGGAAGAGGAGAGCGATAAGCGACGTTCCTGCTGTGCTTGGTCCCTGGCCCATTAGGGGCGCCCTTGCGTGGTGCGGTGCGCCTCATCCGCGCCGGAGTAAAGCTGGCAGTTCGGACGAGGCGCCAAGGAGGGAATTTTCCACGCCGCATGCTCACGAGCCCGAGCTGCGTCCCGTTGGCGCTTTCCTCTTTGCCGGCGTTCGGTCCTCTCTCCTGATTGGCTTCCGCCAGGTAGTTTCCGATTGCTCTTGCCCCGACGAGCACTGGCGAGCTGGCCAGCTGCCGCTTCCCACGGTCTCGAATTCCGATGAGGACCCGTGCGGTCTGATCCCTCTAGAAGCTGCACGCGCCCCAAGAGGCTGTCCTTGCCGAGCCGCAACCTCCTCTCCTCCTCCCCTCCTCCTCCTACCGCGGCGCCCGTACTCTGACCAAGCCGATCGTCGCGGACGAAGATGACTCTTCGTCGGGTAACAGGAGCGTTTGGCGCAGAGGCTGAGCCGCTCCTCGAGCCGGCCGTCGGC